>JAIRXW010000030.1 GCA_031268035.1 Rickettsiales bacterium
TGTGGCCACAGGGAAGGGTATGGAGAAGGGTTTAAAGAAGGGGATGAAGAAAGGCAGAGAAGAGGGTATAACGGTTGGTATGGAGAAGGGTATGGAGAAGGGAGCATATGACAGAGCAAAAATAATTGCCCTATCGATGCTAAAAAAAGGTTTACCTCTAGATGTGATAGTCGAATGTACAGGTCTTAGCGAAGAGGAGATTCTAAAGCTGGAGAAATGAGAGAGAAGTGATAGAATAATGAGAAAGGAATTTCACAGAGATGATAAACTATTAAAGCTAACAGATAGCCTTTGGAGCATTTAGAAATAAACCGAAGGAATTTGTTTATAGACACGGTAACTATAGATCCTCTAGAGGACTTGACTATCTAACCCTAGAGGACTTAATTATCTAACTCCTAGAGAAGCACTAGATAAAACCCATGGAAGAGATTGAATGAATTTTTCTAAATGTATGTGGGGAAGACACATTTATATCCTCCACAAAAAATAGGGGAATTATTTTTAATAATGTATAAATTTAATCTATCGAATTCCCTATATTTCTAATCCGCCAATTTGTTTTTTTACCCACTGGAGCCAATTTTAATGCTTTTTGTGTCAGATATTTTGTGATTATAAAATAAATTTTTGGACTAGATTTTTTATTTTAGCAATATATGCTCAAAAACAGGTTACTGCATTTTGAGGCGGTTTCTCCTATTATTTATAAACTCAAAAGGTAAGAGATGGCTAGTGTTACAAAAGAAACGAAAAAAAATCTAATAGAGAAGTTCGCTATTAGTGAAAACGATACCGGATCTGTGGAGGTTCAGTGTGCAATTTTGACCGAAAGAATAAAAAATCTGACGGAGCACGCGAAGACTCACATGAAAGATTTTTCCTCAAGGAATGGACTAATGATTTTGGTTGCCCGGAAAAAAAGATTACTTAAGTATTTACAGAGGCAATCATCGGATAGGTACAGGAAGCTGATGGAAAGTTTGGAATCCAGAGGTTCTAAAAAGAAACGAGCTGGCATTGAGAAAAATAAATTAGAGGACGATAAAAACAATTTGGAAAATTAGATGTTTAATGTTATAAAAAAAGAGACTACCTGGGGCAATACTCTGTTGAGTTTGGAAACTGGGAAGATAGGAAGACAGGCGAGCAGTGTTATAGCCAGGGTAGGCGACACAATGGTGATGGCCAATGTGACAACGGCTACCAGAGAAACTACGGGCATAGACTTCGTGCCTCTGACAGTTTCCTACATAGAAAGATTCTATGCGGCTGGACAGATACCACCTGGTTTTATAAAGAGAGAAACTAAGCCCAGTGAGCGCGAAGTGCTAATATCGAGGCTAATTGATAGGCCGATAAGACCACTTTTCCCGTCGAACTATAGATATGAGACGAATGTGTTTTGCACGCTGCTTTCCTGTGATGAAAAGTTTCCGGTGGAAATTCTCGCTAGTGTAGCTGCCTCTGCAGCATTGGCCCTGTCTAGGGCTGATTTCAGTGGACCAACGGCTGCTGCCAGGGTTGGCTATAGAGATGGCGAATTTATCCTAAACCCTTCGAGGCCGTTTGAAAGTGGGGGCAGGTTGGATTTGGTTGTGGCTGGTACGGATGATTCCGTTCTGATGGTGGAGTCGGAGGTCAGAGAACTTTCCGAGGCCGAAATGTTGTTGGCAGTCCAGTTTGCTCACAACGCTATAAAACCGATCGTAACTCTTATAAAAGATCTAGTTTCAGAGATTCCGGTGGAAAAACTCAAAGGCCCAGATGAGAACAACTCCAAATTGGAGGAAGAAATCAGCAATTTTGCCAGAGAAGAGTTAGTACAGGCGTTTCAAATAACAGCTAAACAGAGTAGGGTTTCTGTTTTAGAGGATGTAAAGGATAGAGTTATGGAAAAGTTTGCTCCCGGAGAATCCAGCGAAACTCTGCAGAACACTATAGAGTTCATATTCAAACGCCTAGAGAAGAATATTGTGCGGCAAAAATTACTGACAACGGGAAAACGAATTGACGGTAGAGAGCGAGACCAAATTAGACCCATTGAGACAGAAATAGATATTCTCCCTAGAACAGCGGTGCACGGTTCAGCTCTTTTTACCAGAGGGGAAACTCAGGCACTATGTTCCCTCACACTGGGTTCCAGCTATGACGAACAAATTGTGGATGGTGTGGGAATGGATCTCTTCAGAGAAACTTTTATGCTGCACTATAATTTTCCACCCTATTCGGTTGGTGAATGTGGTAAGCTTGGCTCCCCCGGCAGAAGAGAAATAGGTCACGGCAAATTGGCCTGGAGAGCGCTAAATAACATAAGAGCCTCTAACGAGGAATTCCCCTACACCATTCGTCTTGTGTCCGAAATAACGGAATCAAATGGTTCTTCGTCCATGGCCACCGTATGCGCTGGTTCTATGGCCCTTATGGCCGGAGGAGTCCCTATGAAGGCTCCGGTGGCTGGTATAGCCATGGGACTAGTCAAAGAGGGCGACGACTTCATAGTTCTGTCGGATATAATGGGTGATGAGGATTTTCTTGGGGATATGGACTTTAAAGTGGCGGGCACAAAGGATTCCATCACAGCTCTGCAGATGGATATAAAATGCAGAGGCGTAACCCTAGATATAATGAAGGTAGCTCTGGAGCAGGCGAAAGTTGGTAGATTAAAAATTCTAGACAAAATGTTAGATGCCATAGGAAGTTCAAGAAAGGAATTGGCCGATTCTGCCCCAAGAATGAAAATTATAAAAGTTCCTGTAGAAAAAATTAAAGACGTCATAGGGAGTCAGGGTAAGAATATAAAAAACATAACCGAGACAACTAAAACCACCATAGACATCAAAGATGATGGCACCATAAGAATAATGGCCACTTCGAATGAAAACGCTAATATGGCTATAGGGATGATAGAGAGTTTGACATTTGAGCCAGAGATTGGAAGAATCTATAGCGGAAAGGTCGTTAAAATTCTCGATGTTGGCGCCTTTGTGCAGCTTCCGAACAATGTGGATGGCTTTGTCCATATTAGTGAACTGGCAGACTATAGAGTGGCGTTTGTGGATGATATTTTGACGGAAAACAGAGAAATTAAGGTGAAAGTTCTGGGATTTGACAAAAAGGGAAAACCTAAGCTTAGCTACAGAGATGTTGACCAGAAGACAGGGGCCGATATAGGCACGCGCGGATCTAAAAAGTAGGATAGGTTCAATGGGGAAGAGCAGAGCAAATTTTATATCGGGTCTGTTCTCCGCCGTTGGCATTGAATGCAATTCCCATAGGGTATATCTTAGTGAAGGTATGTACATCTATGGTTACCTGGAACAGATGTTTCACGTGAAACAAAAATATCCATGACGGCAAAAATAATATCCATTGTGAATCAGAAGGGAGGAGTTGGGAAAACCACAACTGCGCTGAATGTTGCCAGTGGGCTTGCTGTGCTAGGCAATAGGGTATTAGCTGTGGATCTGGACCCCCAGGGTAATATGAGTTCTGGATTGGGCATAGAGCTAAAGGCGCGATTTAATACAATTTATGATGTTCTGATGGGCAACAGTCAGATTGACGAATCCATCAGAAAAACAAAGGTGGAAAATCTCGACGGTCTTGTGTCCAATATGGATCTAGCTGCTTTTGAAATAGAGGCCATAGGGTTGGAGAGAAGGGAATATGTACTTCGGGATAAACTGGAAAGCACTGTAGGGAATTATGACTATATTCTCATAGATTGTCCGCCCTCTCTGGGTCTACTCACTATAAATTCTCTCACAACTTCAAATTCAATGCTGATTCCTCTGCAGTGCGAGTTTTTTGCTCTGGAGGGGTTGAGCCATCTGTTGGAAACAGCGGAGCGCATAAAGGCCAATTTCAATGGCGGTCTGTGTGTGGATGGTATATTGCTAACCATGTACGATAGAAGAAATAGACTGACGGAACAGGTTGAAAACGATGTTCGCTCCTGTCTAGGTGATTTAGTTTACAGAACTGCTATACCGAGAAATGTGAAACTTTCCGAATCGACATCCTTTGGGATACCGGCTATTATTTACGACAAAAACTGTGCTGGATCGATAGCCTATGTTAATTTTATAGAGGAACTGGTGGATAGAAATGGGACAAAATAAGAAACTTGCAAGGGGTTTATCCTCTCTGCTGGGCGAAAAAAATCTTTCTCTGGTGAACATCAGGGGTGAAGTTCCTCTGGGAGACATAGTGGCCAACAATGCCCAGCCTCGGAGAAATTTCGAGGAGGAGGAGCTGGAGGGCCTAGCAAAATCTATAGAGAAATACGGTGTTCTGCAGCCAATTCTTGTGAGACGCCTCGGAACTAAGTATGAAATAATCGCCGGTGAAAGAAGGCATAGAGCTGCGAAAATGGCCGGTCTAGAAACTATACCGGTGATAATTAAGGATTTTGATCAGAAAGAACTTTTTTGCCTCAGTGTCATTGAGAATGTGCAGAGAAAAAACCTTAATCCACTAGAGGAGGCGGCTGCCTATAAACATCTTATAGAATCCTTTGGCTATAGTCAGCAGGATCTGTCTGATGTTATAGGTAAGAGCAGAAGTCATATCGCAAATCTGCTGAGACTATTGCAACTGCCAGAATCTGTGCAGAAACATATTATTAATGGCGAACTGGAAATGGGCCATGCGAGGGCCCTGGTGGGCTGTGCATCTCCGGAGGAAATGGCAGAAAAAATTATAGAGGAAAACCTATCGGTCAGAGATACAGAAAATCTTCTAAGGAAAAACAGCAGTAAACCACAAAAATTCAGAGGAAAACTGAATGTGCCTCTGGCGAAGTCTATGGCGGCCAGAACCGATCAACTGGCTGGGAAAATAAATCTAGACTGTAGGATAAATTACAACGAAGAAAATCATAGTGGCACAATAGCTATCAGATTCTATTCGCTGGAAGAATTGGACAATTTTATAGACAGAGTGTAATATATGTTGGGCCGAGGTGTCAATTAGTAATATTAAGGGTGGTGGAAAAACCATTGTAATCCTGGGGATAGACAGAATGGGTCTGATGCTGGGAAAGATTTTGACGAATTTCAGTAACAGTGTGTCCATCTGGGATCGAGATAGAAGTGATGCTTTGCAGCAGAAGCCAGAGGCTAATGTCTTTGCAACTCTAGAGGATATAGATAATTATCCCTTTGAAACTGTCGACTACATAGTACTGAGCCAAAAACTCTTTTCAGAGGAAGGTAGTTTTCCGAAACATCTTAGAGAAAAAATCGAAAAACTAGAGGATAGAGTTTTTCTAGATATCGAAATAATTAGAACAATATTTTACAAAAATAGATTTATTGCCATTGCCGGAGATGGCCATGGGGATGTGGTCAGTGCGGCGCTGGGATGCATTTTTGAAAACACCCCTTTCCAAACCTGGTATCTATCCTCCAGTCGGGGTGCTGTAATGTTGGCCTCGGAGATGGATGGGGGAATAGTCGAGGGCGCTCCGGATTTGGAAAGAGATAATATTTTCGTGGTGGATCTGGACGAACAGAGGATCAGATATCTTAAAAACATGGATTTTGACATTGTTGCTATTTTCAATTCGGAATCAAAGAACCATGGGGTCAGAGCTAACGAAAAATTTCTAGCAAAACAGGCTGTGAATGGTATATCTATTGTAAATGGAGATGATAATGTTCTCCGAGAGCTCTGGAACGGCCCATTGTCAAATGATGGGACAATTGTCCTAGTCCCTCTGTCTCTAGAAAAAATGGTGGAAAATGGCTATTCCTACGTCAATGAAACCATATACAATTACTATGATTCCAACCTATCCTACGATTTGACAAATGATGGGTTGATCAAGACCGCTATGAACAAATTGTCGGTGTTGGCATCGTTCATAGCGGCAATAAAATTTGGCCTAGATCCATCGACGGCGGCCGCCAGTCTGAGGCTTTTCCGGGGGGTGATGGGCAAGATGGAGTGTCTGGGACGTAGGAACAATATTCTATTTATAAACAACGCCTGCGCCAACTCTAGAGGTTCTATGGAATCTCCCCTTGAAATATACAGCAATGTGTGTATAATCTTTGTGACAAATGGTAGAACAGGTGAAGAGACAATTCAAATTAAAAATTTCAGAGACAATATAAAATTTTCTCTATTTTTAGATATGTTTGAGGTGATGGATCTAGGGACTGGAGAATTCAACGGCCTAGAGGTGGGAAGGCTGAAGGATATCAGAGAAGCGGTGGTTCTGGCTCTGGAAATGATAGAGAAGAGAAAAAATGAGAAAATGGAAGAGGAAGAATTTGTTCTACTTTTGAGTCCATTTTCGATAGAGGAAATGAACAATATCTATTATCTGCCCCATGCGGAGGAGTTTAGAAGGATTGTTAAAAATTTATAGATACATTTTTGGATAAATGAAATGGAAAAAAGACTAGGCGGCAAGTTTATAACCTTCGAGGGAAGCGAGGGTGCTGGAAAAACTACGCAATCTAAACTGCTTGTCGAACGCCTGAATAAATGTGGGTTAGAGGCTGTTTGGACGAGGGAGCCTGGAGGCAGTGAGGGCGCCGAAGAAATAAGGAGTCTTGTGCTGGGGGGAGATGTCAATAGATGGGACGGAATAACGGAATTACTTCTGATCTATGCCGCCCGGAGGGTCCACACGGAGAAAAAAATAAAGCCAGCTCTAAATAGGGGAGCTCTGGTGGTGTCAGATCGGTATTTCGATTCCAGTCTAGCCTACCAGGGCTTTGGCCATGGTCTCCCACTGGGCCAAATAAATGCCGTTAGGAACATTGTTCTTGGCGATTTTAAACCGGATCTGACTTTGCTATTGGATGTGGATATAGAGCTGGGGCTCAGTAGAGCTTGCGCGAATGGAGGTAGGAATAGATTCGAAGATATGGATCTAGAATTTCACAATAGGGTTAGAGAAGGGTTTGATCAAATATATAGAGATAATCGGGAGAGATTCATTAGAATAGATACGACAAATGTATCTGAAAAAGATCTTTCCGATAGAATATTTATGAAAGTCAGTGAGTTTTTTGACTCCAGGGCAAAATAGAAAAAACTGGCGGGAAGACTATCCATTTTCTCATTCTCTTGTCGCCGTGGCGGGGATAAAAACATATGGGTGTCGGTACTTGCTGTGAATCGATTAGGCCCCGGGGGCGTTTTTAACTGCTAAGAAATCGTGGATGATTTTAACATTTAGACTTTGTCTAGGGCCGACGCGAAATAATTTGTACGATATATACGATACCAATGATTAGTGGGCGAGGTCATGAGGGTGTTTTTAACTGCCAAGAAGCCGTTGATGATTTTAACATTTAGACTTTGCCTGGGGCCGACGCGCGATAATTTATATGATTACGATATCAATGATTAGTGCGAGGCCCCCCGGGGCGTTTTTAACTGCTAAGAAATCGTGGATGATTTTAACATTTAGGTGCCACCCACTGATCATCAATATTTAGAATTTGACGACTACGGTAGAAAATAGATTGGGATTAATTTAGTATTTTTACCATGTCTAGCGTATGTGGACACTGTGCCAGTGAATCTTCAGCTGGAAATAGCATCTATCCTAGAACAGCTGAACAGAAACATGGATGTAGGGCGTATGCCAAAGAACATGGCTGGGCACATAGTAGCTAAATCAGAAACTCGCCGATGGAAGACGCAAATTAGCTGGACTAAAGCAGAAACCTACTCGGTGGAATCTCTAAACTTGCCGATGGAAGACGCAAATCAGTTGGATTCAAAATAGTAACCAGAGCTCACGGCAAATTCATTTATGCGTCGGGGATAGATGTTAACCCCCAGGCTCACCGGGATAAAATATTCCAGGGCATAGATAGATACTGTGATTCCAGTGAATATACAGATAGTCCAGTTCAGCCAGGATATCAGCAAATAGATCGACCAGGGCATCAGAAAATAGATGGGACCAATGAATCGGGGGAGAAGATGGTCTAGACGATACCAATGATTAGTGGGCGAGGTCATGGGGGTGTTTTTAACTGCCAAGAAATCGTGGATGATTTTAACATTTAGACTTTATCTATCCACCACCAGTGTCGTCTAGATCATTTTATCCCAATTCAGAGTGGTTCTATCTATTTTTTGATGTTTTACCTAGACCAGGCTATTTATATATTCACTGTAGCTAGAGTATTTATTATATCTCCAAATACCTCATACGAATGGGTCCAAAGGCCGATGGCTGCAGTTAGCATCTATGGAGGGATTTGTCGTCCCATGGGCTTTTTATTTTCTCTCTAGTCTAGCAATCTGTCCTTCATTGACGAGTTTAGATTCTAAAAGGTGGGTTTCTGACTAGATATTGTGTGTCAAGCTATGTTATCTTCAAAATTTCTCTGGGGAGAGAATCATAAATATAATGCCCGCCGGCGCACAGACAATCTATTTTATCTATGGGTGCGGTGCCCACCGGTTTATAGATAATCTATATTTTATTTAGTAATACTTTACCATTTACCATATAGTCGCTGCCATATGTCTCGATAATATTTCCTAGACTAGTCCATTGGCATTTTATATTTCTTCGCTGGCGGCTGCTCTTCCTATCTTTTCTCTCCTAGCCTACAGCAGTCCATATTCTTTTGTCCAGCTGGGGGCTCCTCTTTGTTTCTTAGTTTTTTTCTCTAGAGGTGGACAGTTCATCTATTTCTAGTATTTCCATTTTCTCTGGTTTATTTTTTCTTTTCTCATTTTCCTTTCCTGTTCTGTTGATTCACTAGTTTCCACCGTCCATCCTAAAGGTCCTGCCACATACCTCAGATTTATATCTTTTCATCTGTTCCAGAGCAGGTGCCATTTTTAACCGAAGATTCACTGGCGCAGTGTTTACATGCATCAGACAGAGTAAAAAATACTAAATTAATCTTGGTTTGTTTTCTGGTCTAGCCGTCAAGTTCTAAATGCCGATGATTGCTAGGTAGGGTTACCATCTCTATAGACAGGTTTACAAATTAAAAAATGGAGCTATTTTCTAGCGGTTAATTATTCCTGAGAATGGAGGATGAAAAAACTTGTTGTGGTGGAATCGCCGGCAAAGGCAAAAACAATAAATAAGTATCTAGGCAAGGACTATAGAGTTTTGGCGTCCTTTGGCCACGTAAGAGAGTTACCTCGAAAAAATGGCAGTGTCAATCCGGATGAAGATTTTAGTATGGACTATTGCCCGATCAAAAAAGCCCAAAAGCATATAAAGGAGCTTGTGGACAGTGCAAAAGATTCTGACACGATTATTCTGGCTAGCGATCCAGATAGAGAGGGGGAAGCCATCGCCTGGCATGTGGCGGAGATCCTTAGACAGAAAAAAGCTATAAAAAGTGGCACAAAAATTGGGAGGGCGGTATTTAACGCCATAACTAGAGATGCAGTCACAAAGGCTATGGGAGAGATCAGGGAATTAAATATGGACCTGGTTAATGCGCAGCAGGCCAGAGTTGCTCTGGACTATCTGGTTGGGTTCTCCCTATCTCCGGTTCTATGGAGAAAACTGCCGGGAAGCAGATCTGCCGGGAGAGTTCAGTCCGTCGCTCTGAGACTGATATGTGAAAGACAGTCAGAGATAGTGAATTTTAAAGCCGAAGAGTACTGGTCTCTGGAGGCGCTTCTAAAAACGAAAAAGAATGAGGATATCGTTGCTAGACTGATGATGGTTGATGGTAAAAAGTTGGATAAACTATCAATAAAAAATGAAGACGAGGCAAAAAAACTCAAATCTGAGCTGGAAAAGGAAAAATATCAGGTAAATAAAATTGAGTCGAAGGAAATTAGAAGAAATCCCTTTGCGCCCTTCACCACCTCAACACTACAGCAGGAGGCCTCAAAAAAACTTGGATTTCTAGCGAAGAAAACCATGAGCCTGGCTCAAAAACTATACGAGGGGGTGGATCTTGGCAATGGCAGCCAGGGACTAATAACCTATATGAGAACAGATGGGGTCTATACGGCTCCAGAAGCTATAGCGGCGACGCGCAGACTAATTTTAGAGAAATACGGTAAAAAATACCTGCCCGAGAAGGCTATAGTGTATAAAAATAAAATCAAAAACGCCCAGGAGGCTCACGAAGCCATAAGGCCGACGGATCCGGAGGTAACTCCCGAATCTGTGAAAAAATATCTGAATGGTGACGAGTATAGACTCTACGAGCTTATATGGAAAAGGCTTGTGGCGAGCCAGATGGCCAATATGATTCTGAATCAGGTTTCTATCGACGTGGCAACCTCTAAACATTTACTTAGAGCTAGCGGGAGCGTGGTAAAATTTGATGGATTTAATGTATTGTACAGTGAAACAAAGGAGGAGGATGGGGATGAAGACCCACTGAAACAGTTGCCGGAGGTTGCTAGAGATGAGGAGCTGACTCTAGAAAAGATTCTAGACAAACAGCATTTTACTGAACCCCCGCCAAAGTATACGGAGGCCAGTCTAGTTAAAAAAATGGAAGAACTGGGAATAGGCAGACCCTCTACCTATGCTAGCATAATAGATGTGCTCCAGAAGAGAGAATATGTGAAACTAGATAGGAAAAGATTTGAGGCAGAAAATAGAGGGATGGCGGTCAATGCCTTTCTGAAAACCTACTTTGGAAAATACATAGAATATGATTACACGGCGAAGCTAGAAAATGATCTCGACATAGTTTCGAATGGTAAAAAAAATTGGAAAGAGCTACTTAGAGAATTTTGGTTTCCATTCAAGGTTGAGATTGGCCAGGCGCTAGAGCTAAAAAATGGGGAGGTTTTGGAAAAAGTGGCCACAGAACTTAGTGATGTGATATTCAGACCCGATGACCAGGGGCAGAAGCCAGATAACAGATGCCCAAGCTGTGGCAATGGCACGCTTGGTCTAAGAACTGGAAAATTCGGTGTTTTCCTCGCCTGTTCAAACTATCCCGAGTGTAGATATACAAAGCAAATTTCCAGCACAGGCAGGGATGCAGACAATTCAGGGACTGGTGGGGGAGAGAAATTTGACAATAGACTGTTGGGAAGCGACGGGGATAAGAATGTTTACCTGAAGAGAGGCCCCTATGGTTTCTATGTGCAGCTAGGAGAGGATGATAAAAAAATCAAGCCAAAGCGAGTTGGGATACCTAGAGGCACGAATGAAAAGGATCTAACACTGGAAAAAGCGCTGGCTCTACTGTCTCTGCCGAGAATTTTAGGTAATCACCCAGATGGGCAGATAGTCAAGGCGAACATAGGGCCCTACGGTCCCTATGTTGCCTGGAATAAAAAATTCTACTCTCTAAAGGAGGACGATGTGCTGAAAATCGATCTAGCTCGAGCTCTGGTCGTCATAGAAACCTACAAAAGGAGAGAAAAGAAATAACTCTGTGGGTTGATCAGGCTAGTCCAGGTTATATCCATTCTATACAAAACTAGAAATCGCTGGGCCGTTCTACGACTCTGTGATCCTCTAGGATCATTGTTCTATCCATGGTTCTGGCTAACTCTCGATCGTGGGTTACTATGAGCATACTGGTGTCATAGGTTCTGAGCGTCTTTCGAAGAATAGCTAAAACTCTTTCGGCATTATTTTTATCTAGATTTCCTGTGGGCTCGTCCGCCAATAGGATTGTTGGTCTAGTTACCAGAGCCCTAGCTATAGCAACCCTTTGTTTTTCACCGCCAGATAATTCCGACGGCATATTAGCTCTCTTCTCGAACATTCCTAGTTCATCTAGCATTTCCAGAGCCTCTTTTTCAGCTGCCCCTCTGGCTCTGCCTCTAATCAGCAGAGGCAGTTCAACGTTTTCCAGAGCACTAAACTCGGAAAACAGATAGTGCATTTGATAGACAAAACCTATTTTGTCTCTTCTGGTCTCTGTAAGTTTTTTATCGGCCAGGTAGCAGGTAGACATTCCATCAATCTCCACATCGCCGGAATCAGCTCTATCTAAGAGTCCGCATATCTGTAGCAGTGTCGTCTTGCCAGAACCTGACGGTCCCATAAAGGAAACCATTTCACCCCTAGCTATAGTAAAATTTATATCATCTAGAACCGTTAGAGTACCACCTCCGACTTCCCCGTAGGATTTCCCTATATTCTTTGCGGCCAATACTACTGGGCCGGCTGCCATTTTTTTGACTGTTCTCTGTTGAAATTGATAGCGTCTTCATCGGATTCACTATCCTCTAGAATCACTCCTCCACTGACAATGGATTGGCAAACCCCGCAGTCTATGCATTCATTGGGGTCTATCACGAACATATCATTATCTTTTCTAAAACAATTCACAGGGCAGGAGGCTGATGCTTCCTCAAGATCAGCGTCTTTATTTTTTATAACAACTCTTGGCATACCTATAACCACCTTAAAAACCTATAGAAACTAGGCTAACAAAGTTAAAGAATAAATCAACTTTTTTATAACCCCGTGCAGACATCGTTAATTACAAATACACTGGGCACATTCTCCAAAACCCTTCATAGCCAACTCCGGTTTCTGACGCTAGTTATGGATCCAGCCATGGCAAAAGGCCAAGACAAGTATTTATGGGTTTAACCATGGTGGGAAACTAAAATAAATAGTCACGGATCCAGCCATGGCGAAAGACTGAAGACAAAATTTCCCAGAAGCGGCGGCCCAGTCTAGAGGCATTTCCCCCGAAATGTATCTAATTATCCACAGAGCCGCCAAACCTGTCCATACAAAAACAAAAATATGAGGGTATTGACATTAATATTCCTTAATCTAGTGTAAGTTGGTATTTTTCAAATAAAATAGGGATATATCATGATAGATACTACAAGACCCTCTGGAAAAGGAACACAAAACAAAAAAGGAACACAAAACAAAGGTGAGTTAGTTGTTGAGCGATCTGTGAAAAACAAAACAGCTGAATCCTATTCGACTACTTATATAGATGAAGACTATTTTCTCCTCAAAGATTATTACAGGCAACACGGAAGGTTTGTCGGTTCAATTAGAAAAAATGTAAAGGGCGGAGAGATATCTAGAAATGGGACATTCACTGACCGCGGAGGCAAGACGATCTATAGGGGAAAATTGAAAAATAATAAACCCCATGGTAAGGGTGAATATACCCCTCCAGATGGATCATCCTACTGCGGAGGATTTGAGAATGGCAAGAAAAATGGAAAGGGAAAATACACTTACCCAAATGGTGACATCTACGAAGGAGGATTTTTGAATGATCAATGTAATGGGAAGGGAAAACTCACCAAGTTAAACGAGGGCGCCTACGAAGGAGAATTCAAGAATGGTCAGAAAAATGGAAAGGGTGAATACATTTCCTCAGACGGATCAATCTACGAAGGAAATTTTAAGAATGGCAAGAAAAATGGAAAGGGAAAATACATTTACCCAAATGGTGATCTCTACGAAGGAGGATTTTTAAATGATCAATGTGATGGAAAGGGAAAACTTATCCAGGTAAACGGCGGCATCTACGAAGGAGAATATAGGAACGGCCAGATGCATGGGTGGGGCAAATACACTTTCTCGGACGGATCAACCCACGAAGGAAAATATAGGAACGGCTATATGTATGGACGGGGCAAACACACTCACTCAAATGGGTCAATCTACGAAGGAGAATTTTCTTATGACGAGAAAAATGGGGAAGGAAAAATAACCTACAGAAACGGGGTTACTATTGGAGGAAATTTTAAAGATGGAACGCTGGCGCCAGAGGATATTACCAACGTTGACTTCGGAAAAGGCAGAGGTTCCTATGAGATCAAAGATAACAGAATAACCTATAGACTTCCCGGAGGAGAATCCTTTAGAGCTTCATTTAAGGGTGGATCTATCGAAAGTTCTATCACCTATAAAGGTAAAGAAGTTCAGGTAGAATTTAACGAAGAAACCGGTTGGCTTACGGTGGACGGAAAAAAAGGAATATATGTTAATAAAAAAGGGGAACTCTTTAGAGGAGAATTAAACGCCAATAAAAATGGGCCAGCCGAAGGAATACTTTTGGAACGAAATGGAACAACCCTCGAAGGAGAATTCGACGAGAGGGGTCATCTTACCAAAGGAAAGATTACCCAGGCAAATGGAAGCTATGGGTTGGGGAAAGTCAATGCCGACGGGAAGCTTAGAAAAGATTGCAAATACTATGAAAAAAAAATAGAAGAAAATGGCACCATCACTGAAACCAGCAGAGCTGAAGATGGTTCCAAAAAAGAGTTTGAGCTTGAAAATAATGGTGTTCGGAAGTACTTCCGTTATAATAGAGACTCTCATCTCATTGGCCGAGATATATTGTTAGATGGACCTGAAACCTATGGGGAGGGAGAAGAGAAAGCGGGCCAGATTAATTTTGAAAAAATAGATGATGGCACCACTAAAAAACTGTCTAGGGTAAAATTTAACGAAGATGGTTTTTCAGAGGGTCCTGTGACCTACTATTCCTATGACGCTAACGGAAAGCCGGGAAAACCAGTGAAGATAGACTATGACAAACTTAATAGAGCTCTCTCGGAGGGGAAAAAT
>JAIRXW010000040.1 GCA_031268035.1 Rickettsiales bacterium
CAGATAGGAGGCCCTAGCTGCTTTGGCTCTGACCTTCTCCTGCCTCTCTATTTCACTATCACTAACGGTAGGATAGAAAGCTCGGGCTGCTTTAGTCCTTCCCACCGCACTCCCAGCCAGAGCTGGACATATTCCACCCAGCAGCAGAGAGCAGAGGAGGGTGAGTTTTTAGAGTTTTTTTTTACTATTTAGCCGTTGGGTTCGGGCTAAATTCTGCACATCCTTTTTGGGGAATCAAGAGATTGCCTTTCGACAGTACATGCACCGTTACTTTTGGGGAATGTTGTAGGGTATATTATTTACTTTGTACTACTTAGATCATACTTCTCCTCTATAACTGTCTAAAATGGCTTAAAATTACGAAGTTCGAAGAAGTCTTGATTATCAAACTGCTCTCTGAAAGCCGAGATGTGTGATTTTTCATCCGAAAAAAAGTCATTATCTAGGCAGGAGTCAATGACAACCTTGTTTTCTAGAAGAAAATTCTCCATTTCCTCTCTGCTCCCAAAGGTGAATTTATACTGTTTTTCCTCAACAAATATATTGTCAGTCCAAATACGCAGAGACATATCGTCATTTTCTTCTCTATTCCCGGTTATCAGATGATTCTTAAATTTGCCATTTCTCAGGAGAGCAAATTTGTTGTCAAATAGCTCTGGGTATATATCTAGTTTTACTTTGCTCCAGGGGTTTAGAAAAAACTTATACTTGTCAAAATATTTTTCTAGTCTATAGTTCTGCAGTCGCTCTACACCTTTTTCTTCTTTTGTTCTCGGTGTATAACATATTATATGCTCAGACCCCTCTGGGTAGTCAAAAAGGGAGCATATATCATCTATTGTGTAGTCTAGGGCGTGATTTTCTTCATCTTCTTTGGTCCAGCCCATATTTTTCAGGCTTGCTAAGGCAAAATACAACACTCTCTGTACAGTTAATTCAAAGTTCTGATTTTCAAAAAAGATCATTCTGTAGAAGAAGTCTTCCAAGTTGTCACATCTGTAGCCTCTGCTTTTAAAAAAATTACTAACGGTTGTATTCTTTACCAGAGCGAATCCTAGAAAGATTAATAAATCAGAGAATGAGAAACTGCCAAGAAAGTCATCCGTACACAGATCGCTGCAGAGAATTCTAAAATCTTTTGTCATTTGCTATTACTTCCTCCAGTACCACCACCCACTGTCCCAGTTACTTTTCCATCCTTCACAAATCTTTCATGGGTTATCTGACCTTTATCATTTATAATATACTCGTATATACCTTTAAAGGTATGGTGATCACTATTTAAGCTGCCCTCAGTCTGGATAAGTTTATAGTTAGGGTTACCGTCATCGGCCAAAGAAGAAAATTCCAGCTCATTGGACTCTTCATTGGGCTCTTCATCCTTGTCCGCCACAGCGACTCCAGCCCTTTCCCCCGCACCCTGAGCTGTTTCAGAAAAGAGACCAAGATCCTCTAGCTCCTTTTCCTTATCAGGGATATCAACTTCTTCTTTACTAGCGATATCAACTTCAACCCTCCCCACCGCACCCCCAGCCAGAGCTGGACATATTCCACCCAGCAGCAGAGAGCAGAGGAGGGAACAGGAGAGGAGAATAGTAGTCAGTCTTCTAAATTTTATTTTCACCTCTGGGTGATTTATTTACCATTAGATGCCATTAGATCTTTTTGGCTTGGTTATATTCTACATTATTTTTGGGATACTGTCAAGGTTTTTCTCTGGGGACCCAAGCGTCAAGGTTTTTCTCCAGGGACCTGGGCGCTAGTTTGTTTCTCCTCCTGCTCCTTGCACTTTTTCTTCCATTCTTCTGTTTTCTCTCTGAGGGTCTCAGTAAATGGATTAAAAAAAAGCGTATGTTCAAATAGATCTTGATTATCAAACTGCTCTCTGAAGACGGAAATATATGATTTTTCATCCGAAAAAAAGTCATTATCTAGGCAGGAGTCAATGACAACCTTGTTTTCTATGATAAAATTTTCCATTTTCTCTCTGCTTCCAAAGGTAAATTTATACTGTTTTTCCTCAATAAATATATTGTCAGTCCAAATACGCAGAGACATATCGTTATCACCTTTCTTTTCTCCGGTTATAAGATGATGCCTATATTTTCCATTTCTAATTAGAGCGAACTTGTTGTCAAACAACTCAAAGCATTTATCTAGTTTTACTTCGCTCCAGATGTCCAGATAGCGTTTATACTCATCTAGATATTTTTCTAGTTTATAGTTTTGTAGCCGCTCTATGCCTTCATCCTCTTTCTTTCTTGGTGTATAATAATTGTATATCATATTCCAAGTGTCGTTGGGATAATCAAAAATATCACATATCCAGTCTACTGCTTCGCTTAGAGTGAAATCTATTTCCTGCTCCCTAGTCCAACCTAGGTGTTTCAGACTCACTAGAGCAAGGTATGTAGCCCTATCCGTAGCTAGCCTAAAATCTTCATCCTCAAAAAAGGCCATCCTGTAGATAAAATTTTCCAAATTATCAAATCTATAGCCCTGTTCTCTGAGAAAATTAGCTATAACTGTCACATCTTTGGCCATATAAATTTTCAGAGAAAGCAATATCTCATAGAATGAAAGATTCCTAAAAAAATCATCTGTGCAAAGATCACTATGAAAAGTTTCAAAATTTATCATTTTTTAGTACCTCCTCCAGTACCACCACCCACTGTTCCAGTTATTTTTCCATCCTTTACAAATCTTTCATGGGTTATCTGACCTTTATCATTTATAATATACTCGTATATACCTTTAAAGGTATGGTGATCACTATTCAAACTACCCTCAGTCTGGATAAGTTTATAGTTAGGGTTACCGTCATCGGCCAAAGAAGAAAATTCCAGCTCATTGGACTCTTCATTGGGTTCTTCATCCTTGTCCGCCACAGCGACTTCGACCTTCTCCACCGCGCCCCGAGCTGTCCCAGAGAAGAGACCAAGATCCTCTAGCTCCTTTTTTTTACCAGCGATATCAACTTCTTCTTTACTAGCGATATCAACTTCAACCCTCTCCACCGCACTCCCAGCCAGAGCTGGAAAGATTCCACCCAACAGCAGAGAGGAGAGGAGGGAGCAGGATAGGAGGAGGGCAGTGAGTTTTTGGAGGTTTGTTTTCATGCCAATATACAATAAAAATCTATAGTCAACTTAAATGCCTCCACTCCCAGCTTCTTCTCTCCATACCTTCTTTTCTTCCTCCCATTTGACTAACATTTCATTGTTTTCAAAGAAACTTTTTATTTCATTCTCTGTTTTAAAGTTAAATGTAAACTGTTTACTACTATCATCTCTATCCCAGAGAGTCATTTCGTAACCACCATCAAATTCTGATTTTTCAACATAAATACCGTAATTTACATATTTGCCATAGATAATATAACCCGAAACGCCCAAAATTGGACGATTTTTTATGTGACGGTCGTATTCGAAGGAAAAATGAAATAAAAAATTATTTGCATAAGAGGGTTCAACATTTGTTCCAATGTAGCTTCTATATTTTGGGTAACTCCTTTCTGTATACTGGAAAGTAGTTTCATCATCTCTCCTTCTAACGTCAAAGCTGCCAGCGTATTCATGTTTTTCTCTATCCACTAGAGTTATATAATCTATCCTAAATTGTATAGACCTCAGATAGTCGAGGAACTTCAGAGCATACTCATGTTCTAAACATACATTTGAATAGTCCACATCTCTAACAAATTCAAAATAACGATTATTCTCATCCTCATCACTTTCCCCAATACAGACATCGTTACCTTGCTGGAGAATAATTTGATTTTCTAGAAACATCTTAGTCAGAATATCTTTTTTCATGGAGGCGTACTATTTTTTGTCTTCATTAAAGAATCTATGGTTTATTTTACCATCATCGTGGTTAATAATCCATTCGAACGTACCTTCTCTTATTTTCCCATTCTTATCGGTCATTTTACCTTTCACTCTTATAAGTTTATCATAACCAATCACCCTATGAGTTCCCTCTTCATGACGAGGAATCAAGCTCTCCTCGCCCTTTCCCGCATAGTTATCTATAATGCTATTGAAATCATGAAAACCGCCAGGCTCATTGGTTCTTTGTCTATTAACTTTGTCGGTATATTCCCCATCCAGTACTTCATTGTGAATTTCTGTTCCATCTCTATCATGCAAGTTTCCAGATCCGCTATTCTCTCCTCCATTGTTTCCAGACTTACCACCTTCACTTCCATTGTTTCCAGACTTACCACTTCCACCGCCATCAGATTTACCACTTTCACTTTCGCTGTCCTTGGGTTTGTTGGATTTCTCCCCATCATTTGTTCCTTTATCTTTGGATCTATCCGTTCCTTTATTTTTATACTTTTTAATGTCAGATGCGTCTTTCGTTATAGCTTTAGCCTGGTAGAAGAAGGTGACACCATCCACAACTATAGGCGCAAATGCAGCGCCAACCTTCTTGACATTTTCAGCGGTGAAGCCGTCGGACTTTGCTTCTTCTAGGACCACCTTAAGCTCTTTACTATCATCGACGATAGCCTTAACAGTATAGCAGGCTCCCTTGACATGAATAACTAGACCAACTGCCAGAGCTCCTCCAGGGCCTCCCACGAGGCCTCCCAGTGCAATTAGGGTTGTATTTTTAGCTGTGTTTTTGGCTATGTTAATGACTATGTCGCCAGCTTTTTTAGCAGCCTTCTCAGCTATCTCGGATCTCTTTTCCACTAGCTCTGTGGCGAGCTCCTTCATCACCCCAGCAAAAACTTCTTTGTTAACAGAATACATCAGATTATCTTTCTGCTCAAGCTCTCTGACACTCTTATTGGCTTCGGTGGTATCTATTTTATCCAGAATATCCAGAGATCTATTCTCCCGGCCATACATTATAGTGTCCCAGGTCCTTTCTATATGGCTAGCATAGTTCTCTGCCAGCCGCTCATTCTTTCCATGCTTTGCTGGGTCGTAGGATTCGTGGAAGAGAGCCATCATTAGATCTTTCTCTGTTTTGACATGGGCTAGATTGATATTTATGGTCCTCTTTACAACTCCAGTTTTGGGATCTATCTCGTCGGGAGTGGAGCTTGCATCCACTATAGAGCTAGGATCATTATAGAGTACAACATTTATCTCTTTGCCTTTGTTAGAATTAAGACTAAACTTTCTCTCCTCAATACTTCGAAGAGGTACGAAGGTTAGATGAGAGCCCTCTCTTTTTTTCTCCTCTATTCTGCGGGAAGAACTATAGTGCTTTATTTCTTTCGTTTCCAGAAAGAAACTGGGATTCTCTGGTCCTTCTTCTTTGCTAATAGCTTCAATTTCAGCATAAACCCTCTCCACCGCAC
>JAIRXW010000004.1 GCA_031268035.1 Rickettsiales bacterium
TATTTTCTGATGGATCCGGTTGATTAGTCTCTGGAATCTTAAAAACATCCTCTCCAGGAGTGATAGCATCCCCGGAGAAAAGGGAATTTGTCGAGAAACCAAGAATTATGTAAATTTTAAAATCTAGAGAGTAGACCTGTATATCCTTCCTAGGAGTGGAAAATATTCTAGGAGGAAGAAAAAATTGGTGAGAGGTCAAGAATCGATAAGGCAAAAAGCTATGATGGAGGAGTAGTTCCATTTATCCTGGCTGTGAGGCGTCTCGGACAACCAAAGAGAATTGATATCCTGGTGAAATCGTTTCGTGATGTAGCAAATGAGCACAGACATTTAGATCTAAAGATTATAGGGTGCGGACAGGAGGAAGAAAATTTGAGAGGGCTGGTGAAAAGACTGGAACTTGAAGATAGAGTGGAATTTCTCGGAAAACAGGATATACTGACGGTATATTCTCATATGAGGAAAGCTCTGATACATGTTTGCCCTTCCCGGACCGAAGGTGGTGGGGCAGTCAATCTAGAAGCCCAGGCCTGCGGCTGTGCTGTTATCGGCTCGAGAGTGGGCGGCATTCCGGAGTACATCATCGACGGTGAGACTGATCTGCTTTTTGAGAGTGAAAATGTTGACGATCTTACAAACAAGATTACACTGCTGTTGAATAATGATCTTCTCAGAAATGAGCTAACTAGCAACGGCATTGTCTGTGCACAAAAATTTAGCATCAATCGCATTGGTACCAGATATCTAGATCTCTATGGAGAGTGTCTAGAAAATTACAGATTTGGGAGCTTTGTTCCCTGGTCTGATTCAACTAAAAACCTTGAAAAGGAGTTTGAACTATGGAAATGATTCCAATGATGGTCCAGAGGGACTGTGGCCTAGGAGTTAACAGCACAGAGATAATCCAGAAAGGCTATGAAAATGATGTGTGTCTGCTGAAATGTAACGGAGGGAAAAAGCTTGTTCTTAGGATCTCTAGGAACGATGACAAACTTGGCAGTGACTTTCTCTACGAGGCAGAAGTCCTAGAGCAGCTGCGCTCGTCAAAACTTCCAGTACCCTCTATGCTTAAGACTCTGGATGGGAGATCTGTAGCCGAAATAGATGGCAGGCCAGCGGTACTTTTTGAATTCATGGAGGGAAAACGTGTCCTTCTGGATGTAGAAAATACTCCTACCCCTGGGACCATAGAGGCCGCCGGAGGACTATTGGCAAAGATCCACAGATCACTGGATGCAAAGTGCTTCAGTCCGAAAAATAAAACATCTAGAAATATTTTTAGTGAACTGGACAAACTAATTTCCAAAGAGAGTTTGATTCGACAGAGTTTCAGCAATGGCGATGAACTAATTAATAATTGCAAAATGTACTACAACTTTGGCAAATCTAATTTTCGGGAGAACTGTATAATTCACGGCGATTACAGGGCTCAAAATCTTCTGGCTAGAGATGATGGTAGCATTTCGGCTCTACTTGACTTTGACTGGTGCTGTCCGGGTCCGGCAGAAAAGGATCTAGCTCTGGCTCTGGCCGAATGGAGTTTCCCTGATAGAGCCCCGGGCTATAGAAAGGACGTCTTTGATCTTTTTCTCCGAGGCTACGAAAATGAAATGAAAGCTTCTATGGATAGAAAAATCATGAAAAATTGGATCTGCTTTGCCTGTCTGTCCGATGCCGCAACCTATGTGTCGGGTCTGGCGGGTGAATTGGAAGAGACGGAAGAAAATAAAGAAATAAAGTGCTATATGTACAAAAAATTCAAATTTTTTGAAAATGTTGATTTCTGAATGTAACATACTAACAGAGCCGGAAGCGGCTCTCTACGCACCAAGAGAGGATGAGTACCTACTTTTTGGACAGACGCACACACACGTTTCTACCTATTCCTATAGAGATACCCAGATACGTCTAAATTTGTCCTCTGGTAGGGTTGGCCTTGGAGCTAACATGGTTACCCTGCTATCAGGAAGGAAGATTCTTGTTTCTGAAAGACCAGACAGCAGAGAGAGGGCAGAGGCACTCTGCTACTCCCATTTTGAAAATTTTATTAATAGATAAACTCCTGCCATTCCCCCAGATACCATACCCCTATTCATCTACAGTTAGATTGATCATCAGAGCTCCTGTGATGGTTAACAACCCCCCTTCAGGGAAGCAGAGGTAATCGACACAACCCTCTGTCTAACTTTAGATGCTGGAAAAGTACACCAGTTGCCATTTGAACAGACTTTGTTTTTCACCGGCTCAGCTCTTAGATTCCCATAAAAAACCCACAGCACACTACTCTGAAAACATTTCTTGCCCAGAACACATTTTTCTGAACAGTCCATTCCTAGCTATAAGCTCTTTCTTTGTACCATCTTCCAATATTTTCCCGTTCTCCATTAGAACTATTCTATCCACTATGTTTAGAGTAGACAGTCTATGGGCTATAACTATGACTGTTTTGTCTTCCATAGATTCGGCCAGTGCTCTCTGCACCTCAATTTCTGTCAGAACGTCCAGTGCCGAGGTTGCCTCGTCCAGCAGAAGAATTTTCCTATTCTTTAGGATGGCCCGAGCTATGGCAATTCTCTGGCGTTGGCCACTGGATAATTTGGCTCCTCGTTCACCCACAACAGTATCGAATTTATGTTCGAAATTGTTTATAAAATCGTAGCAGAAAGCCTTTTTTGCCGCCTGCTCTATTTCCTCCGGGCTGGCGTCAGGTTTCCCATAGGCTATGTTTTCCGCTATTGTTCTATGAAACAACATGGTATCCTGGGGTATATAGCTGATGCTTTCTCTGAGAGATTCCCCGGTTATACTTTCTATGTTCTGTCCGTCTATGGCTATACTGCCATCATCCGGCCTGTAGAGTTTGAGCAGCAGGTTTATCAGAGTACTCTTGCCAGATCCACTGTTACCAGCAATGCCCAGCTTTGTGCGTGGCTCCAGACAGAGACTAAAATCGGAAAAGACCGGGGGAAGAGATGGTCTGTAGCGAAAGTGGAGATGACTAATTTCTATCTTTCCATTGCTGACAACAAGTCTATTCTGGACCCGATTCTCGACTGTAGATGGAATAATAATCGCGTTTAGAGCCCCCTCCATTCCTCCATATTCCTCAAATATATAGGAAGTATAGTTAGACACAAATCTAATCCAACTGGCTACCTGGACTACCATCGATGTGAACATTGTCAGATCACCCAGAGTTATTTTGCCTTTCAAAAACCATTCGATGGAAATGACAAGAACAAAAAACACAAGAGTAAAACCGGATATGAAATTAAAGATATCCATCAGAGATCTTAGTCAACTAAGCCTGATATCTGCTTTCAATATGTCGCTGCTCTCCAGCCTTCTCTTCTCACTTTCTTGGGATTCCATGGAAAAACTCTTAACGTTGTAGATGGATGTGAAACAATCCACAACAGATCCTGAGTATTTCCCCTCCTTTTCAGATTTTTCTCTGGCGGCCTTTGATACCATTCGAATTATTATAGCAGATAAAACACTGCAAATGGATGTCCAGGAAAACAGAATTATCGGTACCAATAGACTTTTTCTGAAAAAAAGCGATGCGAATAGTGTAAACATAAAAACACTTGAAAAAATTTCAGCAACCCCTGGAATAATATCCCTTATTCCACTAACTATGTCGGCAATTCTGCCACTGAGATTTCCTGCAAAATTATCCATAAAAAATTCGAGGGGATGACCGGTGATGTAATAGAACAATTCGTTTCTCATATGCATCTGCTCCGGTAATATGATTCTAGTCTCGAATTTTCTGAATAGTGTTGAAAAGAGGTAATGACTGAGAAAGAAAAATGAGGACAGTGCTGCAAAAAGTAGGCTATTCGAAAGATTTATTTGATTTGCTGAAAGTCTATCGACAATTATTTTGAGGAAATAATGTGCGGCGGTAAAGTGCAATCCTTCAGAAACCATTCTCAACAGTACAACTAGATAGAAGCTACAGCTATGGCATTTCAAAAATTTCCACAGAAATGGAAATGGTTTCCTAGGGGGAGAGTAATCGGCATTATTTTCGGACATTGTTCTATAGGCATAATTTTTAACACTTACATAGATTAAAACTTATATTAATCAATATTATTTTCGGACATTATTCTATATGTTTAATATATAACATAAATATATAAGCTAAAACCTATAAAGCAACGACTAAACTGTCCTCTGTCTGTAGGTGAGGTGGAAGAGTTTTGGGTTATTTGGGATTCTAGCTGTTCTTCTCACTGTATCAGAGAGATAGCATATGTTCACACCAAACCACCCCTTTAGAAAATCCCCCCTTGACACTTCTCCAAAAAAGCTCTATACTGAAGTATAATATTTTTAACTGCTATCTAGATATACCCTATGACCACAGAAAATCCAGATACCTCCCCCGAAGAAAAGCTAGAACTACTAAAGCCCTGCTCTGATTTTATCTTTAAACGTCTCTTTGG
>JAIRXW010000021.1 GCA_031268035.1 Rickettsiales bacterium
AAGGATCCTCTGCTGGGGCGACTTCTCCTCCGCTAGAGAATTCCTCTGGTGGCGGAGAAAATAGAACAGGCGAACGAGCTGCTCTTTTGGCAAATGTGGCGCCGGCTGTGATCACTGAAGCTGAACTGGATGGAGAAAGAATTTTCTTTGTTCGGAATCTGTCTGAAAAAAGAGTTAAGATGGTGCGGGAAAAAGCAGAATTTGTGAATCTGTCCAGAGAAAGGGTCGAAGTGGTATGAAAAAAATATGGTCTGTGAATCTGTCTAGAAAAAGAGTTAAGATGGCGCGGGAAAAAGCAGAATTTGTGAATCTGTCCAGAGAAAGGGTTGGAATAGCATGAAAAAAATATGGTCTGTGGATCTGTCTGAAAAAAGAGTTAGGATGGTGCGGGAAAAAGCAGAATTTGCGAATCTAGCCGGAAAAAGGGTCGGAGTGGTATGAAAAAAGTAGGGTTTGTCTTTGTTGTTGCAGGAGTATTTTTTGGTTTTACACTGAATAGTGTTGGCTTTGTATTGGATAGTGGTGCCGGTGCCACATTGGGCCAAACATTGGGTGCTGACGCTGCTGTTGCTGTATCGGACCAAATATTGAGCGGCGGAGTTGTTGCCGCATTAGATAAAACATTGGGTGCCGGTACTGCTGCCACATTGGACCAAACATTGAGCAGTGGGGCTGTTACCACATTGGACCAAGGATCCTCTGCTGGGGCAACTTCTCCTCCGCTAGAGAATTCCTCTGGTGGCGGAGAAAATAGAACAGGCGAACGAACTGCTCTTTTGGCAAATGTGGCGCCGGCTGTGGTCACTTTGAGGGTGGTAAAAACAAGACGCATTTACGATCGGGGTGATTTTATTTACCATGACCAATCAGAGGAGATGATGATTGGCACAGGTTTCTTTATAGCCGAGGATGGGCTAATTCTAACAAGTAGTCATGTTGTTGACTATGCAGATGAAATATTTGTGAAACTCAATGGCAGGGAGATTCAGGCCGAACTGGTGGGTCAGGATCGTATACTTGACATAGCTCTCGTTAGAGTGAATGTGGGCACAAAAAAATTAAAATTCCTGGATTTAAAGGCGGACGTCGAAAAAAATGTTGGGGACCCTGTACTGATTATCGGAAATTCCCATGGATTGGGTCCGACCGTTCTGGCTGGAATAATATCGGCTCTGGGTAGAACAAATACGGACAGTGAATTTAGATATAATTATATACAAATTGATGCTGCCATAAAACCTGGTTGCTCGGGCGGCCCACTACTGGACAGCAATGGAAATGTCCTAGGCATAGTGGCATTTGTCTATGGAAGAGGCCTGGGTGATACAGCTGGTATAGGATTCGCCCTGCCAATTGATAGTCGTGTGCTCGACGTTATAGAAAAATTGAAAAAATTCGGTTACAGACGAACTGGCTATGTGGGTCTATACGGTTTCACCGTAGACTCAACTGTCCACAGCAATTACCTGAAAATTCTAAATTTTCCAGGTAAGACTGGAGTTATGGTTTCCCATATTGATAGAGGTAGTCCCGCGGCTAAAGGTGGTCTTATGCTGAATGACCTCCTAGTTTCCTATGATAATAACAAGATTAACGATCTAAATTCACTTATAAATATGATTATGGACACAACCATAGGCTCCAAAGTCGAACTATTGATTTTTAGAAATGGTAAATATCTTAAATTGGAAGTGCAGATCGAAGAAAACCTGCAGGACATTAGAGAATCTTCCGCCAATCAGATTATCCGAAATAATTCCCTAGAAATACTCGACATGTTTGTCAGCCAGATGTCAGAAGAATTGATCAAAAAATATGAACTCTATGCTGAGCAATCTGGGATATATGTCCTAGATGTTAAAAAAGGCGGTTGGGCGGATATGAACGGAATCGACAGAGGCGATGTGCTGCTAACTGTAAACCAGACTCAGTTGAAAACCAAAAAAGATTTGCTACAATTTTTCGAAAATCTGAGAATGAATGGACAACGAGATTTTATTATGCTATTCAGAAAACAAAAGAACAGAAATAATGTTCTAATTAAATCTAATATTAACCTTCTTGGCCACTGAAATCCATGGTAAATAGTTCATATGTTGTTCTGTCCAGAAAATACAGGCCCCAGACCTTTGGCGAACTGGTGGGCCAGGATAATTTGGTAAAAACTCTAAGAAATGCCATAGGCAAAGATAGAATGCACCATGCCTTTGTGTTGTCAGGCATAAGGGGTGTTGGCAAGACAACGGCGGCTAGAATAATAGCTAAATCGCTAAATTGCGTTGGCAGGGGTTTGGATGGGGCGGAGATTTCTGATCCATGTCTGAGATGCGAACACTGCATATCTATTTCAGCTGGCAACAGCCATGATGTGGTGGAATTTGATGCTGCCAGCCATACTGGAGTGAACGACATTAGAGAAATAATGGACAATGTAAACTATGCACCAATATCCTCCAGATATAAGATATACATAATAGATGAAGTTCATATGCTTTCGAACAGCGCCTTCAATGCGCTGCTTAAAACTCTTGAGGAACCGCCAGAATATGTAAAATTCATTTTCGCAACCACAGAAATTAGAAAAGTTCCGACCACTGTTCTGTCGAGATGCATAAGATTTGACCTAGTGAGAGTCTCCCATGCCGCGCTCAGAGACAATCTCGTGGATATCTCTCGAAAAGAAGGATACACTCTGGATGAAACGGCAGCCTCGCTGTTGGCCTATGCTGCCGAGGGATCTGTGAGAGATTCTCTATCTCTTCTCGACAAGGTTATATCCTATAACAATTTTGATAAAACTATAGGGGAGAATGTCGTGTTGGAGGTTCTCGGGCTTGGTGGTGGAAAATATATCTATGATCTCTATGGTCTACTGCTACGGAGTGAATTGAAAATGTCGCTGCAAAAATTTGATGAAATTTACCCCTCCATTGGTAGCGCCGATAATTTTATCAGAGATTCGCTCGAGCTAACACATGAGCTACTGATGAGCAAGAGTGGTGCTATGCCAAAAAATATCTCCAGCTTCCAAAGACAATGGCTGGAAAATAATATAGGGCAGACCTCTGTGGCCGGGTTACTGAGGCTATGGCAATTTTTGGTGGCAGCCTCCTTTGAAATAAATTCGGTTAGTAACCATAAAAATTTTATAGAAATTCTTCTGATCAGAATCTGTTATGGAATAAATATTCCAGAAATCAACGATATAATAAAGAAATTGCAAAATAATAAAAATACTTTAGAGTCCCCCCAGGCTAAATTGGTCGATAAGGTTTTAAACACATTTAGTGGTTCGAAGATTCTATAGAAGATAATTATGTCAAATGACGCCGATGATAATGATCCAGTTGTCGTAGAAGACCAGGTAGTGGATGTTGACGATGCGGCAAGTAGTTCGAGTGTAGGTGCCAGCAAAGGAAGCAGCAACAGCAAGTATATAACCATTGGAATTTCAATAATGGGTAGTATTTTCATATACATGTTTTTGTTCCCCTCAAAGAAAAAGAATAATGATAACGTTGATCGGGAGGCTATAGTCAAAGAAACGGGAATAAGTGCTCGGATGAACAGTGCGGTCACCATAGACAATATCGATAATCTAGTCGATGTGGGCTATAAGGGTGATGTCTATGTGGACGAAAAGAGTAAGGGTCTTTTGGAATTACCAGAGCTCCCCCAACTGCCAGAAAATATCATCGCGAGCATCGAGGAGGAGATCAAGGAGACAAAAAAAGCGGAAACGGAAAAAGAAGGTATCTTCACGAAGAATGAAGTGGATGAGATGATAAATAGTAGATTGAAAAGTTTCGAGGAGGAAATGAAAAGAGCTAAAAATGAAAGTGAAAAATTGACAAAGGAACTTGATAACAAAAGACGAGAGGAGGAAGAAAATAGGAAAAAAAAAAGTAAAACTCCAGTATTTAGCGATAGTAGCAAAACTCCAGAATCTGATCCGACGACGATACCGGATGGAATGGTTTTAGATTCCGCCGCCATGGCCAGAGAGGAAGAGGAAAAAAAGAGACAGGAGGAAGAGCGCCAGCTGCAAATCGCGCAGAAGCGTAAAGTTGTAGAGGAGCGTAAGGGTTCTCCAATGTTTAAGATACAGGGCGGTGGCGGTGGTAAACGCGACGTGAATGAAGAGGACAATATAATTATAACAGATAAAGATAGTCTGAGTTCTGTGGAGGAGACAAAAATAGACGTTATCACAACAAAAAATTCAGATCTATCCAGAACTGTGCTCCAGGGTAAAATAATACATGCCATTTTGGAAACAGCTATAAATACTGACATAAAGGCCCCTGTTAGGGCTATTGTGTCTAGAAATGTATATTCGGAATCTGGTAAAAACATAGTTATTCCGAGGGGCTCTAAAATTATAGGGGAATTCCAAACCATCAAGAACAATAATCTTTCGAGATTGGATATAGTGTGGAGTAGAATAATAAGGGTTGATGGTTTGAACATAGGCATAACAGCGGGCACCGCCGATAAACTTGGGCGAGGTGGCATAGATGGAGAATTGGATAATAAATACATGCAGACAATGAAAAATGTATTTCTTTCCAGTATGATATCTATAGCTAGCGCAGTATTGGTTGAAAAGGCTACAAATAGCACTGGAACAACCACCAGCACAAACGCCACAACGGGAACAACCACCAGCGGGAAAGCTTCGGACTATGCCATAATAGATGCAACAAAGGCCATCACAGGTGAGGCGCAGTCCATTGTGGATAATATGAAGACAGAGACGCCAACCATAAGGATAGCCCAGGGAACAAAGATAAATGTTGTGGTCAACCAGGATCTTGTGCTGCCAATATTTAAACAGAGGAACTAACATGGGAAGTTTTGAGGCATTAGAAGTATATTTAAAACCGGTAACTGCTCTACTGAACAGCGATGGGGTGAATGAAATTTCCATAAACGAACCTAAGGAAGCTTGGGTCGAGAAAAAGGGAGATATGTTCAGAGTTAATCTTCCGGAATACGATGGTAAACACCTAAAATCTCTGGCTAGACTCATTGCAGAATCCACGGATCAAAAAATTGGTGAGGAAACTCCACTACTTTCAGCCACTTTGCCAGCCGGCTATAGAATCCAAGTCGTTTTCCCACCAGCCTGTGAAAATCATACGGTGGTTATGTCCATAAGAAAAAAATCGAGTCTATCCTGGACACTGGAGGACTATGAAAAAATGGGCACATTTGATAGTACCTCCACCAGCGCCATCGTTGATGAGAGTAGCATTGTTCTCTCTCGGCTTCTAGATGCCAACAGAATAAAAGATTTTCTTTACCAGGCCATACTCTGCAAAAAAAACATAATAATAAGTGGTGGAACATCCACTGGTAAAACAACATTCACAAATGCCTGTCTCAGAGCCATTCCAAAGGTGGAACGTCTGATAAGTGTTGAGGACGCGCGGGAAATTGATCTGGAGAACCATCCAAATAGAGTGCACCTTCTCTCCTCAAAGGGTGGACAGGGCAGAGCAAATGTCTCTACCCAGGATTTAATAGAGGCCTGTCTTCGTCTAAGACCCGACAGAATAATAGTGGGAGAGTTGAGAGGCAGCGAGGCCTTCTCGTTTCTCAGAGCCATCAACACAGGACACCCCGGTTCCATATCCACATTGCATGCAGATACTCCTGACATGGCTCTGCAACAGCTAAAACTGATGGTTATGCAGGCTGGCCTTGGTATGCCCCCTGACGATATAATATCTTACATAAAAAATGTTGTCGACATAGTTGTTCAGCTCAAAAGAGGAACGAAGGGAAGAAGATTCATCTCTGAGATTTATTTCAAAGGAAGAACGACCGATAAAAATTCAAATTAGTAATTGCCCCAATCCCAATATTTTCCAGCTAGATCCTCGATTCCAGATCTGCTCTGGACAATAGAGAAGCTCGGTGGAAACCCCGTATAAATACAGAAAACCTGGAACTGAAGCAAAAAGAGAGAAGCACAGATAATTTCAACTTTTAAGCTCCACACATTATTGCATATAAAAATATGCAGCACTAAAATGAGGCAAGTATATTGGATATGGCTGAGCTAGATATTAAAATATTCTGCTCCGGCCTGCTAGACAGTACTAAAAAATATATGCCAGAATTTGAGATTATAACCTGGGAAAGACTCCACGAAGACTGCAGGCAACTTGCTTCAAAGCTAGAGAGCACGTCATTAAAATTCCAAAAAATGGTCACTGTAGCGAGGGGTGGGCTCATCCCAGCCGGAGTAATAGCTTCCATTCTCAATATAAGAGTGATAGACACAATTTGTATGCAGAGCTATGACGATAGTGACTACAGCAAAAGAGAGCTGGTCGTTAAAAAAACCAGTAGTTTTGACGGAGATGGAACGGGCATGCTGGTGATCGATGACATCATTGACTCTGGGACTACAATTGCAAAGGTCAAGGAATTCTATCCAAAGTCTTTTATAGCTGCACTCTATGTCAAGTTGGAAGGTCGAGCTAGGGCCGACGTTTATGTGAGGGAAATAAACAAATGGATAGTTTTGCCCTGGGAGCCCCTGCCAGAAGAATACGTAACTAGATAATAATTCTCGCTGCAGATAGAATTTACAGCTACACTGCACGCTCCGGAAGAGTGTTGCAAAAACAATTTTGTCTATGAAGGTATAGAACAGGAAACTTGTTTGTGGAATTTCTAATAGACGACAGAAACTAGTCCACTAGACTGGTTCTCCTCTACTTTTTCTGATAACTCCGCGAATCATATAGCTAATATGGTAGATCGCCAGGGCTGTGATCACAACACCACCTGTATTTAAAAAAAGAACACTGTTAGGTAAGAAGATAGATAGGTATTAAATGTCATCCAGGATGGTCTAGTGGAATAGTAGGTCACCAGACTCAGAAATGGTAGAATTTCCAACAGTAGACAGAAAATGACAATCTTTCTTCGCTTTCTGAAACTTACTATTGTCACGATAATATCGATGGTAGCCAGCAGGGAAAAGACTGTGGAAAGCCAATTAATTAAACCCGGCAGGGTATCCTGATGAAAAACACGGAATACATGATGCTGTATATGATCATTGGGTGGAATAAATAATATGCATGCTTTTGTTGGAAAGTGAAAAAAAAAGCAATACATGATCAAAAACGTGAACTCGTAGAGTAGCAGCAGATTATTTTTTCTGTCCCTGGATCTATGGAGATAGAAACCTAGAGCTAGGTTAATGAGGCTGCACAGCGCCAGTGAAATAACAAGTGCCCGACTAAAGCAATATAGGCGATTTAGGTGTGGAAAATTCCCAAGTCGCCGCAGAACATTCTGAAGCCAAAGGACGAATTCAACAAAAATTTTCATAGCTAGACAGAAATTTTGTTATCTAGAGTTTATAGTGGAAATTCTTGTCAAGACCCTACTTTTTTTTATCGAGTGTCAATGAAATATTTTTTTGCTATGATAGTACTATAGTATAGGATAGTAAACTAGCTAATAAATTTATCATCAATAAACTAGCTAATGAACTCCTGTCTCTAGTCTAAGCTTTTTCTAGTCCAGTTTCTGGGCTAGTCTGGTAATTTCCTCCGGAGAAAGGCCGGTGTACTTAACTATTGTGGATACCAGGACATCATCTCTAAGCATCGATAGGGCAATTATTTTTGCCTTCTCCTCTTCTCCTCTCTTTAAACCCTTCTCCATGCCCACCGTTATTCCCTCTTCTCTACCCTCTTCTCTGCCTTTCTCTCTACCCTCCTCTCTCCCTCTCTTTATGGCCAGAGACATAGCAGAATTATAGTCATCTATGGCCTTCTGGTGAAGCCAGTACTCTTCGATGAAGTTATCATCATTTTTTAGTTTTTTCAGTTCTGTCATAGCTTCTTCTGTTCTCCCCTATTCCTACTTCTGGACTAGTTTGGCAATTTCTTCCGG
>JAIRXW010000008.1 GCA_031268035.1 Rickettsiales bacterium
GAAGAATACGAAGCTCGTCTAAAACTAAAGAATGATGAGATCTCTGCTCTCACTGTGGCTAGAGAGGAGGGTATGGAGAAGGGTAGAGAAGAGGGTATAACGGTGGGTATGGAGAAGGGTATGGAGAAGGGTATGGAGAAGGGTATGGAGAAGGGTAGAGAAGAGGGTAAGATAGAAACTGCTATTGTCATGCTAAAAAAAGGCTTCCCTCTAGACGTGATAGTTGAGTGCACGGGACTCAGTGAAGAGGAGGTTCTAAAGCTAGAGAAATGAGAGAGAAATGATAGAATAATGAGAGAGGAATTTCACAGAGATGATAAACTATTAAAGCTAATAGATAGCCTTTGAAGCATTTAGAAATAAACCGAAGGAATTTGTTTATAGACACGGTAACTATAGACCCTCTAGAGGACTTGACTATCTAACTCCTAGGGAAGCACTAGATAAAACTTAGGGAAGAGGTTAAATGAATTTTTCTAAATGTATGTGGGATAAACATATCTAAATATCCCCTTGACACTTCTCCAGAAAAACTATAGACTAGAACTAGATCTGATCACTAGATGCTCTGGGCATAGAGAAAGATATGAAAACTTCTGAAGAGGAAGAAAAGGAAGAAAAGATAGATGAGAATATTTTCTCCGAAGAGGGGAAAAGAAGAGTAGAACTGCTTAGCCCCTCTCTAGATTTTGCCTTCAAAAGACTCTTTGGGGTAGAATCAAAGAAGAGAATGCTCATCTGTCTACTTAACTCAATTCTAAAGGGTGATCCAGAGATAAGGGATATAATCCATAGTGCCCACATTTCCTAATAGATTTAGCCATGAAAAATATTAATTTTACTCTAGCAGTGTTAATTTTAGCCTTTGTTATCCCACTATTCAATAACTCTGGGGCTGAGATCTCTGATAGTCATCTGGGATTTAGCCCTAGTCATCCACTTTTAATTTCGAGATACGAAATAATTTCAAGACACGAAAATACAGGATACAAAATCATAAGACACGAAGATGAGGTGAAGGCTTTAGAATTGGCTTCAGAATTAAATAGGCTGAAACAGGAACTAGGAATCCTGCATATCTGTTTCTATATTATTTTTGTAATAGCCCATGCATATTTGTAATAACCCGTGGGTTTTTGGGCTAAATATCGCTTGTAAATGGGGAGAAAGTTACTATATGATAACCAGTCAACAAATTTGAATTTTTATGACAGAAAAACAAAGTTTTGAGTTTGGAGTAGAGACGAGAAAAATACTAAAATTGATGATTCACTCTCTCTACACGAATCGAGACATAGTTGTTAGAGAACTGGTTTCTAACGCCTCAGACGCCTGTGACAAACTTAGATATAGGGCCACCGTAGATCCAAATATTCTGGGGGATGATACAGAACTAAAAATAGAACTGGAAATTGATGAAAATAACAGAACTCTATCGATCAGAGATAATGGAATAGGGATGAGTCGTGAAGAACTGATAGAGCAACTGGGCACCATAGCCAAATCTGGAACAGAGGCCTTTGTTGAACAGATGTCGAAGGCCCAGGAAAATAATTCCGTTGAACTGATAGGTCAGTTTGGTGTTGGTTTTTATTCATCTTTTATGATAGCTAAAAAGGTTGAGGTTATTTCCCGTGCTCCGAATAGCGAAGAGGCCTATATTTGGGAATCTGATGGGGAGGGTGAGTTTAGGATAGGTAAATTCAACGAAGAGTTTGGAAGGGGCACTAGAGTGGTTCTTCATCTCGGAGAGGAGGAAGATATATTTTTGGACAAATTTCATATAAAACACATAGTAAAATCCTATTCGGACCACATTATTTTTCCTCTGAAATTAAAAATGGGGACCACCGAAAGTAGCGTAGAGACTATAAATACAGGTACCGCTCTCTGGACAAAGCCAAAGGCCGACATAACGAGGGAACAGTATTTAGAATTCTATAAATATGTAGTTCATATGCCCGGAGAACCCTGGATGATTCTTCACAACAGAGTCGAAGGCAACCTAGAGTTCACAAATTTATTATTTATTCCAGACCGAAGGAATTTTGATCTATTTAATCCCGACATGAACAGTCGAGTAAAACTCTATATCAAAAGGGTATTTATAACAGAGGACAATGTTAAACTTTTACCTAGATATCTTAGATTTATCCAGGGCATTGTGGATAGCCAAGATTTGCCGCTCAACATAAGCAGAGAAACTCTCCAGCAGAGTAGCATGATAGAAAAAATTAGAAAAGCTCTGGTTAAAAAAATATTTTCGGAGTTGGAGAAAAAAAATCAGAACGAGCCAGATGAATATTTGAAATTTTGGAATAATTTTGGCGCCGTTCTCAGAGAGGGTCTCTGCGAACATAATGTGAACAACGACGACCTACTAGATCTCTGCAAATTCTACAGTAGCAGATCTGTAGACAAACAGATAGATTTAAAAACCTATCTGGAAAGAAAGCTACCAGATCAAAAAACCATCTACTATATAACTGGAAGCTCTGTCCAGAATGCAGATAATAGCCCGCAGGTTGAGGGTTTTAAATCTAGAGGCATAGAGGTGCTCTATCTATGCGACGTTGTGGACGATTTTTGGACTACGGCCACCCATAAATACAAGGACTATCAGTTCAGATCACTGACAAAGGCCGATATAGATCTAGATAAACTGGAACAGGGGGACAAAATTGATGACCACAGCGATTTTGAGTTTGATGATGATAAAAATGAAAAAGAAAAATCCCTAGAAAATGACAAGAGAAATGATACCAAGAATAACTATGATGATCTTCTCGGGCTCTTTAGAACAACCTTAGAAAATTGCAATCTTAAAGACATTAGAATTTCAAAAAAACTGACGAAAAGTCCGGCCTGTCTTGTGGCCGACGAAAAAGCCATGGATATAAAACTCGAAAGGTTTCTACTGGAGCAAAAACAAATTGTTGCACCAATACCCAAAATACTAGAGATAAATCCCCAGCACACTTTACTCATGACAATTCAAAAAAACATCTCTAGGGATGAAAAAATTCCTCAGATGAAAGAGATTATAAAAACACTATTTGACGAGGTCTGTATTTTAGAGGGTGAACCCTTAAAAAATCCAGCTGAATTTATTTTAAGATTAAATAAATTCATGGAAACTGCGGATAATTAAGATTTTTATGAGTTAGTCGGGTCATAGGAAAGGCCTAAAAAGCTAGAGTTATCAAGCTATTCTACGGTGGGATGGATGGGTGATTTTAACTGTTGAACATACGAAAGATTCATGCTATTATAAAATAAATATTATGAATCTCACGAGATTCCATGGTCGCTAGGATAAAGACGTTCTCATTTCTTGGAATAAATACAATAGATATAGATGTTGAGGTTAAGCTTTCCCATGGGATAGTTGCGTTCAACATAGTTGGTTTGCCCGATAAGGCCGTCAACGAAGCCAAAGAAAGAATAAGAGCAAGCATACATTCTATAGGCCTGAGTTTCCCCGCTAAAAGACTAGTCATAAATTTATCTCCAGCTTCCATAAATAAGGAAGGAAGCTATCTCGACCTTCCAATGGCCATTGGTCTCCTTGTGGAAATGGGCATTATAAAGCAGGAAAATGTTGATAAATATATAGTAATTGGAGAACTATCTCTCGACGGCACCATAAACACCGTTAACGGAGTGTTACCCATGGCCATAAATGCTCTCGATAGAGGGTTGGGAATAATATGCCCAAAAAAATGCGCTCGAGAGGCCCTCTGGGCAGACGAAAACATGGATGTGGTTGCTGTCGATAATCTACTGACACTCATAAATTTTTTAAACAAACGCTGCACAGTGGAAAAACCTATAATCAATAGAAATTTAGTTGATATAAAATATCCGGATTTATCAGATGTCTATGGCCAAAAACAAGCCAAAAGAGCTCTAGAAATAGCCGCAGCCGGCGGTCACAATTTATTGATGGTAGGCCCTCCTGGAAGCGGTAAATCCATGTTGGCCCAGAGAATTTTAGGTATACTTCCAGAATTGACCGCAAAAGAAATTCTAGAGACAAACATAATAAATAGTGTGGCGGGAAAACTAATAAATGGCGAACTTGTATCCAGAAGACCATTTCTAGATCCGCACCATTCCTGTTCTGTGCCAGCCATGGTTGGCGGAGGCACCAGACCAAAACCTGGCCAAATATCTCTGGCCCACAACGGCATACTTTTTCTAGACGAATTACCAGAATTTCCAAGGCAGGTGCTAGATTCACTCAGACAACCGCTGGAAACTGGAAAAATATCAATAGCTAGAGCGCTGCAGGATATTACCTATCCGGCAAAGTTCCAGCTGATAGCTGCCATGAATCCATGCAGATGTGGTCATTTCTCCGATCCAGTAAAACAGTGCAAAAGGGCACCAATTTGCGCCAGAGAATATCAGGAAAAAATATCGGGACCAATTCTAGATCGCATCGACCTCTTTGTTGACGTACCCAGAATAATCATGTTTTCTCATAAAAATGAAAAAACAAAGGAAAGGCCCAAAACCTCTCTGGAATACAAAACCAGAGTAGACCAGGCCAGAAAGATCCAGGCTGATAGATTTAATAGCGTCGAGGGCAAACTTAACGCACAGGCCACCACCAGTGAAGTTAGGGATTTTATGCAACTTGATGATGTTAGCGATAATCTTTTAAATTCAGCAAACAAAAAATATGGCTTCTCTATGAGAGTCTATAGCAAGATTATCAAAGTGGCTAGAACAATTGCAGATCTCGAAGGTCGGGAAAATATAGATAAAAGCAATGTTGCTGAGGCCCTGATGTTTAAACAGTCTGAATTTTTAGTGAGCAGCTAATACCCGATCACTCATATTTTCCCCCGGATGATTCGACAACCCAATCCGGAGTAACAACTATCAAAGTGGCTAGAACAATTGCAGATCTCGAAGGTCGGGAAAATATAGATAAAAGCAATGTTGCTGAGGCCCTGATGTTTAAACAGTCTGAATTTTTAGTGAGTAGCTAATACCCGATCACTCATATTTTTCCCCGGATGATTTGACAACCCAATCCGGAGTAACAACTACAGCCAATGTGGCGGCCGTTTCCCTGTTGCCATTACTAATATAAAAAATATATGCCCCATGTCTCCTTGAAACCTGTATTTTTAAAGAAAACCACGGGAACAACATATATACTGCTCTATTATACCCAAAAAAATTCCTTTTACAAGGGGGTTTTGAAAATTTATTAATTTAAATTTAAATGTTGCACAATATTTTGTCTATCACTCATTTTTCCAAAATTAAGCTAGCCCACTTTTCCATTCTTCTCGCGAATTATGACTCCAGTGGGTACCATATGGGGCCAATTTCTCCACTTTCTTTACGATTTAGTGGTCTAGGGGATAGTATTGTAATATTAATGACTCCAATGGGCAGTGCATGGCTTCTTTTATTTTCCCCCCACAGATTATTGGCCACACTGAGGACATAATGTGGAGGTTCGCACTTTCATTCCCCTCACGGGTTAGTGATCTGGCGGACAGCGTAGACCGATGACCCCGCCCAATAGGCACCACAGCGGAGGGTTCATGCTTTCATTCCTCTCATGGGCTAGTGACCCCAGTGAGCAGTGTAGGCCGCCCACTTTTCCATTTCCCTCACGGGTTAGTGGCTCCAATGGGTAGTACAGATTAATATCCTCAGCAGGTAACGCAGCTCTTTTTTTCTCATAGGCCAATGCCCCAGTAGGCAGTGCATACCGGCTACTAGTTAGACGGGAAGTTCGCATATCGTATGGGGATATTTGCGAACATTGCCATTTTTAAATGGCAACACTTTCCTCAGCGCCTTTTTATCAGTTTTTAGATAGCGATGATATCTTATTGTTTTCTCTTCATATTCATCCGCCATAGTCTCTTTAAAAATCTTTCCTACTTACAATTCCCATCCACCTGAGCTATTATTTTTTATCTATCTCAAATTTACTATCTTGAAATGTGTTTCTTAAATTTTTTTCTCTCCAATAAATTCACCATCTTCAAAATATCCCTCACAGATGGTTCCATTTGGTAGAGTGAGTTTACCTTTCCCATTGGGCATATTATGTTTGAAATATCCCTCGTAGATGACCCCATTTGATGAAATGAGTTTACCCTCTCCGTAGAATTCACCATATCTGAAACCTCCCTCATAGGTACTCCCATCTGGTAAAGTGAGTTTACCATTTCCATGGCGGAAGTAGCTATCTATGAGTCCTCCTATGTAGTTGCCGCCATTTTCATAGGTGAGTGTGCCATATTCATCGGGCTGCTTGTCTTCGCGTTCTTCTTTGTAGGTGTTCCCATTTGGATAAGTGTGTTCGTCTTTCCCATTAACATCAGCTGATTCTTCGTAGCCTACATAGTCAGTTGTTTTTTCTTTTTCTGACCTAGCTGATTTCGGATTTAATAAAGCCGACGATAGAAGTAGAATAAATACTAGTGTAGACAATCTTTTAGCATTTTTTGCATTAAAATTTAACATGAAATTAACTCCATTATTACTAATAAAAAATATACGCTTTACGCCTCCTCGGAATCTAGATCTTTTAAAGAAAATCACAGGAACAACACATATATATTATCCTATAATACTCAAAAAAATCTTTCTGAGAAAACCCATTCTTTCTTATGTGCTCCTGGACAGCTTCGATTATTTCTGTCAGGGCAGTGTTTTTGTCCACCACAGCGACCTCAACCCTCCCCGCTACGCCCCGAGCCAGAGCTGGAAAGATTCCACTCAACAGCAGAGAGAAGAAGAGGGAGCAGCAGAGAGGAGAGGAGGGAGCAGGAGAGGAGGGAACAGGAGAGGAATAGGGGGATGGTGAGTTTTTGGAGCCTCTTCGGAGGACTTCTTTTTATTCTTCGGTTTTTTTTGTCTGGATTTATTCTAGGTGCTTTTTGGGTTTGAAATCAGAAAGTTTTTGCAGAAAGAATAATCTTATATACTGATTTATAAACATAATCCACCTGCTCTAGAGTAGAATGTGCATATATCATCAGCAAATAGATACTCCTCCGGATCATTGGCATCTGGTTCGTCGTTTCGCACCTGTACTCTTCTTCTATATTTCATGTTTCTATTATATAATCTATATATTTCGCAGTAGTCTGAATCTAGATCTAGGGTGGCCCCATCATAGCATATTTTCAATTCTTCTATAAATTTAGATTCCATTGATAAATATAGAGAAATTTCGCTGTTGTTAATAAAATTCTTGTCCAATTTACTATAGTCCCAATTCGCTATAACAGCCACATCCTTTTTTATTGGTTTTGAGTTACCACTGGTGGAAAAACCGATAACAATTTCATTAGCAGTAAATTTTCGGTAGATTATGTTGGCCGTCTCATATTGAGCCCTTAGAATTCTGAATGTCTCACTCTTCCCCAGCAGCATATCGTCTATGAGTGCCTTCTCGAATTCCCCAATTCCCATAGGAGTTTCCGATTTTTCTAGGGGGATTCTTTCGGGCCTAATGATACCGCTCACTGCACTCACCTGTATATTTGAGTTAATGTCTTCTGGATACACAGAATATATATCCTCATCGAGTAGTTTTTCCTCCTCTGGATCACTGCCATCCGGCCGCTCATCTCTCATTAGCATTCTTCCCCTGTTTTTCATCTTTCTTGTGTATCTTTCATAGACCTCAGAATAGTCTGAGTCTATGGCCAGTGGAATGGCGTTCTGGTGGTAATATATTTCCAATCCTTCGATGATTCCATGGTACATTATTAAAAACGGCTGAACACTGTCGTCATTATCAGTAGAATCTCCATCTCCACTAGCATACTCCCAATTTGCTATATGAATTATATCCTCTTTCACCAGTTGCAGCTTACCCCTGGTGGAAAAACCAATAAAAATTTCGTTATCCCTGAACCTGTAGTAATTTACTATAGCTGCCTCATACTGAGTCCTCAGGGTCCTGAATGTTTTGCTTTTCCCAACAAGTATATTATTCATGATTACCTCCTCAAGCTCTCTGATATTCATAATTATATCCTATTTCTTATCTTTTTCTATAAAAAACGTACCAATTCTAGCAGAGCCATCGGCCATCGCGCCCCCTAATCGTAATCACGAAATGACCTATAGTTATCTTCACCCCCAACATTATTCAACATTTCGTTATCAACGCCTCCTGTGGTCCATGCATAGTTCACAGCCAAAAACAGCTATCGAACTTCCCTCTGATAGGGCGATATTCTATACCATTTTTAATGGCGAGTCAAGGGGCCTATTTCTCCTCTATGATCCTCTATCTTTCTTCTGTTGGTCCTTTTTCCCAGGGAGCTCCCGGATCTAGATACCCCCGGACTCCTCTGTTCTTCTATTCTATGTTTCTCGATCTCTCGGTTTCATCTCAGTAGATTTCTTTCTCTCCTTTATTTTATTTTTCTCCACAGCCCATTTCCTGATGACCTTTCCTCCCCGCTGAGCCACATAGACCCTAAAGCCAACGGCGGCTATAATCGACGTTGGCTTCGATGTCTCTAGACCCAGCTCTGCGGCCTCAGCGCCAGTGATAGCGGTCTGAAGAATTGAACCTCTCCTGTTCTAATGAGTTCTCTGGCTCTTCTGTTACCTTCGGTGGTATCTATTTTAGAAAGATATTTAGAAATCTGTTCTTTCGGCCGTGCGCCCCAGGACCAACTGTATCTTCTCCACCTGGAATCCTGAAATCCTCTTCCACTCTCCTCCCAGTCCCATTCCTTATTCCTCAGTTTTTCTAACTTTTCTCCGAACTTCCTTCTAATTACTCATTTGGCTTTTCCCCCAGCTTCTTTTTAAGCCATTTTAATTCCTTCTCTTTTTTCTTCTTCTCTGCCATCGCGTTGATGGCATCTTTACCATCTGACTTCCTAGATTTGCTCGAAGGAGTGGCAGAGGTTGTGGTTGCGCCTGGCTGCTGTGGTGTTTTTTTCTTCTCGTCTTCGCTATCCTCATCCACCCATTGCTTGACAATTCTTCCCCCCTGGTAGGCCACATAGACTCCAAAGCCGACAGCCATAATCGACGTTGACTTCGATGTCTCTAGACCCAGCTCTGCGACCTCAGCGTCAGTGATAGCGGTCTTTTGGCCCATAAAGAATTGAGCCTCTCCTGTTCTAATGAGTTCTCTGGCTCTTCTGTTAGCTTTGGTGGTATCTGTTTTGTCCAAGATATCCAGAGATCTATTATCCCGACCATACATTCTGATATCCAAGATCATTTTTGCGTGACTGGTATAGTCCTCTGCCAACCGCTCATTTTTGCTACGCCTGACAGGATCATAGGATTCATGGAAGAGAGCCAATAACAGATCTTTTTCAGTTTTAACCTTTGCTAGATTAATGCCTATAACTCTGTGCACAGTTTTGTCTCCAGGATCTACCTCGTATGGTGTGGAAAAGGCGTTGACGCCATCAGGATCGTCATAGAGTACAACCTCTATCTCCTTGCCTTCATTGAAGTTTATATTTTTAACCTTATCTTTAACTATATCTTCCGGATTATCAGTCTTTTTTACGTCCCGGTCCATTGGGAGACAACCGCTATTTAGCAGCAGAGAGCAATAGAGAAGCGGCGCGACGAACCTTTTGAATTTTTTCAAAACAACGTTTATTTTCATTCTGTGATTTTTAGAATACCAATGGCCTTTACTTGTAGTGTCTCTTAAATCTAAAATCAAGGGGCTTCTGTGGTAATTTTCGGCATTGCTAACTTTTAATATACCCTATTCCACAAATAACCTTTGTTTTTCCACCTCTCTAAACTGGTGTGGTTAATTTGCCAACACATTACTTTGAACTGCGACCGACGCGGCCGCAGGGATCCTAGAGCATATTAAAAGTCAGCAATGCCGCCAATCCTACTTTTCTTCTTCTCTCACTTTTCTAATTTCTCTCTGAGCTTTTTTTAGTTCTTTCTCTAACCTCTTTTCCAGCTTTTTTTTTTATTTTTTTCTTAAACAGCTCTAACTCCCTCTCTCTTTTCTCCTCCTTTGTCTCATTTCCGTTTTTCTTCTCGTCATTAGCCTTTTCTGGTTCCTGAGGTTCTTCAGAAGAGGGGAACAGATCCTTCGGCAGAGGTTGCTTCATTTCCATTTTTTTTTGATAAAAAGTTCCTCCAGATAGGAGGCCTGGGTTGCTTCGGTCCTTCCCGCCATGCCCCGAACCAGAGCTGGACAGATTCCACTCAACAGCAGAGAGAGGAGGAGGGCGGTGAGTTTTTGGAGCCTCTTCGGAGGACTTCTTTTTATTCTTCGGTTTTTTTTGTCTGAATTTATTCTAGGTGCTTTTTGGGTTTGAAATCAGAAAGTTTTTACAGAAAGAATAATCTTATATACTGATTTATAAACATAATCCATCTGCTCTAGAGTAGAATGTGCATCCTTCACCTCCTTCACTCCCTTCCCCCTGCCCTTTCTTCTTTCTAATTTTTCCTTTCCCCCCTCTATGGCTCTGTGGTAATAGTTCCGGAGAATTCGTTTCTTGAATTTTTGAGATTTGATAAAACATTGTAAATTAATATGACAACAATTTACAAAGAAACAGCTGTCGGGGAAATTCATGAAATATACTCCAAAACCCTCTCGAAAAAGGCCAAAGCTGGTGAACATCGAAAATAAATTAGATGGATGCGATGGCTGTATTAGTTATTCCCCCCTAGAAAAATTTATTCTAATTTATTTTTTCAACAGATTTTTTCTGGGAACAGGGCATCTATGCGATCAGATGGAGCCCTTTCCCCTCGACGACCAATAAATATAACCTATTGAATATTACCTATAATATGTTATACTGGGATGTACGTTTAACTAGCGTTCCTCTACGAGGGGCACTGTTAATTATTAATTTAACAATTTTTAAAGGATATGAAGGATATGAAAATAAGTAAAATATTAAGAAAGTTTAAAAAATTAGTTTTTGTCTTATCCATTGTTTTTTTGGGAAGCTCGCTGGGGGCTAACAATTCTGAAGGAAGAAAGAGGAGGAACGAAGAAAACTACACCGAGTCATCTAAACTGAAGAAATTGCGGCAAAAGCAAAAGAGTTTACTCAATAAAATAAAAGCAACCGAAAAGAATAAAGGTAACCTAGAAGGCGAACAAAAGCAAAACAAAAAAAAAACCCCCAATCCGGCGGAGTCAAAACGAAGACGAGAAGAAATAAACTCACTGGAAAAGAAACTGAAAAAACTTAGAGCCGAGCTTCGCGTAGTGGAAAAAAACATAGACATCCAAACAGAACAATCGAACAATAACAACTCCGGAGAAGAGAAGAAGAAAAAAAAGAAAAAGAATAACAACAATAACAACAATAACAACAATAACAACGTAAACAGTTCTAGTTCCGACTCCGAGGGCAGCGATAATAACGGAGAAGAAGAGAAGGAAGAAGAGAAGGAAGAAGAGAAGGAAAAAGATGAAGATGAAGAAGATGAGAAGGAAGAAGAGAAAAAAGAAGATGAAGAAGAAGAGAAGAAAGATGAAGAGGAAGAGGAAGAGAGAGCAGAGGAAATAGAGAGAGAGAAAATGGAGAGAGAAGAGGGAGAGAGACTAGAGAGAGAGAGAATGGAGAGAGAAGAGGAAGAGAGAGAAGAGGAAATAGAGAGAGACAGAATGGAGAGAGAAGATAACGACCCAAACAACGAGGCAGAAGGAGAAGGAGAAGGAGTAGGAGTAGATAACAACGCAAACAATAACAACAATAACAACATTCCGGACGGCATTGTGCTAAATATACCGCGCAGGACGCTCCTCAATATAGAGATAGAGCAAAACGGGAGAGAGAGATTGGAGAGAGAGAGATTGGAGAGAGAGAGATTGGGGAGAGAGAGATTGGGGAGAGAGAGATTAGAGATAGGGAGATTAAATAGAGAAGAGGAAGAGAGACTGGAGAGAGCAGGGATATTAGAGGGAGAGAGATTGGAGAGAGAAAGAATGGGGAGAGAAGATAACAACGTAAACAACGAGGTAGCAGGAGAAGGAGAAGGAGTAGGAGCAGAAGAAGGAGTAGCAGTAGGAGTAGATAACAACAATAACAACAATAACAACAATAACAACAATAACAACGTAAACATCGAAGCAGTAGGATCAGGAGTAGGAGTAGGAGCAGCAGGAGAAGGAGGGCAGCCACGGCGGCAGGAAGTTAACCAACCGCATGTGAACATTGTAATTAGATTCTTGAATGGAGTCTGGAATGAGCTAGTGGCAATGTTTACGTTTACACCCGGGAGGTTAGAACAAATACAGACATTAGGACAGATGACGAGAGGAAACCAAATAATGACAAGTAGCGGAAGCAACCCACCTCATCCCCGGGACAATGACAACAACTATGATGATAGTATAGCATCAAAACGAACCTGGTACTTACCAAAAAAAAATAATAATAATAATAATAAGAAGAAGAAGAAGAAGAAGAAAAAAGAGGTAAAGACCCATAGCGACAATGATAATCCTCCTCCCAACAATGGTGATCCTGGCAATAACCCTGTTGGTGGCAATATTGATAAATGCATGAGGATCTTATTAGGATCGGGGGCAGTAATAGGAGTGGGATATGGAGTAGTATATGGAGCATATGTAACATTCTCTATGATAGAGGTAGCATTAGATATGGTAAAGACATTCTCTAGTCAAAAAGAGAAAGAGGCGATTGAAGAGAGAAAAAAGAAGGAAAAATCTTTTGAAATCTTTGATCTCACCCAAAAGAGCGATATTATAGAGGACATCACTCTGTTGGACGACTCTAATTTCAATACATCACCACTATATGAAGATAAAGAGGAAGAGAAAAAGAGAATAGAAGAGGAAGAGAGAAAAAAGAAAGAGGATGAAAAATATGACAGTATATTTAATTCTTTTGAAATCTTTAGTTTAACAAAGGGCGCTGCTCTAAACAATAGCAATAGCACC
>JAIRXW010000042.1 GCA_031268035.1 Rickettsiales bacterium
TTTAGCATAGCCATCCTTTCTAGACCAAAGGCAAAGGCAAAGCCCTGATATTTATCTGGATCTATTTTAGAATTCACTAGCACATTGGGATGCAGCATGCCAGCTCCGAGAATCTCCATTCAGTCGTCGCCCTCCCCCAGCAGTTCTCTAGTGAACAGCGGGAGCTAGACCGCTGATCTCAGCTATTTTTCTGCGGGAGAGTCTAAACTATTTTTTCTTAATTTTCCTATTCCTTCCAAGAAGAGCTCTGGGAAATTTAGAACTCTTCTTTTTCCTAACTATCTCTACATTCTTCAGATAATTTATCTCTGGTCCTATTTTATCTAATCCGCTAGTAGCACAGTCATAGGATATATTCTGGTTTTCCGCGGAAGCCTCCCTGCCCTAGTATTTATATGACAAATAAATTAATGACAGAGTGAGATCAACTATTCAATCTTTTTCTATGGTCGACCCAGAGGCATTTGGACCCGCATATTTGATAAAATCAATATAGAATAAGGTCTCTATTCAATCTTTTTCTATGATTGTCCCAGAGATGCTTGGACCTGCACATCTGATGAAATTATAAAAATACTCACACCACATTTTAGTATTAGCAAAGGAATCAAAGGTTGGCTCCACTATAGCCTCTAGACTGTATTCTCCTAGGGCGTCAGATTCCTTTTCATTCAGAACCAAATTATGATTTCCCGCTATAGCTAGATATATCAGATCTAGATGTTCGTGGTTTTCTCTGATAATGTTCCTCTATATTCCAAAGGGGGTAGTCAGAAGACCGGCTATGTCCCTACCATAGTCCAGAGGGGCCACAAATCTAAGATCGTCTATCCCAGTTTCCTCAAAAACCTCTCTTCTAGCAGCATCATCTGGTATCTCATTGGGCTCCACATGCCCCCCGGGAGGTAACCACCTCCGTAGTTTTTTATGTCTAACAAAAATAAATCTATCGCTTTCGCAGTTATATGTGTAAACAGTTACGCAAAAATGTCTTTCCACAGCGTCCTCAACTATAATATTTTCCTATCTAGACACCTATTACCAAAACTAAGTCTAGCTTTCTCAAAGTTTAGACGCAATAGAGATTCATCTCTATTTTTAACACTATTATAAATTGATACCCCCTCATCGCTGGCTGCGCAGGTCTCTGTCCCACCATCTGGTGTAATGAAGAAGTCCTGATTAATTTTACAGAACTCCGAGTCGCTCATCTCTATACTGTTTTTCGCGGCAGCACAAAGTACTCTAGTTAGAATTATAGTTACCCCATTTGCCTGATAGATGATTTGTCTACCGTTTTTTGAGGAGAATTTGGCCCCCAAAAAATGCCGCAAAACATCTTCTAAATTTTTCAGAGAAACAAAGCCGACTGCCGACTCTGGATATAGTTCTATAAGTTTTACCGATAGGTTATATTCCGTCGCAAAGTCCAAAATATTTTTAAATACAGTGGCATTATAGATATCCACCATTCTTCAACTACTTCCTAGATTCGCACTGAAAATTTCCCATAAAACTTTTCCTATGATAGTTTTCGACAGGACCATGGCGGCCTATGGATTCTATATGCTCTCTGGTACCATAGCCCTTATTTTTTTTCCAGTTGTACTGAGGATAGATACGATCCATGGCGCGCAACTCCCGATCCCTCAGAACCTTGGCTACTATGGAGGCACAGGCTATGGAATAGCTTTTTGCATCTCCTCCCACAACAGCTCTGGCTTGACAGCCAACCTCGGGAATAAAATCTCCATCCACAAGAATCATATCAATGTTAATTTCATATTTATTTAAAAAATCCCCATAGGCCGAAGCCATAGCAATTTTTGTAGCATTGCGTATGTTTACCTTGTCTATCACATCCGCATTAGCAATGCCGACGCCGTAGTACAGAAACCCATTTTTCTCAAAATCCACTATTTCCTCAAAAATTTTTTCCCTTTTACTCTCGGATATTTTTTTAGAATCATCTAAATTCTCGGGATAGTTTACCCTATCTAACACAGCACAGGCTGCATAGACAGGCCCGCAGAGGGGACCTCGACCAGCCTCATCTATACCAGCCACTATTCCAAAAAACATATTCTCCAGATCAAATGTTGGCATTCGCTAGTGTTTTTTCCCAGTGGCTATAGATTCGGAGCATAGAAAAATTTGTCAATGACAATTCTTTCCAAACTGCAGTGAAGAGGCCATCCATTCTCCATCCTCTCTTCGGCTGTTCTAATGTATCTAGTATCTCTTATACTGCTGCAACCCATCCATCACCAGATTAAAGATTGCTACTCTGCCGTTTTCCGGACCCTCTTTGGATACGAGCTGTGTGTCGGCCGACAGCAATTTTCTTTCATTTTCTGGATAGTTCATATATATCGGATCTATAAAATTTTTGGGATTATCTTTGAAATACATTTCCGTCTCTATGAGACCAAACTTTTTGTGCAGAACTATAAAATTTATATGGGGGGCTCTGTCGTCATAGAAACCTGGAAATATTGTTATAAATTCATATTTACCCATGTTATCGGTGATAGCCTGACCCGACATCACAAAATTTTTGTCCAAATACCGGCTATTTTTCCCCAGTAAACTGTGATATTTACCCGCTGCATTTGTCTGCCATATTTTAATTATCACCCCGTCTATGGGCACACCGAAGGCATCGGTGACCTTTCCTCTGATGTATAGGGGTTCCCCTAGAGCTAGTCTAAATGACCCGGCTTTTCTGACCAGGTTATTGCTCCTACTGAACTCCCGGGGCTTAGATAGATTGTCAGAAACCAGAGCAGAGGGGGTTTGTTTTTGGGGGCTAAATATACTGGCCGACATCGATGCTAGGTTTGTGTGGAAAACTAACCCCAGATAGAAAATTAGTAGCTGCCACATTGGGTACGGTTTACATCTCATATGTGATAATAGACTGTTGAACTAACAATATTGATAACTATCTAATATTCAACAGAGGTATCGACCTCTAGCTAGTTTATTACCATCACACAGTGGACCACTGGTCATCACTGATCGACAAATGAAATTTGTCAGCCCATGAAGTAAATTTTCCGCCCTAATCAATATAGCCCAGAAAATATGAAATTTATAAACTCAAAGAGTAAATTTTATCAACCCATAAAGTAAATTTTCTGCTCCAACCAATGCAGCGCAGAAGTCGAACACTGTCGACAAATGAAATTCATCAACTCAAAGAGTAAATTTTCCGTCCCAATCAGCACGGTCTAAAAAATCCTGAAACCGCGACAGAACTGGCATATTTTTTCCCGGCATTTTATTCTCCATATATAATTTCAATTTTTCCCTAGAGCCCTAGAGAAGCTCTGAAGATCAATTCTTTCTCAGAATACCAGAGAAACTCTGAGGATTATAGAATATATATAATATTTTAGCGAGAGGGGTGAGAGCAATTTCGCGCCCCGCTAGGAAGTCATCAGGGTGGTTGGGAATACCTCGAGTCTATCCCAGATATCTAGGAAGAATCATAAAAAATTGTAGCCTCTGAATAAAAATTTTTCCCTGGCATCTTATTCTCCACATATAATTTCAATTTTTCCCTAGAACTCTAGAGAAACTCTGAAGATTATAGAATATATATAATATTTTAGCGAGAGGGGTGAGAGCAATTTCGCGCCTCACTAGGAAGTCATCGGGGTGGTTGGGAATACCTCGAGCCTATCCCAGATATCTGGGAAGAATCATAAAAAATTGTAGCCTCTGAATAAAAAAATAAAGGGTGGTAAAAAATGCACTAAGATATTTCTAAAAATACAGTCTCCGAATAAAAAATGAAGGGTAGCGAAAAATGCACTAAGGTGTTTCTTGAGATTCGGAAAAATCTCTAAAATATCAGCCAGCTTTTTGGGAAATTAATTTTCTGAAAACCTGGCCAATTTTCTAGAAGATTTGTTTCCAATGGGATCGGAATCCTTATTCCCAACGGGATCAAAATCCTAAATCAAGCCAAGAACCTTTCTAAAAACCCAGAAACCAAAATCCCCGCCCGAAGGGCGGGGGAAGAAGGGGTTCCAACGGCTAGCTAACAGCTGGTTCTAGAATCCCGATTCCAAAATCCTGATTCCAAAATCCTAACTTCAGAATTTATAACCTAGATTCAGAGCAAAGTTCTGGGTTTTGATTCTAACTCCAAAATCCCAATTTTAGAATCTTTCTGAGAAACTAGAAACCAAAACCCCCGCCCGAAGAGCTGGAGGGGGGGCTAGTCCCAGTAGCTGGCTGGCAGCTGGGACCAGAATCCTGGCTCCAGAATCCCAGCTTTAGAACCCCAACTCTAAAATTTATAATCCAAATTCAGAGCAAAGTTTTGGGTTTCGACCCCAACTCCAGAGTCTTTCCGAAAAAATCAGCCAATTTTCTAGAATCCTTATTTCCAACGGGACCAAAATTCCAAGTTAAGTCAAGAATCTCTCTGAGAAACCAAAAACCAGAACCCCCGCCCGAAGGGCGGGGGAGGGGAGAGGGGGTGGTCCCAACGACTGGCTAATAGAGCCGATTCCAAAATCTTGAGTCAAGTCGAGAATCTTTCTTAAAAACCGAAGACCAAAACCCCCGCCCGAAGGGCGGGGGGCCAGTCCCAACGACCGGCTAACAGTTGGTTCCAAAGTCCTGACTCTAGAATCCCAACTCCAGAATCCTAACTCTAAAATATTTTTAAGAACCTAGCTAATTTTCTAGAAGATTTGTTTCCAATAGGATCGGAATCCTTAGTTAAGTCAAAATCTTTCTAAAAATCCAGAAATCAAAACCTCCGCCCGAAGGGCGGGGGAAGGAGGGGCCCCAACGGCTAGCTAACAGCTGGTCCTAGAGTTCTAACCCCAAAATCCTGACTCTAAAATCTTTCTAGAAAAATCAGCCAATTTTCTAGAAGATTCGTTTCCAATGGGATCAGAATCTTGAGTCGAGAATCTTTCTTAAAAACCGAAGACTAAAACCCCCGCCCGGAGGGCGGGGGAGGGGGCGCCCTAATGATTAGCTAACAGCTAGCCCCAAAATCCTAAATCAAGTCAAGAACCTTTCTGAAAAACCAGAGAACAAAACCCCCGCCCGAAGGGCGGGGGAAG
>JAIRXW010000038.1 GCA_031268035.1 Rickettsiales bacterium
TAGAATCCATAGACTCAAGAATTAGAACATAGCCAGTAAATCTGAGACCTGTCCCATAGAATCCATAGACTCAAGAATTAGAAATTACCTAGCTAGATTCAGTAGAAGAACCAAAAGAACCGGTAAAACTTTAGAAATGCTATATTACAGTCTTCTTCTACTATTTGATAAATTCTATTGGAGTTTAGTGGTGGGGTAGTATATTATATTAAGCAGTGCCCAAAGCACACACCTGGACAGTAATCCCCTTTTAGGTGATTGGGGACAATTAACAACTTTCCGCCTAACCGCTGTATGCTGGAAAAGTACACCAGTTGCCATTTGAACAGATTTTATTTTTCACTGGCTCAGCATTTTTCACCAGCTTAGCTCTTATAATTACTCAAAATAAATCAATTGAAATTCCCCTGAAAAACCTGCACCACACTACTATGAAAACATTTCTCGCCCAGAATACATTTTTCTGAAGAGCCCATTTCTAGTCATAAGCTCTTTCTTTGTACCACCTTCCAATATTTTTCCATTTTCCAGCAGAACTATCCTATCCACTATGTCCAGGGCAGAGAGTCTGTGGGCTATAATTATGACTGTCTTGTTCTCCATAAATTCGGCCAGCGTCCTCTGCACATCAATTTCTGTCAGAACGTCCAGTGCTGAAGTTGCCTTATCCGTCGGAAGAATTTTATTCTAAGGGCAATTAACTATTGAATTTAAAATGATCTTATTTAAGATAATTATATTTTGTATACAAAAAATATAGTTTTATTATGCTTATTAATAAAATATTGAAAATTGAGAAGGAATATGCTGCTTGCATTAAAATGAAAAAATGGGATTTAAAAATTTTACAAATTTTAGGGATTGTTGTTTCTGGTCTAATTGGGACAATAGTAAATCCATTCATTGGAATAGCAATTCTCCTCTGTGGTGCTGTGTTCGTGATTAAGATTATTAAAAATGCAATATTAGATGCCAAATCGTCCAGTTATTATATGTATTCTCTTTACATAGATCACAATGATATTAATAATAGAAATATTGTATGGATATAAAAAGATAGGCCAACCAAAATTGCAGGGTTAAATATTAACGGTGGAATGATATATGTGAGTTCTAAAAATTCAGATATTCCTTGCGTTATATCAACAAAACTTAAGGTTGCCAGATATGATGTTGATCCTTCACTAGGAAATATGGGATATTGGCCTTCATATGGCCGAATAACAACCGATGCAAGAAAAGCATATTTGACCTGGCTTGCAGGTGGTAGAAAAGATCCCGATGCAGATATTGGTTATGTTTTTCTATTCTATGGACTAGAGTATAGATTTTTCAAAGAAGTTAAGAAAAACAGTAAATTAAAGAATGAATCAGTGCAAATTGAGGATGAGGTCAAGCGATTGCTTAGCATCTACTCCCATAGCGGTTCATTTAATGCCTATGCTCTGAATTTCTTAAACTTTGTGCAATTATGGCGCGATGGAACAGATGCGGAAGCATTTAAATCGCAAACCACCTCCAGGGGGATTCTGAGTGAAATAAATATCGGCAAGTTAATCTTTGATAAAAAGCCGCTTCCGGCTGATGTGGTATATGATTTAATTAGGTCAAATTGCTATTTAAATACTCCAGGTAAAAGATGTAAAAATGAAATGCAAGCTATTTTCTCTAGCTTATATAGAAAAAAGCATGGGGAAGGTCTTAGGATCACTCCTAGGACCCGAAACAAAACTGTAGTATATCATCCAGCATCAATAGGTATAATAGAGAATACTAGTTTAACACTAAAAGGAATAAGTGATTTTTCTATAGGAAATTTGCCAACTAAAAGCCTGGAGACAATGATTAGAAAAGCCGAAACCCTGTTAGATCCATATAGCAGATTCATTGGAAAAGATAAGAAAGTAACCATGGAAGCCAAGCTTTATCTACCACAGGAGATTAGAAGCTCTGAATTTGCCAACGGAATCGAAAAAATAAAGGAAAGAATTGGGACTGGGCCAACTACTATGTCTTTGTGTGACTTATTATCTGTATTTGATATTAATTCCAATATTGGTATAAAATCCACGGCTTTATTTGTAGAAATGCTTTCGGATGAATCCATCGCCTTTATTCCAGCAAAACCCATTGATAGGAAAATTGACGTCAATATGAGGGTTGCACTTCTTTTGAGCCAGAGTAAAATTAAGGTCAATGATAATATTGCATACCCAAAGACAGTTATTTATGCAATTTCTTATATATTTTCGGGAATAACTGCCGCCAGTGATGCTGATATAAACAATATAGTTAGTAGCCTAGTAAAATCTGATGGTGATAAAATATACCTAAAAACTATTTTTGGCCAAGATGTCACTCCAACAGAATTAAAGGCCTATATTCAAAAAATAGATAAAAATAAAAAAGAGGTTTTTCTACGAGATGTTGTTATTAGAGTGGCAAATATAACCGGTATAACTCCAGATGCAGTAAAAAAGATTGAGAAAATCGGAGCTATGTTGTCTTTGGATACAAAGGACCTTCATTCTATAATTCATGGCGCACATGTAAAAACAGAAATCAAAGTCGGTAACAAACTAGATTTTGATAAGATCAAAGAGCTTAAAAAGTCATCAAAGGAGATATCGGAAATATTGGATGAGGTCTTTATAGACGAGAATACCACTTTGCATCAATCTGAAGCTAAAAAATCTACGAAAAACCCAACATGTGCATTGAACCTTACGGGCAAGAAAGAAGAGTTCTTTAATATGTTGATTTCGAAGAATGCTTGGGATAAAAATGATTTAAATAGGGTTGCAAAGAGTAAAGGCCTTATGCTTGATGGTATGTTGGAAGAAATAAATGAACGGGCATTCGAGATCTTTGACAGTAATTTTATTGATCTGGATGACAAAATTTATGTTAATTTGGAATTGCTAGAGGCATAAAATGAACAGCGGGATAAAATCTAGGGAAAGAGAGGCTCTAATCCAAGCGTTGAAAGCTGGGGTGGTTCCCAGAGTTGGGCAACGATTAATTCAAGTTGGAAGAAAGCTTGAGGTTGAAAGCATGCTTAGAGATATAGAACTGGTGGGATATAGAACTGGTGGCCGATGGGGGGAGCTCTTTTAGGTTAGTCGTTGGCGAATATGGTTCCGGAAAATCTTTTTTTATGAATTTGGTTAAAAACATTGCTCTGGAAAAAAAATTCGTAACCATACAGGCAGATCTTAACCCCAATCGCCGCCTTTTAGGTTCTGGAGGACAGGCACGTTCTCTCTATAATGAACTCACTAAAAATATGTCCACAAAGATGTGTTCTGATGGCGGAGCAATAGGTGCTGTTGTTGAAAAATTCATTTATCAATCAATTGAGGAGGCGAAAAGGGCGGGTTGCTCCGTCGACAGTACAATAGATAGGAAACTGGGTGTGCTCAGCGAAATGGTAAACGGTTTTGACTTCACCACTGTGATAAAGGCATATTATAGAGGATTTGAGGCCGGAGACGGGGCTCTCAGGCAAAGTGCAATAAAATGGCTTAGAGGCGAGTTTTCATCAAAGCAGGACGCAAAAAAGATTTTAGATGTTAGAAATATAGTTGATGATGACACAATATATGATCAAATAAAACTATTGTCAGTATTTGTACAAATTGCAGGGTATGCGGGATTGTTTGTCTTCTTGGACGAGATGGTTAATCTCTATAGGCTGTCAAACACAATATCTAGAAACAACAATTATGAACAAATTTTGCGTATTCTTAATGACCTATTGCAGGGCAATGCTAAAGGTTTGGGATTTTTGCTTGGAGGAACCCCTGAGTTTTTAACGGATACAAGAAGGGGGCTATATAGCTATGAAGCATTGCAATCGAGATTAGCAGAAAACCAATATGCTAAGAATGGCCTGGTGGATTTCTCTGGTCCTGTCATAAGGCTAAACAGCCTGTCTCCAGATGAGTTTTATGTTCTAATTCATAACATTTTGAATGTATATGCCCATGGTGAAGAGGACAAATATTTAGTTCCTGAAGAGGCGCTAGCTGCATTTATTGACATATCATTCTCAAAACTAGGAAGTAGTTATTTCAGAACACCCAGAACAACGATAATATCCTTTGTCAACTTTCTATCAATTTTAGAACAGAACCCGGGGAAAGATTGGAAAGAGATTCTCAATTTTAACGTTGATTTTAGAGAGGATACAGCCAATGACCCAGTGGCAAATGATGGAGAAGAAGGATTTGCAAACTTCACATTATAGTGCCCAAGATTGTTATAATCTGTTGCATCCGGCTATCCAAAAATGGATATATAGGCAGGGCTGGGACTCTCTTCGGAAAGTGCAGATACTATCAATCCCCTATCTTATAGAGCCAACGGGTGATTTGTTAATTTCCGCTGGCACAGCGGGTGGTAAAACAGAAGCCGCATTCCTACCTATAATATCATACACACTGAACAATCCCAACAGTATGATTCTATGTGTTAGTCCGCTTAGGGCTCTAATTAATGATCAATTTGAGAGATTATCACAGATTTGTGAGCCTCTAAGTATACAGGTCACCCCGTGGCATGGAGATATTCCTCCAACAAAAAAACAGGCTTTTTCTAGAGAGAGCAAAGGCATTTTGCTAATTACTCCTGAGTCTTTGGAAGCTATGTTTGTCAGCAGAGGATATGAGCTCGCCTCAATCTTTGAACATCTTAAATACATTGTCATTGACGAAATTCACTCTTTTATAGGAACGGAGAGAGGGAAACAACTGCAGTCTCTGATCTGCCGTATATCAAACATAAAGAAAGATTTTGTGCCGAGGATCGGGCTCTCTGCGACATTGGGCGATTTGTCATTAGCCAGCTCCTATTTAAGAAAAGATAATAGTGAGGTAAAAATAATTAAAACCAATGATAGTGGTAAAAAACTTAATATTTTACTCTATGGGATCGAGCCGACTGGAGGAGATAGGGACCTAGATGATACAGATGAAAAGATAACTAACATCCTATTTGACAGGCTGTACGATAGCGATAATCTGGTATTTCCCAATTCTAGAGGCAAGGTTGAGGAGTATACATCTAGGCTTTCAGATATGTGTCAGACCAGTCATATTCCCACTAGATTCTTTCCCCACCACGGTTCTCTATCTAGCGAAATTAGAAAAGACTCTGAGGAGAAAATAAAATCAAAGATAGGAACAGCAACGATAATTGCAACAACGACCCTGGAGCTCGGCATTGATATTGGATCTGTCAGATCAATTGCCCAAATCGGATCTCCACCATCTGTTGCCGCGCTGAGGCAAAGAATAGGAAGATCAGGTAGAAATGTCGAGGATCCGTCGATTTTAAGGTGTTTTGTTAAAGAGCCCATTGATTGTGACAGAAAGGAATTATCGGATTTGATAGCCCAGAACACTTTAGAGGCAATTGCTATGATAAACCTGATGTGCAGAGGATGGGTGGAGACCCCAAATCCAAATTATATGCATCTGTCAACATTCGTCCAGCAAATACTATCTTCAGTGGCTCAATATGGCGGTATGAATATAACAAAATTATGGGATGTTCTGGTTGTGAATGGAGCTTTTGTCTATGTGGATAAAAATGACTTTATTTCAATTGTAAAATCTCTGGGGAAAAATGACCTATTAATGCAAGATGACACCAAGACACTTTATCTTGGCAGAACCGGTGAAAAAATTGTAAATAATTATAATTTTTATAGCGCCTTTACCACTAACGAAGAATACAGAATAGTACATGAAACTAAGACTCTAGGAACTCTTCCAATAACTAGACCCATTACTGTAGATAGTTATATAATATTTGCCGGTAGAAAGTGGAAGGTTAAAGATGTCGATAATGATGGGTTAGTTGTTAATGTTGTTCCTGCAAAGGGCGGTAAAGTTCCCAAATTTGAAGGAAACGGATTTATTTTGCAGGATGAGATCAGAGCAGAGATGAAAGAAATTTTGATGGAAAATACTAGTGTTCCATATCTTGATAGCAATGCAAAAAGGATTCTAGCTAGGGCGAGGGAATATGCTGTGGATAGAGGTCTATCAACAAAGTCTATAATATCAAACGGTAATTCTCATATTTTTTTGCTCTGGAAAGGTGACAGAATTAACAACACTATAGTGTTAATCCTTAATGATATGGGTATTGAGGCGATAAACAATGGTTGTTATATAGAGGCCGGAGCTAGTCAAGAGGAGCTGCTGAGAGCATTAGACGCAATAAAATCCATGTCTAGCGGAGCCTTTTATGGTATAATTAGTAAAATTCAAAACTTGAACATCGAAAAATGGGATTACATTTTACCACAGGATGTGAAGATACGATCCTATGCAGACACATATTTAGATCTCTCTGGCGCCAAGGATACAATCAGGAGGTTCTGTGGTTCTAAAGATATGAATTGATAGTGGGTTAAAAAACGGTGGTCACTGCCTTTTCTCTCCAATTGTCCACTATTTGCTCACTAGATAAAATCATGATTTTTCCTAATCCTTCAGAAACCCTTGAAAAATATGGTGGGCACGAAGGGATTCGAACCCTTGACCCACTGATTAAGAGTCAATTGCTCTACCAACTGAGCTACGCGCCCGCATCTGTAGGCCCCATCTGGGGGTCTGTGCAGATAGCCGGGGAGGTGTCTCATTGACTGAGACAAATGCTAAATGGGGAGCAACCTCTTGTCCCCCCATGTCTAAAATTAAATGAACCAATCACGATCCATGGCTCTAGAGCAAACCTTCCCCTGTTTTGTCCACCCGGCTATGGTATTTATTAGAGTTCTAAATGCAAGTTTTTAGTGAAAAAATTAAGAAAGGATCTGCTAAACCATGGGCTGGTCTACAGCTGGAAGATTCCAGAATATGGTCGTCCGATAATTTGTCCTAGACGGAATATGTTGCTAGCTGGAGTATGTTTTTATTCGGACTACGCTGTTTGTAGGTTCTATTGAGAAATAGTGCTAAAATAATTAACCTTTGTCTGGGTGGACTCTTTGTTCCCGTCGGGCTATTCCATTGTTTTTTATTTTTTTATCGCTATAATATAGTTTATACCCATGAATGAGCATACGATGGATCCAAAACTAATTTTTTCCCTTCTATCACTACTTAATAATCTAAAGAAGATGCTTATTCCATTGTTTCTTATCATTCTGGCCTATTTCTTCTATGGAAACTATTGGAAAGGTCAGTTGGGAAATATAAAGAATACATTGAATACATTGGGTGTGCTCTACGGAAAAATTTTAGGTTGTATTGCTACTGCTAGAGCTATGATGGGAATCTGATGCTATGGATGAACATCGCCTAGCGCTGTGTTTAGATGAGTTTAGGGCCCTTCTGGGGGGGAAGAGGTTTGCCGTTGCCCTTTCGGGTGGATGCGATTCGCTCTGTCTGGCTCTGGTGGCAAAGAGGTGGGCCGATAGGAATAAAGCAGGTGTCGTGGCTCTCACCGTTGATCACGGGCTCAGAGAGGAATCCTCCGAAGAGGCCTTCTATGTCCATGGCCTATGCAAAAAATATGATATTGATCATAGAATACTGGTCTGGGCCGGGGGGAAACCCGGGAGCAATGTAGAATCTAGTGCCAGAGAGGCTAGATATGGGCTGATGTCAAAATTTTGCACAGAAAATTCTATAGATCATCTACTGGTTGCCCACCATAGAGAAGACCAGGCAGAGACTTTTTTTCTGAGGCTCTTCAGAGGCAGTGGAATAGATGGTCTCAGTTCAATGAAAAAAATAACAAAACTTTTTGGCATTGAAATTATTAGGCCATTTTTGGATATTCATCGAAGCCTTTTGAAAAAATATCTCAGAGATATCGGTGCTGTTTGGGTTGAAGATCCTAGCAACAATGATCAGAGATTTCTGAGAAATAAAATTAGATTTTTTCTGAACAGTTTTGAGAACAGAGATGAAATCACGGACAGAATTAGTTTTGCCATCGGGGAAATTAGCAAACTGAGAACAAATATCGAAATTCAGAGTAAATACGTCCGGGACAGGGTTTTAGAATTCAGTGAGTTTGGTTCCTGCTCCATTAAAATAGGGACTCTTCTCAGGGAAGACGAGAGCATTGTGTTTAGAATTCTGGCGGAGGTGGCCATGAGAGTTAGTGGGAATGTCTATAGGCCCAGGCTGGTAAAACTGAAAAGACTACTGGCCCATCTGAGTAAAAATGGCCCAGTGGCTAGGTACACATTCTATGGCTGTATTTTTGAGAGCTGGAAGGAGGGGCATCTGATAGTCTATCGAGAGTATAACTCCATCTCAACCGACAGAGAGTTAGTGCTGGGTGAAGAGGTTTTCTGGGACAATAGATTTTCAGTTCTTCTGACAGAGGACATTGGAAGAGCATTTGTGACCCATATCAGGGAAGGAAAATTAAATGCTCTGCTGGAGAACAGAGAAATGGTCAACACATGGTATCACGGTGCCCTAGCTGATCTCAGAAATGCTGAGAAGCGTATATTTTACACTCTGCCCGTCGTTAGGGTTGGTGACAACTATCTACTAGACAGTGAATCTGTTCGCATCAGAGCACTACATTCCTAGCTCCGGATTTGAGCGGCCCCAACACTTGATTCTTGATTCTAGTTCTAGCCGCCAAGTTTTGGTCCCAGATCGTCGGGACTTTTGACCATTCTGTGGCTATCTATATTCTTGGTAGCCGTGATATTTGGATCGAATGGAGACCCGGCGTTTATTTCCGTTGCATTTTTAACTTTTCCAAAAAATATTTTACTCATAAGTTCTGCCACGTCGAAGTCCAACATACCTCCTACGGGTTGAAATAGCGGGTTTTTGGCACTAATGATATTAGTGTTATCCCCCTTTAGGATATTTACGAGTTCGTCTCCGGAACCAGCGTTTGCGGCCATATTTTCTCCATTTTTTTTGACGGTAATTAATGTAATATTTATTCTCTTCCTATTTTGTCCTCTCGATATAGACCGAATCTTCGGTTCTCACAACCACTTTTTCTCCTGCTGTTATGAACTGAGGAACGGTGATTCTTATTCCGTTCTCGAGGATGGCGGGTTTATAGGAGGCTGCTGCCGTCTGTCCTCTGACGGTTGGTTCCGTCTCTCTGATTGTGAGGACAACGGTTTCTGGTAATTTTATTTCTACCGCCAGATCATCACAGTAGCAAACGTTCAGGTCCATGCCCTCTACCAGATAGGCGAATCTATCTCCCATCAGATTCCTGGAGAAAGGCTCCTGTTCGTAATTTTCGAGATTCATCAAAAATATAGAATCGTTGTCGCTATACTGATATTGGAATTTCTTTTCCTCCAGCACAACTTTTTCTACCTCTTCGCCAGCCCTGAACCTTTCGTTGGACTTACTTCCGGATAGCAAATTTTTTATTTCCAACTGCACAAAGGCGCCACCCTTTCCTGGTTTAACGTGTTCCTTTTTTGTGACTATCCAATACTGTTCCCTAAATTTTATAATATTTCCAATGCCTATTGAATTTACGTTCATTGATGACGATAATTTATCTGAAGGATAGGTTCTAATATTTTTAAATTAAAATCAACTAATATGATAAAAATTTGTAAGTACTGTTTTTCAACTTGAAGCTTCCCTCCGGGGTTTCTGAAAAATATTATTTATTATCAGACGAAAGAGGGCTGATTTGCCGAAAATATCATTCACCTGTACACTTGATTTTAAGAGGAAATTTTAAATGATATTCCCAGGGATCTATAAATTAAATGGGTTTTCTAAGAAAATTTACTAGAGATAGACTATTGCCGGCCATAGCGGCTATGACGGTTGTACTGTTCTGTGTCCTTCTGAGAAATTCCTACAGGGTTTCCCAGGCAATTCTTAGAACAGATAAACTTCCCGTCATAGTTTCAAAGATTACTGATCCAAAGATAGGAGTTGGTCAGAGAAGTGGCGATGGAATCCAGAAAAATAGTAGCCTGGTTAGTTCCACTAGAACCATCGATAGTGTCATTGATGACATTCTAAAGATGGAAACGAAACGTGCTGGAGCAAACGCCCCGGCTGGGGCGCGGGGTGACAATAGGGCCGGCTTCAGAGTCCAATTGGCTGCTCTAAAGAATGACCAGCAGGTGGCAAACTATGTGGACAATGTGCGGAGGGCTCACGAGGGTCTATTAAAAAATTTGGAAGTTTTCGTCGAAAAAACAGGTTCTGGGGGAGGGACGGAATTGTACAGAGTTCAGATTGGCATGTTTAGCACAAGAGATAGGGCCATTGCTTTCTGCAAAAACTTTCTCAGCGGTCCCCTGGGTAATTCCAGTGACTGTATTCCGGTGAGATGAACGATGAATCTAGAGAAAAAATATTTACTATCGCTGGTAGGCAAGATTAGCCTTAATGTGTTTCTGGTGTTCTATTTTGTCTTCCATGTGTTTAGTGGTAGATATGGTTTGTTTTCCTATAGAAATATGGATACTCTGCTGCTGCGGAAAAAGGACCTGATTAGAACCATGGAACAGGAGGCCAATAGAAAAAGAAACAAAATAGATGGATTGAAAAGGGAAGATTTGGATATGGATCTGTTCGAAGAGGAGATCAGACGGAACGTTGGTCTGATAGATGGAGATGAAATAGTAATCATCTATGATAATCGGAGCGGTGGCTGATGTTGGATTCGAATTTTCCTGGTTTTCTAAAGAGCAAAATTTTAATTTCCGATATTATCGGAAGAAGTGTCCGGCTGATCCAGCGAGGAAAATATAAAATTGCTCGCTGTCCATTCCACGATGAGAAGACTCCATCTTTCCATGTGAATGACGAGAGGGGCTCCTACCATTGTTTCGGCTGTGGTGTCCACGGTGATGTTTTTGATTTTCTAATGCAGAGGGAGGGGCTAGATTTCAATGAGGTTGTAAAAAAGTTAGCCGAGGAAAATGGTCTGGAGGTACCTCTACCCAGTGGGCAGGAGGGGGAAAAATATAAAAAAATTCTAGCGGAGTTCGATGTTATATACAATATAAATGAAAGTTCCTGTAAATTTTTTGAGAATTATCTTCTGTCTCCCGGAGGCGCCGAGGGGCTGGAATATATCAAAAGGAGGGGATTTAGCCAGTCGGATGTCGCAAAATTCAGGATAGGTTTTGCGCCAAATAGCTATAATTATCTCAAGGGCCATCTGAAGAATCTTGGCTTCAGTGAGGAGGATATGATTGTGGCCGGTGTTGCGGTTAAAGGCGAAAAATCGGCCTACGATAAATTCAGAAATCGAATTATGTTTCCAGTGTTGGGAGATTCGGGGAAGGTTATAGCCTTCTCTGGGCGTGTGGTAGAGAGAGATGCTATGCCAAAATATATGAATTCTCCAGAAACTCCTCTGTACCACAAGAGCGACACTTTGTTTAACTATTTTTTTGCCAAAAAAACAATAGTTGCCAATCGGTCGGCGATTCTCGTGGAGGGCAATATAGATGTTCTGAGTCTCTACAGTGGGGGGATCGAGAACGTTGTTGCTCCTCTGGGGACCTCTGTGGCTCAACAGCAGGTGGAAAAATTGTGGAAAATAGCCGAAGAAATTATTGTTTGCTTCGACGGTGATTCAGCTGGTCGTAACGCCTCTAGACGTTTAGCCCTTATGGTTCTGCCCATGGTTGCGGCCGACAGGAATCTAAAAATTGTCTCTCTGCCGGAAAATAAGGATCCCGATGATATGATAAAATCATTTGGAAAAGAATATTTTCTAAAATTCCTGGAAGATAAAAAAAATTCTCTGCTACTTTCCGAATATCTTTGGATTTGCGAATTGAGAGCTGTGGGTCTATCCCCGAATAGTTTGACCATAGTTCCAGAGCAGAAAAGTAGGCTAGAGTTGGCGCTAAATAGGATCGTAGATAGAATTGGAGATGAAATCACCCATAGAAATTTTAAAAACTTCTATAGAAACAAACTTTTTCTACTGGGGAAACCGACTGATTTCAGCAGAAGAACCCAGGTTGGTCAGATTTCTAACTATTCTGGGGTTACAAACATAGATCACAGAAAATTTACTGCCCTGCCCAACACCATAGAGAGTTTAAAAGGCATTATTCTGAACATCGAAAAACATATACTTTATTTGCTAATTGCCGACGTGGGTCTTGTAGAAAAAATTTTTAAGAGTTATGCTATAGACATGTTCGCAATAACTTTTTTAAATTGCGATGCTGCCAGTGTTATGAACGCGATTCTGGAAGCTACTAGAGATGAAAGAGGTGTTGATGAGGATTTTTTGTATTCCAAACTTGAAAAACATGATCTTAGAGATTATCTTCTGGAGAGTTCTGATTTTGCTAAAGCCTCCAAAGAGGATAATTTGGAACGTCTCTACGGTCTCATCCTCGAAAGGAGTATCACCGTGTTGGAGATAGAAATTAGAGAGCTGGCTCTAAAAAACAATGATGAGAAAAAAAGAAAAGTTTTAATTGGAGAATTAGAGGGTCTCTGTGAACAGAGAGATAATTTGAATAGTAAGTTCCTTCGGTGATGATCAGGGAAGGAAGCAGGCGCATTTATGAATATAAAACAAGAGGAAGAATGATCTATGACAATTAACCGGCCACGAACCACTGGAAAAAATGAACCATCGCCGAGCGATGGCGCCGATGCGAAATTGGCGGAAGACGCTTCCCTAATTAGTGAACTAATAAGGGAAGGGTCAAAAAATAAGTATCTTACTGTGGAGCAGATAAATAGTAAGTTGGGTGACAGAATTATTAGCCCTGACAGACTCGGGGAAATAATTGGTATACTCGAGAACAGTAGTATATCCGTTGTTAGAAACGAGGAGGAGCTGGAAACCTTTTCTAGAGAAAGTGGCGGCGATGACTACAGCGCCACTAAGGATGATTTTATTTCTCGAAGCACCGATGATCCCATAAAATCATACCTAAAATCCATCAGTAATATCGCGCTTCTCTCGAAGGAGGAGGAGGTGGCCACAGCCATGCGCATAGAAAGCAGCAGGTTGGATATAGTTAGAAAACTCTACAGGCTGCCATTTGTTCTAAAATATGTAATTGACTGGTACAATGGTCTGTCTAACGGTTCTATGCTATTGCGGGACATTATAAAAATAGATGAATCCAAGAACAGCGAAATAGCTGATATAGACGTGGATGTGACCATCAATCCAATCGAATTGGCGAAGGAGATAGAAATTAAGGAGAACGAGGATGACGGCCTAATAAGCTCCATATTCGATGATGCTGGCGACATTGTGGATGATAAGGGGGGCTCCTCCGATGAGAGCGACTCCGAGGAGGATTTTGACATTTTTGATGAGGAGGAGGTGGATAACAACACCTGCGTGGCCACCGCTGAAAAGTCTCTTCTGCCGAAAATTCTGGCTACACTGGAGGGCTCCATAGCTGTGGCACAAAAAATATTGAATGGAAAAAGATCCTATGATGGTATTCTGGATATAGATAGTCCAAATGTGCAGAGGCTGCTGAATAATTTTTGCAAAAAAATAATAGATATGCCCCTGAGCGATAATATTATAGGCAGCATATTTGAAGAACTATGCCTGGCCGAAAATAAAATAATGGAAATAAATAAGGTGTTATTTGACGAGGCTGATGTCTACGGTATAACTAGACGAGAGCTTCTGGAACATCTGCAGGACAATGTCTATGGGGAGGAATTCATAGCTAGGGTGGAAAAAATGCGGGGCGGAAAATGGAAATGTTTTGTGACGGAAAAAAGAGATACAATAATGGAATGCGCCGCAAGAATTGATAAGATCGCCAGAATGATAGGTTTAGACATAGGGACATTCAGCAGTCTTCTGAAGGACATAAAAAAGGCCAGAAGAGAGGAGGAGCGAGCCAAGAAAGAGATGATAGCGGCCAATCTGAGACTTGTCATATCCATAGCTAAAAAATACACAAATAGAGGGCTGCAGTTTCTGGATCTGATACAGGAGGGGAACATTGGGCTGATGAAAGCCGTTGATAAGTTTGAATACAAGAAGGGCTTTAAATTTTCCACCTATTCTACCTGGTGGATAAGACAGTCTATGACAAGAGCGATAGCTGACCAGTCTAAGACTATAAGAATACCGATCCATATGGTGGAAACAATAAACAAAATATCAAAAACCGCAAGACAGTTGACCCAGGAGCTCGGCAGAAATCCAACGGTGGAAGAAATATCTAATAAATTACTGGTGCCGGCAGATAAAATAAGGAAGGTTTTGGCTAACACTAAGGATCCAATGAGTTTAGATTCCCCTCTGAGCGGCGGCGACAGTGAAAGTGTTGTGGGTAGTTTTATCGAAGACATAAGGGCCGTTTCCCCCTTTAAGGCCGCGGCCTACAACAACCTGAGAGAAATAACAGCGCTGCTACTGTCTAATCTAACTCCGAGGGAGGAAAGGGTTCTTAGAATGAGATTTGGCATTGGTATGGATGCAGACCATACTCTAGAGGAGGTAGGAAAGCAATTTTCCGTTACCCGGGAAAGAATAAGGCAAATAGAGGCGAAAGCCCTGAGAAAATTGCAGCATCCGAAGAGAATAGCTAAGTTGATGCAGTTCATCGAAAATGAGTAGTTGGTTTCATATATAAAAAAAGTTGCAATTACTGGCCTAAATAGGGCGGGTATAGTGGCTATATGTTTTTCTGAATTAACTTTTCGCAGACTCTCTCGGGGCCGTTTGGGCAATGGAAATTTTCCCCGTAAAATGTTGAAAAAACGGCTATTTTTGTGGAAACCAATACCAGAGGTCGATATTGGGTGAAAAAATTTCTATCTATTACTTGATTTATTGATATTTTGTTCTAAGCTCCCGCCAGGTTTGGCTATGTAAAATTGGCTGATTGTTACTAATAAACATGGACATGTATGCATAAAATTGATATAGTTAAGGCGATAGCAGAACAGACTGGTTGCCTGCAGAAGGACGCGGGCGTTCTTATAGATTCTTTTCTAGAGGTTGTGAAAAAGGCCCTGAAGAAAGGAGATAAGGTTACCCTCATAGGTTTCGGTACATTTAGTGTGATAGATACCAAAGCAAAAACTGGTAGAAATCCTCAAACTGGTAAAGAAATCAAGATTCCAGCCTCCAAAAAAATCAGATTTTCAGTTGGTAAGACTCTGAAAGAAGAGATTAAGGGCGGCTCGTCTAATAAAAAGGTTAGCAACAAAAAAGGATAGTTTGCTGTAGCCTACCGGTTTAGTTGGATTCTGAATCGGGAGAGACGCCGAGGCCTTCCTTCTGGGTGACCCTAGGGTTGATCTGATGGAGGGCACGGAAGGGGTCGGTTGGTCTTTTTTCGTTAGTTCTAATGGAAAAGGACATTCGTTGTGTTACTTTAAAAATTCTCGAGAACCAGATTAATTAGGCGATCGGGAATGATTATGGTTTTTTTGATTTGCCGACCGGCCAGATGCCGGGCTGTGGTAGGATCCCCTAGGGCTGCGGCTCTAATTTCCTCCTCCTTTGCCCCCCTTCCCAGGGAAATGGTACTTCGAAGTTTCCCATTTATCTGGACAGCTAGGGTGACGTTGTCCTCTAGGGCAAGAACTGGGTCGTAGCTAGGCCAGGAAAAATCCTCCACCCCCAGCTGTTCTAGAATTTCAGAGCAGAGATGCGGGGTAAAGGGGTCGAGAAGTTTTGTGGCGGCGACTAGAGCCGAGAAATAAATTTGTTTCTCTCCGGCGGAGTCTGTTTTGACTTCTCCGAGAAAGTTTGTGAATTCTCTCAGATGGGCGATGGCCCGGTTAAATTCAAAGTTTTCTAAGTTAGAGGTCACATCCCTGATGGTTCGATGGGTATATTTGGATAGTTCACTATTCGAAGTGAGATCGAATGCATACCCTCTGGGGGCAGTTTCTAGCAGTTTATAGAATTTACTAATGTACTTACAACAGCCCCGTATGCCTTCGTCGGTCCATTCGAAGTCCCTGTCGGCAGGACTGTCGGACAGCACAAATATCCTGGCGGCGTCTGTGCCGTAGATATCCGCTACCCCTAGAGCGTCGATGACATTATATTTCGATTTGCTCATCTTTATAATTCCCCTAGAGTCCAGCTCCTCTCCGGTGGTTTTACTGTGGTAGCTGCCATTTTTTTCCAGCACATTTTCTGGGCGAACCCAATCTCCAGTGGTTTTCTCTCTGTAGGCCCTGGAGCAAACCATACCTTGGTTGAATAGTCTATCGACTGGCTCATCTATTCTAAAGTAGCCGCAGTCTCTGAGGGCTTTGGTAAAAAATCTAAAGTAGATTAGATGCATTGTGGCGTGCTCTATGCCACCCACATATTGGCTAACGGGCAGCATCTCCTCGCATAGTTTTGCGTTGAATGGTGTGTTTTCTGTCAATTCTAGATATCTTAGAAAGTACCAGGAGGAATCTACAAATGTATCCATAGTGTCGGTTTCTCTCAGAGCCTCGGCGCCACAGCGGGGACATTCGGTATGTTTCCAGGTGGGATGATTCTCTAGAGGGTTTCCCCCTCTGCCGAACTCCACGTCCTTTGGCAGCTCCAGGGGAAGATTTTTTTCTTCAACTGCCACCGCCCCACATTTTTTACAGTGAACTATGGGGATTGGGCAGCCCCAGTATCTCTGCCTCGAAAAGCCCCAGTCTTTCAATCTATAGTTGATTTTTCTAGATCCAAGACCAAGATTCTCAATTTTCTCTATAATTTTTTCTCTAGCGGCCCCGCTGGTCAGACCATTTAAAAAATCTGAATTCAGCATAGTGCCCTCCCCCTCAAAGGGTAGTTTCTCGCATTCGATTACTTTCCTGATCGGTAGATTATATTTCTTTGCAAAATCGTAGTCTCTCCCATCGTGGCCAGGGCAGCCGAATATAGCGCCAGTGCCATAGTCCATAAGAATAAAATTAGCCAAATATATAGGTAGATGTTCAGCTGAATTTAGAGGATGGGTTACGGTCAGCCCACTGTCTATTCCTTTTTTTTCCATTGTCTCGATGGTTTCTTCATCGATGGCAGATTTTCTACATTCCACTATAAATTCCGAAATTTTTCTGTTGTTTTTCGCTAGTTTTTCGGCCAGAGGATGCTCCGGAGATAGACCAATAAAACTGCTTCCGAACAGAGTATCGGGCCGTGTGCTGTAGACGGTTATTTTTTCGCCATCGGCTCCATCAACATAAAAATCTATTAGGGCGCCGTTACTCTTGCCAATCCAATTTTTTTGCATGAGTTTGACTCTATCCGGCCAATTTGTTAATTTTTTATCCAGATCATCCAGCAGCTCCTCTGCGTATTTTGTTATTCTAAAGAACCACTGATTCAGCTTTTTCTTTTCTACCAGAGCGCCGCTGCGCCAGCCTCTTCCGTCGATAATCTGTTCATTGGCCAGAACAGTTTGATCGACTGGATCCCAATTGACAAAACTTTCCTTCCTGTAAATCAGATCATTTTTGAGCAATTCTATGAAGAGTTTCTGTTGTTTTCCATAGTAATCAGGAAAGCATGTGGAAAAAAATCTAGAAAAATCATAGGATAGGCCTAATTTTTTCATACCACCTATAAAGGTGTCTATGTTTTTTCTGGTCCACTCCTCGGGATGCAGTCCATGTTTTATGGCAGCATTTTCTGCCGGCAGACCAAAGGCATCTGCTCCCATAGGATGGAGAACACTATAGCCTTGCATTCTCCTAAATCTAGCTATCACATCACCCAGGGCAAAATTTCTAAGGTGCCCTACATGTAATTCTCCCGAAGGATAGGGGAACATTGATAGAATATAGAATTTTTTACCCGGCGCGTCAGGATCAAAGCGGAAACTTCCCATGGTTGCCCAGTATTTTTGCCATTTTTCTTCCGTCAGTCTGAAATTATAATCTACCACTACACTGATCTTGAATTTTTCATGATTTTGCCTTCGAAAAACTAAAAAGTAAATGTTATCATCCGGATATTTTTATCTATCTGTCTATCTATCTAGCCAATTCTTTTCCCCTGTAACTATGGGCAACTGTCTAGAGCAGTGCCCAGAGTTCAGAAACAACTGATTCCTGGAATGGAAGGTGGAGAATAGAAAAAATATTAAAAAATTGTTCAGCGCGAAAAATAGAACCCGCAGACTATCTAGTGTTGCGGGTCCTTAATTCTTTCCTTTGATTTCTATGGGACGAATATGCAGCATGCCATGCCGTCCCTAGAACTACAAAATCCCCCTCTCTTTGCCGACACGTCTCTCTGCTGCCTCTAGCGATTTTTTTCCTAGGAAATGGTGGATTTTCCTGCCGCCTCTCACTATTCAGAATCTCTTCGGGAGTGACTTTTCTTTTTTTCTCACTATAGTCTTTTCTACTGGACCAGCAGACAACGGGAGAAAAACTATTAGCAACTTTATGTCTGCCCCCGATGACCGCTGTCCTAAAGCTTCCGAGGCAGCGGAGTGCTTTGGACCATCCTCGGAAGCCCTCAAAGGTTACCGCGCCGATGGTATTAGCCCTAGCTTTGCAAAGTTCGGGAAAATGATTCGCTATCGTGCTTCCGATGTGGGGTGGCGACAGGTTTTACGCCTTTGCTCTTCCAGAGAGAAAAAATAGCCTGTGCGTTTCCCCGCCGAACTTTCAAAAATATGTCCGGCGAGTAGCTTGCCGTAATATCGCCAAAGTCATGGCGGAAG
>JAIRXW010000047.1 GCA_031268035.1 Rickettsiales bacterium
CGATGGTGACCGGGGTCTGGCACATGCCACAGGGCCCCCCAAAACCACGGGGGGGGGTAATTATTGTAGACTATATAGTATGGAACTTTTTTGCAGAACCCCCCGCCCTGTGTGGGGGCATATGGGGGGGGTTCTGGAGACTACTCCGAAGATAAAAATTGATGACGTCGAAAATATGCATGGAACAACCAAGGAATTCCTAGTCGAATGGTATAATTACCGCATGGAAAAGGGAGCACACATATACCCAAAATACATAGACATGACTCAAAAATACCTCTGGGAAAATGCTGAGATCATCCAAAGAACCATAGCAGGCGGAAGGAGTCTAGAGGATATCATGGGCGCTCTAGTGCGTTATAACAAAGCCCAGGATCACAAATACATCTTTCCATTCCCTAAAAATCTAGGCTGGAATGAGATCGAACAATACTTCAGCGAAATAAAAGTAGAGCTGCCAAAGACTCCAGAGGAAATAGAACAATTCCATCTGGATTGGTATAGAAAGGAAGTGGGAACCACCATAGATTCTCCTCTGGGTTATCTGGAGGAAAAAATCGTCAGAACAATCCTGGAGCACAAATCTACCTATGGCGAACTGAAAGAAATAGCTCACTGTCTAAGAATAACGGCCATGAATCAACAAAATCACCACATTGAACTATGCTTTGTGGGCTATGGAGGATCTGTGGTAGGAAAATATCTTTACAATTTTGGTCATCGGGTTGGACTCATTGCTATAGTTAGTGATCTGCTGGCTCTAGATAAGGATAGCATTGATATTCTCGACACGAGCTATCTACTCCTAGAAAATAGACGGAGTGGAGAAAATCCCATTGATTTTTGCCAAAGATTTGTGAATGAGAAGCGAAACTCTCTGCTCTATGCGTGTCCCAATTGAATTCCCATGTACAATATGCTTGAATTTCAATAAATCTTCCCATTGCCCTATAACTTTCTTTTCTTTGGAAATTAATAGTAGAACAGTTTAGCCCATTCTCCAATACATAATATTTCCAATCACTCTGTTATTTCTTCTGTTTCGATTCTATTCTTTTCTAGCGGTTCAATGGCATATTCCTTCGAGATAATCCTACTACCTTGTTTATTCTCAACGATAAGCGAGATAAGGCCAGCTCGAAGAAACTTTTCCATTTTTAAATAGTATAATCTCCTTTGAGTTTTTTTAGGTTAGTCCAGTGATAGGGTTCTGTATACAGAGATATACTGTAAACAACATATCAACAAATATCATTTAGAATCTGAAAAAATAGAAAGCAAATCCCTGTCGGACCCTACTTTCTGTTTTTTTCTTGTCTTCTCTTCTAGCTTTTTTCTCTGATAATTTATTCGGTCCCGGTTTAGTCGTTCGTCTCTGATTTCATCTATGTTTGGTCTATATTCCCCTATTTTCTTTAGGTAATTTCTAATTGTTGCAGCGCAACAGCTAAAATGCCTGGCAATTTTAGGTATTGATTTACGCACATTGTAGAGATCTTTGACTTCTTTTAGGTCACTTTCGTTTAGTTTTCGTCTACGTCCTTTGTAGACACATTTTTCTTTGGCTATTTTTATACCCGCCGTACGGCGCTCGGCTATCCATACATTTTCCATCTGGGCAAGGGCGGCCAGCATTGTCATGATGCATTCCTGGAGTGGGTTTGCGCTAGCTTCTCCTTCGATGCCAGAAAAAACCAGATTCTCTGAGAAAAATTTGATTTTACATCCCTTTCCTGTAATGTAATTAACTATTTTGATAAGATCTATTGTGTTACGAGCCAGTCTGTCGATGGATTGAACATTAATCATATCTCTAGGTTTCAGATTCAACAACATGGCTTTTAGCTGTGTTCTGTCTTCTGCATTACGTCCACTGTAAATGTCGTCATAGCTGAAATCACATCCAACACAGTATAATTGGCGTTCGAAACTCTGATCTGCTGTGCTAACACGACGATAATTAAATATCATTTTCCATATTTCTAATTATTAGATAGTACCAATTATAGACATTTTCTATAAAAAAACAAGTGTCTATAGAAATTCTTTAAAAATACATCTAATTGTATCCTTTTTATAGAAAAAAGAGTCCTCCCTGGGCCTCTATAAATAGGGAATTCTCTATTTATAGGAAATGAAAAATTCCCCTCAGCATTTTGCTAAAATAAAATCGAAACGGGGATATTGCTTTTCGTTCTTTTTTTGCTATAATTCCAATTGGAATGAGATAGTACATAGCTATAGTGAATGGGAAAAAACAGCTGGAATTCAGATTTTTCAGCGAAAGAATACGAAGCATCTGGTATGGGATAAAAAACAGGTGCCTAAATGAAAATTCTGTTGGCTATAAATACTATGGAGGCCGAAACATAGATCTATGCCGAACCTGGAAAAATAACTTCGGTGCTTTCCATAGCTGGGCTCTAGCCCACGGATATCAAAATCATCTAACCATTGACCGTATTGACAATGATGGCCCCTATGGACCCAGAAACTGCCGCTGGGCTACCTGCAGAGAACAGAATCGACACAGAAGGAATAACGTGATGATCCAAGGAAAATGTATCGGAGAATGGGCTGAGATATTTTGTCTGCCCTACTCCACAGTGTACTACCATTTTCGAAGAGAAGATGGTCTAAAGGTAATAGGAAGATTCGCAGAAACTCAGCTCTATAATACAAAAGAATTTGATTTTTCTCTGTGAATAAAAAATTCTTGTAATGTAGCAGCAAAAACTAGGAATGAAATTTTTTCCAATAAATAGGGAAAATTCAGCGCTATCCCCCAGAAGACCTAAACTTTAAAAACTAGGGGGTATTGGAGAGTGGTATTTCTCCATCACGGATATAGTGGGAATACTAATAGAAAGCCCAATGGCCAGAAGGTATTGGACTGATCTAAAAAGAAAACTTAGGGAAGAGGAAAAATTTATTCAACTGTACGATTTTTTTCATACAGTTGAAACTGGAGGTAGATGACGGCAAAAGGCGTGCCACCGACTGCGCCAAACTCGAAACTCTGTTTTGCATTATCTGTGCTGTGTCCAATCTTGATCATTTTGTTAACATCAACAAAATGATCTCCGATAGCGTTGCCGGCATTTTCACAGACAGCTTTTGCCTTTCTGATTACTCCTTTAAAATTACGCCATTCTGTGTATTCCAGCAAAATTTGCAATTCACGGGCAGATCAGCGCACCCAACCCCCTCATGCTCGAAGGCACAGTCCTCAAACTTTCTACTTAAAAACGTAATAGCGGCTTTTTCTATCATCATATTTACTTTTTCTCTATTAGAAATTTCCGTTCAGTGGAAAATTCCCATGTTACTTTGAAGCCATTACCTCTTCCGCCAACTGGATGTCTCTCCATTTTAGCGTAGCCAAATTTAACTAGATTTTGAAAAACACTTCTAAGTCTTTCTACACCGATCCCTCTTTTTTTCCCTTTGCTTCTCAAAAAATCCGTTAGAGCAAAGTTCTTTGTATTTATTGCACACAGCAATACGCCAAGATCCTCATAATTCAAATTTCTATCTGTGAAGATAGCTGTATCGATAGCAATATGCTCCCGTGCAGTATCTTCTACATCTTTGGATCCAATTAATTCTAAAACATCCACCAATTCATTTCTAATCAATTGCAGATTCCTATCACTGATTTTCTGCAGAGGGGCAAACCATTTGATCAGAGTTTTTTCACCTCCCGGCATAATACCTCCCCTTCTCAGGAGGTAATTATTTTTCTCTAGATTTTTTATTGCCTTCATTATTTTGCCAGGGTTTTGCCCCAGACGGTCCTCAATAAGTTTTGTCTTCTCTATATGTCCTATACCTGTATCTCCAATGTGGATCTCTGGAAACTGAAAACTGGCCGGACGGTAGAAGAGGACATATCTGGAAAAGACTGTGTAATCCGTGGTGTAGCTCTGGAGCCTCTGCTGAGAGAAATATACGCTAGGCTAAACCCAGATGTTACAGTGAATCATGATGACTACACCCTGGTCAGACATCCCAAATATGACTATCTGTTGGCTACCCTGGATGGGATAATCACTGGTCCGGATGGGAAAAGAGGAATCCTGGAAATAAAGACCTGTCAACTGAACGGGTACAACTATGTCGACTGGCAGAACAGAATACCAGATAACTACTACTGCCAGATCTTGCACTATCTGCTGGTCACAGGCTTTGACTATGCAGTTGTCTTCGCACTTCTTCTAGGAAGAGAACAACACAGTATCAAAACCTATAGGTTTGAAGCTAGAGAAAGAAAGAGAGAAATTATATATTTAAAAGAAAAAGAAATAGAATTCTGGGAGGAATATGTCCTGGAGGACAGAGAACCTCCACTAATTCTACCAAAGATATAGAGGGAAACTATATGCTTAAACATTTATTTTTTATGCTCCGATTTGGACAATTTTTTGTCCTATCTGTGAGATACGGTATAATAATATTATTAATAGGGGAAAAAACATGGAACTAGAAATTATAACTAATCTAAATAACCTACCAGAGACTGTGGAATTTAACTTTGAAAATCTAAGGAGACAGATCATAACACACCTCACAAAGTATAACAACTTCGAAGTAACCGAAAACAATATGAAGGAATCAACGGCACTTCGGGCAAAGCTGAACAAATTTAGAGAATCCATTGAGGACAGAAGAAAAGAAATCAAGAACCGATGTCTTCAGCCATACAACGACTTCGAAGATAAAATAAAAATGCTGCTGAAACTTATAGATGGACCCCTAGATAATTTAAAAAATCAGATCAACAACTTTGAAACCATTCGCCAGGATAGAAAGAGGGCTGAAATCAGAGAGATGTTTATTGAGATTGCTCCGGAGAACAATACCATTGATCTCGAACACCCTTTTTTCTGGAATGAAAGATGGCTTAACAGAACTTTTGATTCTTTAAAAATCAAAGAGGAGATGAAAGAAAAATTTACAGAAATTAGTAATGGATTGAATCATATAGAGGAACTGATCGAGCCGGAATATCAGCTGATAGCAAAAAATACTTTCCTAGAACATTTCAAACTGACCGAAGCTATCTATAGAGTTAAATCTCTCAGGACTCCAAAGGAACAGCAACGTCCAGTCACTGGGAGGGAGGAGACAGAAAGGCAAAATATGATAGTAAAAACAGAGAGCCAAAAACCTGCTGCTGAAACAAAACTGTATAGTGTCTCTTTTGGCATCAGAGATACTAAAGAAAACATCTACCGGGTGCGTGATTTCATGCGCACTAACGGTATAAATTATACGAAAATTAACAGTTAAACATTATTAATAATAGAAGGAGACAAAAATGTCTATAGAACTAAAAAAATATGACCAATTTGAATCGGTAACCTGCTCGGATTTTAAGGACCTCAGCGAATTGGCTACGTCGCTATCGCGCTCATCCTTGGTGCCTCAGCACCTGGTGGGTAAACCCTGTGACATCATTGTTACGTTACTCTACGGCCGGGCTCTTCGCCTGGACCCCATGATATCCCTCAGGGAGATCTTATGTGGTCAAAGGGAGGCCGTCTCTCTCGGTGGGTATGATGAGGGCTCTGGTGATGAATAGCGGGAAGCTAGAAAAAATAAAGGTAACATTATCCGGAGAGGGGGATAGTCTGACGGCCACAGCCATAGTGAAACGAGAGGGTCTGGAGGACTGCTTTGAGTGCTCCTTTTCTCTGGGAGAGGCTAGGCAAGCAGGACTTCTGAGCAAAGATATATGGCACCAGTATCCCCGGAGAATGCTGGAACATAGAGCTCTTTCCTTTGCTCTGCGGGATGGATTCTCCGATATTTTAAATGGTTTCTCTAGCACCGAAGAGATCGAGGAGATGGAAGATCATGCTGAACTAACCCAGGAAAGTTTCAGGGGGAAAGAAATCACAGTCACAGGAGTAACTAACAGCATCCTGCCGAAGGAATTTGAAACTATAGTGGGGGGTCAGGAAGATAATGAAGAAGATGGGGAATATAGGGAGGAGTTGGATTTCTAGAGATAGCGAGTCCGGACAGCATTGGCGCTGTTCGGACCAATATTTATCCTCTAGAGAAATCGTTTATAATATATCAATTGCAATATTAGCGGAGTAAATTATAATATATTCATCAAAAAAAGATGAATATATTATGGAAAAATTAGAGCTCATTGACTATCTGTATAGTGAAAAAAAAATCACCGATGAACAAGTATAATCTTAGTGATTTTATTCGAGATAGTTTTCGCAAAAGGAGAGAAATAAACTGTGTTATTTCCTACCGCGATGAGTTTGGAAAAAAAAATACAGGAGCCTACAGTTCAGACTCTATGGAGATACTGGCGGATTTGAACTATGACTGGTCTATGGTGGAAAGACTATGCGAAGATGCTAGGGAAATTGCAATTTTAGAAAACTATCTGGGCACTGAAACCAGCGTAGCTAGTCTAGGAGATAGACTATGGGACGTGGGGGCAGAACTGACAAATGTTCTAGAGGCACTCGAACGGCGCATTAGAAATGCCAAATGTGAACGTAGACGCAAATATTTTAATTCCTACATAACCATTGACTTTCTGCTGAGAAAAATAGGAAGAGGCAAGGTCGCCCAAGATCTAAAAATAAGTCAAAATGTTCTCTCTAGATTTTTAAGAAATGGCGATAGACGACTAGTGAAATATTTAAAAACAATGTATTCCTAGAATAAGGACACTTTTTATGCTAAAAAGAGAGATACACCTACATTTTTGCTAGGATGGCACGCGGTGAACTAGCAGATAACTCTAATAGATGCCTACGGCAGGGAACTTTCGAATAGGAAATAACTGGCAAAAGTGTCTAGACTACACAAATCCCATTGTGTAGTCTAGACACATACTTCTTCTAGTCCAGTTTCTGGGCTAATCTGGCAATTTCCTCTTCGCTGAGTCCTGTGCATTCGGCCACTATATTTTGAGATAAACCCTTTTTCAGCATAGCCAGAGCAGTTTCTATCTTACCCTCCTCTCTACCCTCTTCTCTCCCTCTCCTTATGGCCAGAGACATAGCAGAATTATAGTTATCTATGGCCTTCTGGTGAAGCCAGTACTCTTCGATGAAGTTATCATCATTTTTTAGTTTTTTCAGTTCTGTCATAGCTTCTCCTACCTTCCCTATCTCTACTCCTGGGTTAGTTTGGCAATTTCTTCCGGAGAAAGGCCTGTACATTTAGCTATTACACCAACAGGTATACTTTCTTTTAGCATAGCCAGAGCAGTTTCTATCTTCCCTTTCTCTATACCCTTCTCCATACCCTCTTCTCTACCCTTCTCCATACCCATAGTTATCCCCTCTTCTCTGCCTTTCTCCATGCCAACCGTTATCCCCTCCTCTCTACCCTTCTCCATACCCTCTTCTCTACCCTTCTCCATACCCTCCTCTCTAGCCACAGTGAGAGCAGAGATCTCATCATTCTTTAGTTTTAGACGAGCTTCGTATTCTTCTCTTACTTCTCTGTCATAGCTGATATGGGTGAGTTCCTCCATAGCCTCTTTCACCTCGGGAACTCCGAAGAAATCATCTGGGATCATCTCCGGATGCTTTATGAACATCATCCAGACGGAGAA
>JAIRXW010000025.1 GCA_031268035.1 Rickettsiales bacterium
TTTCCAGTTTCCTAGAACAATCTTGACCATATTCACTCCTAGATTTCTATGATTTGTAATACATCTGTGAATAAACTATAGATCGTCTATGTAAAAATCAAAGGGGGAATGGGGGGAAACGGGGGGAAAATGGTATGGAATGTAGGCTCAGTAATTCACCTTCTCTCCAGAGCCTTCCTAGATTTTTCTCTCGCCATTCTCCCTATTTCCCTTGTCCATTCGTTTTTTATCCTCCGCAATTCCCTCTTCCTGTTCGTTTTTCTGAGGAGTGTTTTTTATTCCTCCGGCCGTAGCGCCAGTTGATACTTTACCACTAAAAGCACTCTTTAAAATTTCTATAGTCTCAACATTTATAGCCGAGTTTTCTGATGATTGTCTATTCCTTTCCTTCTTTTCTTCGTTCATATAATGATAAAAATCATTCATTGATAAACTATATTGTACTGTGCATAATGTCAATCTATTCCCGCATTTTGTTGGAATTATTTCTGGACACAATAGATTGGGCAAAAATTAGAAAATGTTTCCGCAGCAGAAAGCGGGGCTGTAGAAAAAACACTGACAGCGAGGAGAAATCGCTAAAACTTCCGAAGAAACGAGACGACGTGGATTGGCCAGTGCAAAAAATAGACAGCTGGCCGCTAGCCCTGGGACACTCTGAATCTAGAATTTTTTTTATTTATAACAACCAACACAGATTTTTGAGAGCCATCCTTTCTGCTTTTTTTTCTTCTGACAACCTTACAGTTTTTATCTCTATTTTTAGATGTTTTTATAGAAGCAACCACTTTCATCAGCTAATTCCCAGGAATATCATGCTATAGGTCTAGCATAGAAATTACTTTTCCTTTGTCAACAAATCTCTAGTCTATCGGCGGAATCAGCACAGGGAAAAGAGTTATGAGTCATTGCGCTTAGATGCTCTAGGGTTTCTAGGATTTTATATCTATCTTTCTTGACTTATTCCTCTTTCTTTCTATTCTGACCATAGTAGTTCAGAGTATGGTGGTAGTCAAGAATGAGCGATAGCGTAATAGCTAGACCTATATCGGTAGAGAAATGTTTGGATATTATTCCCAATAAATTCAGATTGGCAATATTTGTTATGAATAGAGCCAAGGATTTACAGATAAGAGCTAAACCGGACGTGGAAATTCAGAAGTTTGCGAAAAAAAATATAAACAGAACACTCTACGAGATTAAAAGTGGTTCTTTGAATATACCAATTCTTGAAGAAAAAATAAAGAAAGATATTCTTACGAATAATCTCTATTCTAAAAATAGCGGAGTCTTTGGAGACGACAGTCTAAACGAAAGTGATGATGACTCGCTGGGGTTGAATCTCCTAAAGGACAATGGCCCCTCCGATGTTTTCTTTAAAAATAAAGAGGAGGCGAATATTGGCGCTACAGTGGCTGAGGACGATATTGAAGAGTCAGAGGAAGATGATGATAATTCTCTCCTGGCCGCGGAAGAGGGGGAAGAAATCACCGTCGAAGGCGATTCCGAATAGAGATAGGGGCAAGTCGCGCGGGTGCTGACGAATAGCTGCCCAGAGAGGAATTAACGATTTAGTCTATAGCTAGACCCAGTATATTCTGGCAATAGGAACTGAATGGTTTTTCTAGGCTTTTACAGAGACCACAGAATGTCTTTTTAGCCATATCGGCTATGATTGTTTTCATAGCAGGGATATTAGCAATGGCCTGCTGTTCGTTTTCGAGCGTAGATACTATGCCATTAAGATTTGTTGCGAATTCTTTCCCTCTGCATTTTCCACAGGATTCACGCTGGTAGAAAATTCCAAGCCTTTTCATAAAGTGGAAAAAGTTCCTTTTATTTGTGTCAAAGATTTCTATGGCTCCAGTTCCCAGCATTGTAATCTGATCGAGTTGATCTTTCCTAAAGACTGGGCCACTAGCGCTGCCACCAATTTGGACATAGTAATCAAAATTTGGATACACATTGGCTTGTTTTAGAATACTAGCTATGGTTTCGTCTATTTTATGCCTAATGACAAAACCATTTTCTATGCCATCTCCAAAAATACAGGAAAATCTTGAATTGTCGTAGTTATCATCTAAAATTCGAGCCACATCATAGAAAGTTTCAACATTCTGCATCATAGTTGGCTTTGAAAATAGCCCCCTCAGCACAGTTCTGTGTGTCCTTGGTCTTGGCTGCGCGATACCATTTTCTATGATATTCATGAGTGCGCTGGCTTCGCCACCTATGTAGCATGGATTTTCAATGGATATGTTGAATTTGTAGAGCCAGCGATAATTATTTATGTATTCTGAGATTTTTGGTTTCAATTCATCCCAATAATATCTATTTATATGTATATAAACTTCTGCATTTTCTAAAAATTTCAAAGCATATTCCATACCTCTAAACACCAAATCCATGTGGTGCCTCCACAGGTGAAGATCCTTAAATAGACCCAATTCTCCCTCGGAGGAATTACATATTATGTATTTTATATCACCTTCGGCGCCAAGAACTCCCTCCCATTTTTTAGCTGTCGGGAAGGCGGCGCCCCCCTTGCCAAATAATTTCGCATTTTCCAGTTTTTGAATAACTAGTTTTTTATCCATGGATACTTTTCAGTGGTTAGATCAGACTAACACTAATAGAATAAAACTAAATAAAAACAAGTTATCTAGAGATTTCTGGGAAAGATTGCTCATCTGTAGTTTATTTTCTCCTAGCATCGGACACAAAGGTATCCCGAGTATTTTCTAGTGTGCTCCAGTGCAGGAACGACCCCAGTTTTCCAGTTTGCTGGGCCGATAGGCCAGTAGCTCTGGCCTATCAGTCTAGATCACAGCCAACGCGCCCGCCAGGGCCAAAGGATATACCAGAGATTAGCAATTTTTCCCTAAAAAATAGGGCAACCCCATTGACAATTATATGTTATTGCTGTATAATGACAATATTATTGCTGACACGTTTTATGATGGAGCTAATAGTAGCCTCGATATTTGGTATACGGGACTTTTCGGTGGAAAGAACCACCGGGAGCTGTGCTATGGGCTGCGCTCATTATTCTCCAATCGTATCTGGCAATTGTTTTCAAGGTAGGAGGCCCTGAGGGGGCTCCAGAGATCATAGTGGCGTATATACGCCCACAAACAATTAGAAGTCTGCGGCGGATATGCGACTTCTGAAAAAATTACATTCATATGGTAGCGAGCCTAGCCCGAGTGGGTTGGGCCTACGCTCAGAAAACAACAAATAAAATAGGAATTTTATGACTAATAATTTTTTTTCTAATGTGCTGATGGCGATGGTTTTGTCCACTGGGTTGCATGCCGCTATGACACCCGTCTATGGAATACCTCCCTATACCATCAAATGTTTTAATGATGCAAAAGCATCCTTGGAACTAGAGGGGAAGGTTAATGAAAATATCACAAACAAAAAATATATTTTGGGGAAAACTCTGGAAGATTTTGGAAGACTTCAGAATGGGAAAAATGGCATTATGATAGGAGCTTTTGATAATGATGAATTGGTTGGACATTATGCCGTTGATTTTACTCTGGAGAAAAATATGCTGGAGCACTACAATAAAATCTGCCCTGGGGCTGGAATTGCAGATTGTACTGACTATATACCCATTTTTGAGCTGAAGTCATTGATGGTTTCGCCTAGTCACTGGAGACATGGGATAGCGGGTCGCCTCCTCTTGAATTTCAGAGATGAGATTAAAAATGTTGTACATAAGCTTACCGGCAAAAAAAAATTTATGCTGATGGTAGAGGTATTAAAAGATAATGAGGCGAGTTTAAAAGCTGTTAAAAAAATTTTTGATCACGATCTTGGCTTCCATAATTCTCCTGAGGATAATGAATTGTGTTGGTATGGATATAATCTTTACGAAGAATAAATATCATTACAATCTCCATAGACATTCTAGTGGCTAGGCTCCGGTGCTATGGAGTGGACGTGGTATCGGCGGTCAACTGGGCTGCCGGTACCCTGGTCGGATTAATTATAATATTAACGTTGAAAAATATCAGAAATGTTAGAGATAATAAAATTTAAGAGTCCCGAGAAAGGCAGTAGTCTGTTGGTTCTGGGCGCCGTACATGGCGATGAGATCTGTGGGCCTCTGGGTATAGATAATACCATAAAAAAAATAAAGGATGGTCTTTTGACTCTGAAGAGGGGGAGTGTAACCTTTATACCAATCTGTAATCCAGAGGCCTATGCTAGGAAAAAGAGGTTTATAGATGTGAATCTAAACAGAGTGATCCTAAAAAGTAAAAAACCTATCGGATATGAGGAAAAAATTGCCCAAATAATTGCCGAGGAAATAGACAAATGTGATTATCTACTGGACATACATTCTATTCCAACAGATGGACCAAAATTTGCCTTTCTTGATAAAAATACGGATGAAATCAAAAAATTTGTTCTGGCGCAGGATTTTCAGCACATTGTATTTGGCTGGAATGAGATCTATGGTGACGGGGACCACAGTTCTGGAGGCTATGCTCTAGAGAACGGCAAAATAGCTGTTACCATAGAGTGTGGTAATCACAGCAATAGAGATTGTGTAGAGGTAGCTGAGAAAGCTATTCTGAACTCTCTCGTATACCTGGGAATAGTGGAGGGTAAAGTAGAACTTATCCCCGGCAGATCAAAATATATAGTGATGGAGAAGATGTTCCTGAAGGAAAAGGAAGGCTCTATGACGAAAAATTATAAACATCTGGACCCCGTGAGAGCTGGAGAAACACTGGCTGTCTATGATGATGGTAAAAAGATAATATCCGATCGAGATTGTCTGATTATAATGCCAAGTAACGACTGTGCAAAGATTGGTACCGAGTGGTTCTATCTTGGAAGCTGTCTCGACGATCTGCCAACTAAAATGAAAGAAAAATAACTTTTTGGAATATATATCTCAAATATCCAGCTATACTCTCCTCACGAATTTCCAGGGTTTTCCTGGGCTCTTTCCCCTAGAGGAGGGGGAGAGAAGTTGGACAGAACCCAGTGGAATTTATAGCCTAAACTGAAACCGAAGTCTCTGCTCCAGTTTGCAAAATTTCTCCCGAAAGTTATATCTAGTGGCGTTCTATCTGCTATTAGCCGGGCGGCCACTATCCAGTTCAGGGGCTGCCTCTAGATTATTTCTATCTCTCCAGAGGCCTCTGGCGCTGTCATGACTGTGAATCCACCCATTAGTTTGAAACTTCAAAAACTTGATTTTATGACTGAATTTAGAATACTGAGAACCCATGAGATGCTCTAAAAAGACCTGCGAAGAGATTAAAATAAAGCTATTTATTCTAAAATCATCCAGTCCAAAATATCATGGGAGAGTAGAGGAGGACAATGGAACAGTGGAAGAGGAGTTCTGGGCTAGAAAAAATATTCTAGCAGGCAGTGTAGAGGCTTCCGGGCATGGACTGGGTAAATTTGTAGAGAAGTATAATGTCTCATATGCTGTGAATAATTTATGCATATGCCAGAAAAGATATTCCGGTATTCTGGCAGCGCAGAGGTTATTGACATGGAAAATTTATATGTTACACTATAGATATCTAACTTTAAACGGTATTTTTGTTCTGACAGAGAATACCGGTTGAAGATAATAAATGGAGGTTTGCAGATAGAGGTTCGTGTAAGAATTAGGATTTATTGTTTTCTCGGAGCGCAACTGTGGTTACTGTCTTTACCATCCTGAGGGCCTGAACAGGAGAGACTCTGGCCTCGCTAGGTAGTCTGATTACGAAGATCACAGTTCGGCTTTTGGTGTTTAAAGGAATTTATATGACAACGATAGTCTGGCGTTGACTGGTGGCGAATTCTCTCTAGGAGAAGATAGATTTGACATAGTCAAGAATCTAAAAGACAATTTGGCCAATGTAACTGCTGTGACCAATGGTTCTCTGCTGAATAAACAGAGTGATGAGTTTTACAAATACATTGGCAGAATGGATGTATTATTCCATTCCACAGGTTATGATGTCTACAATTGGATTACCAAAACAGGTGATCCAGGAAAAACCTGTGGCCAATACAGCTGGACTGCGGAAAAGAAACTCAACTATTGAATTGAGATCGAATGTAGTTCTGGCTGAGAGTATCAGCCCTCTAGGAAGAGAGAGAAATTAAAAGTAAGATCGAATGTAGTTTTGACAGACAGTATCAGCTCTCTAGAGGGGAAAATTAAAAGTAGGATCGAATGTAGTTCTGGCCGAGAGTATCAGCTCTCTAGGAAGAGAGAGAAATAAAAGTAAGATCGAATGTAGTTCTGATCGGTGGCACTAGCTCTCTGGGAAGAGAGAGAAATAAAAGTAGGATCGAATGTAGTTCTGGCTGATAGCATTAGCTCTCTAGGAAGAGAGAGAAATTAAAAGTATTTTGGGCTTTGTGATGGAATATAATCTATCGGTAAAATTTATAGAACTATATCCAGAGTCAGCAGTTGGCTTTGTTCCCCTGGAAAATTTAGAAGATATTTTGCGGCATTTTTTTGGGGCCAAATTCTCCTCAGAAAACTTGTAGAACTATATCCAGAGTCAGCAGTTGGCTTTGTTCCCCTGAAAAATTTAGAAGATATTTTGCGGCATTTTTTTGGGGGTCGAATTCTCCTCAAAAAACGGTGGACAAGTCATCTATCAGGTAAATAGTGTAACTATAATTCTAATTAGAGTACTTTGTGCTGCCGCGGGAAACAGTGTAGAGATGAATGACCCAGAGTTCTATGGAATTAATCAGGACTTCTTCATCACACCAGATGGTGGGACAGAGCCCTATGCAGCCAGCGATGATGTGATATTGATTCAGTATAGTGTTAAAAATAGAGATAAATATCCATTATATCTAAACTTTGAGAAAATCAGACTCAGTTCTGGCGATGGGTGTATATAATGTTTTTCCAGCCTTTAAATGGGGAAATACCATAGCTGAGAAGGGTGTGGAAAGACATTTTTATGTGACTGTTCACACCTATAATTGTGAAAGTGTTAGGTTTATTTTTTCTAGACAGAAAAACTATGGGGGTGCGCAGGTTCGAATACCTCCGGGGCAACCACATAAAAAGATTAAACAGTGATCTCGTTCTGTCATTGGTTTATTTGTCATAAAATACTAAAACAAGGCCCCCCTAGGGGAATAGAGAATATATTCCAGGATTGCAGTACTAGCGGATTAAATAAAATAAGTACAAAAATAAATTATCTGAAGAATATAGAGGTGGTTAGAAGAAAGAAGAGTTTCGGGATCTCAAGAGCTCTTTCCGGAAAGAATAGGAAAATTAAGAAAAAAGAGGATGGGTTCTCCCGTAGAAACTGCCTTACCATCCTCCGTTAAATTCAGGATTATAGAGCCACTTTTCTCTCCAACCATATATTTTCATATTTATTTTCCCGATGGTCAACGCCGGCAGCTAAAACAGCGAGCAGAAACACCAGTAGTTTTTTTTCATTTAATTTTTAATTTAGGTGGGGTTTGGCGCGGCTGGACATGATGTCTCCGCAGAGGCAAATAGAATAAAAATTATGGTCAGATCTCTTTTTAGAAAACTCCCTGTCCGGAATATGTTTTTCCCCAAAAATCCAAGAAAAATCAGATCTCTTTTTAGAAAACTCCCTGTCCGGAATATGTTTTTCCCCAAAGATCCAAGAAAAATACTACAAAAACGACAGTCGACAGCCGCACCGCCGTGTGTTCCAGCAGCTCCCGTCATTCTCTCTAGTTTTCAGCCTATTCCTACTGACTAGACAGGCAAGAAAAAGACTGTCCGCCGCCTCCGCTGCCCCCCGCTACAATATTTTTTACCGGTGGCGGATGGCGCCTCGCCTCCTACCAGAGGCCCTCCTCCTTCGGAGGAGGGCCGAGCTAGAAGAAAGAATTAATTATTAAATCAAATGACTAGCGGAATCTATAGCCCAGGCCAAAGCTGAAGCTTTTGTTTTGGGTTGTGAAGTTCTGCCCCACAGTTAAACCCAGTGCTGCTTTATCTCCGTTAATTAGAGATTTTTCTAGTCTAAGAGTTATATCTAGCCTATCCTTATCTCTGTAGAGATCCTTGCCAGTACCCTGGCTGCGCATCAGATGGTTATAGCCGATGTCTAGAGTAGCTCCTATTGTCTTAGAGATAATTACAGAACTCTCTAGAGAGCCTTTTACGAAGTAAGACTCCAGAGTTTTCTCTTTAATTATATTGGAATTTAGATAGCTAAATTGGACAAGAGGCTTTAGACTAAATGCTTCATTGATATCAAATCTGTAGCCAAAGTCAAAAGCTAGACCAAAATCATGGGAGCCATAGTCTTTCTTTTTTTCGTTAGTGACTAACTCTAGATCGTTATTACTGTAGCCAACGTAGATAAGAGCATCCATGTCTAGATTACATATGGTGTATCTGCCCGTTATTCCACCCGCCACAAGATTACCCTGAGATTTTCCACTCTTGGTATTTTCTTTGGGTAGTAGACTATCAATCAGTGCAATATTTACAAAACCAGAGATAGAATAGTTTTTTTCTAGAATAGGACTAGCACCGAAGATAACACCTACACTGCCCATGGAGATTTCTTCATCGTGTTTGAACTCATTGTAGTTAATATCAACCCAGTAGGAATTATTTTTGTTAGCTCCAACATTTGCTATGGTTTTAGAGAATAGAGCTCTAGAGCTAGCTAGGACAGCGGAGAAAAAAGCATCTTTGCTGGAGGTGTTATCGTTCGTTTGTCTTGCCGCATCTCCTGTTTCTCTTTTTCTAACTTCTTCTTCTCTTTTTCCATTCCCTCCTTTTCCATCCTCTCCTTTTTCATTCCCTCCTTTTCCATCCTCTCCTTTTTCATTCTCTCCTTTTCCATTCTCTCCTTTTCCATTCTCTTCTTTTCCGTCCTCTCCTTTTCCGTCCTCTCCTTTTTCATCCTCTCCTTTTCCATCCTCTCCTTTTCCATTCTCCTTCTTATCATTTATGGAACTTCTCTCCTCACTCAAAGCCAATTGTGGTAGCCCCAGAGCTCCGAAGAAAAAAATAATAACTAATCCTTTGAATATTTTATTTACTTTCACTTTGCTTTCCTTATTATATTAATAATATTAACTCAACTGAGTTGAGTCATCTAAACACCTTTGAAATAGTATTTGAGGGTTTTTTATTTTTCAAGTTTTTCCTAATGTTTGGAACTTTAAAAACTTGATTTTCTAGCTGAATTCAGAATACTGTGGCTAGGCTAATATATATTGGAGAATTTTTAGATTAATATGTCAAAAATTTATTTATAAAAATGTTTCTGAAGAAAAGAGGGAATATATTTTCCAGATTGCTGGGCTTTGGCGCAAATTTTCTAGTGGCGTCCTCGGTGTTTTTGGTGGCCGCGGTCGTTGTCTACCAATTTTATAGAAAAGGGTTGCCCACCATAGATGAGATTGTAGCCAGTGGCAGCGTGCAAAGTGTGGATCTGTTCTATTCGGACGGTATGGAAAAAATTAATGTTTCCCATGAGTTTGGCATTAATAGGGATAATTTTAGAGATATACCTAGCTATATGGTGGACGCTCTTCTGGCGACGGAGGACAAAAGGTTTTTCAGTCATAGAGGAGTGGATTTCCAGGGAATAGCCCGAGCGATGTTAATTAATTTGAAAAATGGGCGCCTGATGCAGGGGGGGAGTACTATAACCCAACAGCTAGCTAAAATTCTCATTGGAGACAGTAGGCGAACGGCGGGAAGAAAAATCAGGGAGTTAATTCTGACTAGAGAGTTGGAAAAATACCTCAGAAAGGAAGATATATTGACCCTATATCTGTCCAAGGTTTACTTCGGGGCTGGCCAATATGGAATCAGAGAAGCCGGCAGATTTTACTTCGGAAAGGAGGTGGATAGACTTAATTTACAGGAATGCGCTCTGCTGGTGGGTATCCTGAAGGCTCCGAGTAAATATAATCCAACCAATGACAGGGATCTGGCCATTGGCCGAATGACCCAGGTTATATTAAATATGCGCAATGCTGGTTTCCTGGATGAGAGCGATCTATTGGCCCATACAGTTCCAGACATATCGTTGGAAAATATGGGGTTGGCCACCGGAAATCTACAAAATCGTTACTTCAGTAATTGGCTAAAGGGCCAACTAAAAAACATCACTATGGGTAGAACTGTGAGTGAAATGTCTGTTGTGACCACATTGGATAATTTCATTCAGAATGAGGTTTGTAGGGCGCTAGAGATATTTCTGAGGGAGCGGGGAGAAAAAATTCAGAGGGCAGAAATTGCCATAGTGGCCATGAGTAAAGATGGAGAAGTGTTGGCGATGGTTGGAGGTAGGGACTATCGCCGGAGTCAATTTAATAGGGCCCTGAGGGCCAAAAGACAGACGGGTTCGCTATTTAAACTGTTCGTGTATCTTTCGGGATTTGAAAATGGCCTAGAAATAAATGACAATTTTGTGGATGAGCCTATAAAAATTGGGAAATGGTATCCGGAAAACTATGGTAAAAAATACGAAGGGCAGATGACCGTGAGGGAGGCCTTTATGAAATCATCAAACTCTGTGGCGGTGCAAATTGCTGATCGGTTTGGTCTAAAAAATGTGGTAGAAATGGCCAGGAAATCTGGCCTAGGAGGTAAATTTAGAAATGACATGACAATTGTGCTGGGTAGTCAGGAAAGTACCCTGCTGGAGATGGTGGCGGCCTATGCCACTGTTCTGAATGGCGGTATTCCTGCCATTCCCCACGGCATAAGAAATGTGTCCTCTAGCGATGGGATTTTGTACACATGGAATAGAGAAACAAAAACAAAGCCAATCTATAGCTCAGCTACGGCGGAAAAAATGCTCTTTCTTCTCTATTCCTCCGTAGAAAATGGTACCGGCAGAAGGGCCGGAGTAGAGAGTCTACTAGATAAAACTATAGCTTACAATATGTTGAACGGAGATAGTAAATTTTTTATTGGCGGAAAAACTGGCAGCAGCCAAAATAATAACGATGCTTGGTTTATAGGTTTTGCAAACGATATAGTCATTGGCATATGGATTGGCAACGATGGGAACCAGCCCATGAACAGTATCATGGGTGGGAATTTGCCAGCGGAGCTTTGGAAAAGTATAGTGGAGAATCTTTTTTAAGCATCATTCTGGCTGGGCCGAGTTCCTGGAGACCTAATCATCTCCAGTGATTGGGCTAGTTCACGGCTGGTAAATATGATAAAATAATCCAAAAAAGTTAAATATTTTTCATAAATGCTTGCCTTTTAAAAATTATTTTTTATATATATATTTTATATTTAATCCCCTAGAGGGTATTTATATGTCAGAAGATTTGGGGAAAAGACTGTTAGAATTTTTGGATTCAGAAGATCTAGATTTAGGATCAGAGAAAGATTTACTTCAGAATAAAATATTTGAATATAATGAAAAAAGTAAAAGGTTGGAGAAAGTTGATGAAGTTACTAAAGAGAATATCAAAATATTGAGGAAAAGCCAACTGTTGGATGAATCATTTGATATAAATAAAGAATATTTCCCGCTAGAATTTGTAAAAATTATGGCCAATATTTTGAAAGAAAAATTCCCTGACATTTCTAGAGAATTACCCATTAATGTTATTGACTGCAGTGGGAAAGGTTCTTCAGATAAAATTGAACCGACATCTGGTCCAGGGTTTGATATTATATATGGGCTCAGCCACACTACACTGGTTTTGAAAAAATATGAGAAAGCTACCGATGAAACAGAAATATACGTGATGGATTCCTACATTAATGAAGAAAACGAATATATTGACGAAATCTACTCTGATAAAAACAAATTTAATGTACGTTATCCGAATACACCGACATCTAAAAGACTAATGAAGGAAATGTGCGAACTTGTCGATAGGCGAAAAGACTATAGGGAAGATCCCGGGCTGGAAGAGCAAATAAAATCCAAGAAGAACAAAATATATGATCTTGAAATACAGAAAGATACCTTTAATTGTATATCATATGCCTTACAATTTACCGATACAATATGTGATCATATAAAAGATAAAATGACATCCACTGGCAAGTCGAGTGCAACCGAAGCCTTCGATAGTATCCTAGGCGAATTTAATTGTTACACGGAGAATACACCCGAAATAAAATTAAATGGGCCGATGAGAGGAGACTCTCGTGCCGTATTTGATATGCCAGGTTTTATCATAGGATACAGTGAGAGTGAAAAGACGCTAGATGAGGCCAGACTTAGCGGCGTGGCTATAGAGGATAAGCGGATGAATGAACTTCTTGCCTTTAAAGCAGAAAGGAGAGAGATTCAAGAAAAAATAATGGAAGTGTTGGAAGCAAGATTAATTCCGCTGAAGAAAAAACGAGATGATTTGGAGAAGAACAAGGAGAAAAATAAGGGGGAGATAAATGCTTTAGAGATAGATAAGGAGATAGATGCTGTGAAAAGCAAGATTTCCTTTATTGAGGACCGCAAAAAGTTCGAGGTTAGAATGGTTCTAGAGAGAGCATTCACCCCTCCTAGTAATGTGAGAGTTAAGCATATTAAAGAAGTGGCCTTAAAATTAAAAGAAAACGAAGCAAAAAAACCCGGTGGAAAATCTATGTCTTTCTAAGGTATATTTATATCTATGAATTCTGAGTTAGAATGGCCAATAGTGAAAGTGCCTGTTCCGATGCCAATATCCCTGTCAACTAGATTTAGTGACGAAAAATATTCACCGGGCTCTAGCCTGATACTCCCAATGTATATTCTAGCGGCCAGACTATTCCACTGTCTAAGATCAGCCTTGGTAGTTTTGGCTATAGTTTTTGAGGCCGTCCCATAGGCCAACAGGGCGAGCATTTTTCCAAGATTATCTCCATTTCTGCTCAGGTAGATTTTATAGGCACTATACATAGCGGCCGCATATTTTGCAGTGACCGTGGCTATGATTTTGGCATGGCTAGAGACTATCTTTTCGTCCAGCGATCTAACGGCAATGTCAGTCACTGGTTCCACAAGGTTTAGCGGCAATGTCCACATCTGGCTTATTCCTTCATTTTTTTCAAAGATATCTAGTACGTAGGGTGTTTGTTCCCTATCTGGCTCTATGTAGGGAAGTTCAAACTCTACTGTTGGAAGACCGGCAGCTTCTAGATTAAATAGCACATTTCTAACGAAACGAATAAAATCCTGGCTATTGTTTCCCGCAGCCAACAGCGCAGCTAGAGGCACGCCCACCCTGATTTTTTTTGCTTTTCTGGGGCTGACAAAGTTATCCGTCAGGACAACGGTGAAATTATCCTTTTTGTTCTCCGTTAATTTTGTTATTTTCGAATCTATAAAGGCTAAAACATCTTTAGCCGCCGCGGTGTTGCTGATAAATTTTGTCCGCACCATATCCAGGGGCATAGCGGCAAACTTTGAAAAATTATCATTAAAATTTTTATATTTTTCATTGTATGAGGGGTATGCACTATAGTTTTTCAGAAGCACATCCTTCGCATCTCTATAGAGCTGCAGCGCTATCTGCCTGTCCTCCTTCGTGCCAACTTCTTCATGGATAAAGGCCGCCCACAGCTTAGCCCACAGATCCGCCCTATAGGTGGATTTTCCAGCCGAATCCGCTCCGTAGGAGGACATCAGACTGTCCCATTCGACTAGGATGCTTCTTGCACTCATCAGGTGTTTTTTTCTTTCGGCCTCTGTCAGTATTTTTTTTGGTACTAGCGTACGTTTTCCATCATTATCTAGCCTATGGGCCTCATAGAAACCACCTCTATAGAGCTTATAGTGCACCAGAGACTCATAGAATCTAATCAAAGACCTTTCGTACCTTTCCCCATAATAATTATCCAAATTTTCCGCCAGAAGTGATTTCAATTTTCCCTTCAGACTTCTAGTGAACAATTCATCACTTTTCGCATGAGCCCGGCTAAAACTCTGGAGAGATTGGTAGTAATTTTTTGTGAGATAGAGAACAGTCCCCCTTTCCAATTCTCTAAGAAGTTCAGACCTTTCCTCCGAATAAAAATCATCACTCTGGACCACCTCCAGTGCCCTGTGATAGTCCGACGAGGACAAACTCCTCAGCAGACGAGAGCGTGTTTCCCTTTCATTTTGCACTGCACAGGAACAGCACAGAACCAACAACAGAGGGAACACCCAGCGTCTCACTAGTCCTCCAGCGGGAACAGTTCGCAATTTACCAGGAATAGTTTTTCTTCTCCGAGTATTTGCTTATTTTATATCTAACCCGCGCGACCTCTTCGCCGCTTTCTATATCGGTTATTCTCAGGTTAACCGTGTAATCCTTCAGAGTTTTTCCTCTGAACATTTCCGGTTTCATTCTTATATCCCCAAATATCATAAGATCCGATCCCGACGCTCTACCTATTTTCCTGATCTGCTTTGGATCAACCATCCCGCCGGCCTGATATTTGAGTTCCCCCAGAATTTTTTCTCTCGCGGCCACATCCAAAAGGACATAATCTCCAGAGTAGGAAAATTCATTCAGCAGTTCATCATTCAGATCACCTATTGGAAAATAGGCCTCAGCGGTCTGATTTTGGACCTCCGCTATGAAAATCCTAGGTCTTCTCCCAAGTCTCGCCAAATATCTCTGAAAACCCCCATGATTTTTCAGTTGCTTCAGCACATCACTGATCGCCAATTCGGTATCTCTGGCCACCCATTTATCAGTTATATCCGACGCCAGACTATCAGATTTATCAAGGGAAACTCTTTCGGTTTTTATAGTCGGTCCGCAGGACACCAACAGAGAAAAGACTAGAGCATAGACAACCTCGATTTTTCTAAGAGCAATCATACACTTTTACACAAAAAAACAAATCACGGGTCTCCGTTTGACTAGGGTCGACAGCCTCTCCCAACCATCCCCATCGGTCTAGGACCCCACCGTATCTATGGAGATAGTATAGTGGATGCTAATACTAAAGTCAAGATAAATTTTGTTCAGAGAAGCTGCAGAGGTTCCTACTCCCACACATTACCTTCGAGTCTAGATTAGCCGCCCCTTTCCATTCCATTTTTACTCGCTGGGGTTTTGGCTGTTAAAGTGTTAGTAGTGTTAGCCGTCGAATTGCTAGGAATTTGGCATTTTTTGAACACATCGATGCCTTTATATTCTTTTTTACGTTCCTCTTCCTCATATTTTTCCACATCAGCCATGGTGGCACTTTTTTCTAGCCCATAGGCCTTTCTGAGCACATTCTGGGCCTGCATCACCACATCACCAATGTTGGCCAGTTCATCCTCCATGAAAGATCTCTCCAATCTAGAGCCACACACGTAGGAGCCTACACAAATTTGGAACGTCGACTCAAGAGTATCTGGAGATTCCATATAACTTTCTATAGCCCCGAGCATAAGGTCCTCATCCGACTTTAGCCTAGGGCCCATACTATCATATTCAGCCTTCGAAAAAATTTTGAATCCCGCGCCACTTTTTTCATTTTCAGTCTCATCACCACTCATTTTAATATGAATTTCGATTAGAAGTCAAAGTAATTATACAATGAAATTTTTAAAAATCCAGTGAAGTTTATTCAAAAAAATTTCAGAAAAATTTTTATTTCAGCCAATTCATTTATAAGTGTTGTCACCAGTGCAACTGCCCCCGCTGTTGTCGCTATTGCCAGCGCTGCCGGTGTTGGGGTCGGTGGCGGGAGTGATGGTGCTGGCGAGGATGTTGTTGCCGGCACTAGTCCGAGAGAATTCCAGGAAAGTTCACCGACTAGAGACTAGAGACTAGAGACTAGAGACGGAGACCAATTCGAATTAATTCAGTCTCTATCCCCTACATTTTTTTCCAAATATTTAGTCTCTATCCCTTGCATTTTTCTTTCCAAATGTTATACTACAGAGACAGTGAACTAATAATGATTTTTGTGAAAAAAACTTATTTGTTGGGTTTGTTTTTGTTTTTTCTCTCCGGTTCTCTAGCCAACGCCTCTGGTCTAAGGAGTAAAGCGGGATTTAAAATCCTTTCGAAGGAGGGCTATGATAGTATGGGGCCGAGGTTACATGAAGACGAAGATCTTATGCTTTCGGCCATAGAAACTTGTGCGGAATCTCCAAATCCTCGGGAGTCGGCGTTTCAGGTCTGCATGGGTGCCTATGTGTGCGGCTCTAGGTTAGAGAGGTCTTTTATAGAGGATGAGCTGGCTAACATTGGCGATGTGGTGATGCAAGCTCAAAGTCTTCTCAAAAGAGCCTATGGGCTGTAGAAGAGTGCCACCATGGCCGAGGTGGAGAAATATGAGGCAAAGGAGCTTGCAAAGAAAGCCGGTAAAAAATAGCAATTGGGAGCCAGAGAAAAATTGTCTAGAATAGAGGAGGAACTGACTAGCTGGTCAGGAACTCCAGCTGGCTTGTCTAGGGGGTAGCTGGAATGCTTTCGGCAACCTCCAGATAGGCTGGCTGGAGAGGGATTTGGAAGTGAAAGGGATCTCCTGTCAGAGTTGCTGGGAACGCCCTTCGGTGTTTAGGAAAATATAGAGAGGAACTCCTCTGGTCAACTGCTAACTGGCCAGAGAATTCCAGTCAGTTCGTCTAGAGGCCAACTGGGAAGTTTCTAGGGAGATCTCCGGGTGATCCAGCTAGGTAAGGCTTCGGGAGCGGGAGGGTTTTTTTGCTGGAGCTGGTGGGTTTTCCTGTGATGTCTGGAGAGCCTCCCTGCGCTGCTGGAACTTGTTCCTGAAAGCATTTGAAGATTTAGGTTTTTCATTCTTTTCAAGGTCCATGGAGATGGAAGCTTCAATAATATCTTCACCTGCAGAGACCCCTGTCTCTTTTGTTTTTGTTTCTGAAAATGTTGGGGGGGGGGCGGACACTTTTGGTTGTTCCCCTCCCAGGGGGTTATTTTTTACCTCCTTCGATGTCTCCTTTGGAGTAGCCTCCTTCGATGTCTCTTTCGGGGTCTCATCTCCTAGACGTCTACCGGCCGAGTAGCCATCTCCGTCCAGATCGATGTTGCCCTCTCTGCCCGTTAGGACTCTGTGGACTCCATTGAGAAGAGCCTCTAGACCATCGAAGTTATGGTTTCTTAGATTAGCTAGGGCTGGGTCACCGGGGAGATAATGGTTCTGGGATGGGCTATTTCCATTTTTCTCAGAGTCTGTGGACTTCTGTGTCTCTGGATGGGAGAGAGAATTTGTCAGATTCTTCTGGCCGGAGGAATCTAGAGGAGAAATTGAATTGGTATTCGAAGGGAAAGTCCCTAGACTGCTGTTCTCTCTAGGGGGATTATTTTTAGAGAGTGTTGGGTTTTCTGTAGAGTCTCTGGGATTTGTTCTGGTCTCTCTAGAACTGGGGCTAGCTCTAGAATCTACTGTGCTATCTCCAGCATTTCCAATTCCATTCCCTAGAGATGCTGCTCTGGTGCTAGCATTCCCTCGGCTCCCTAGACTAGTAGTTCTCTCTCGGGAACTGGCAGCCGAGGAGATATCTCTGGATCTTCTAGAGCTAAGTCCAGAACTCATCCTAGCCATTCTTTTTCTAATTCTAGAGAGGATTCTATCGATGCTTATTCTGAACACCGCAAGAAGACCTGTTTTTTTGGTTCTAGGAGATGATTCATGTTTTCTGATACTTCTTCCTCTGGACTCTGTGGGAAGACCTGTTTTTTTGGTTCTAGGAGATGTTTCATGTTTTCTGAGAGTCAGCACTAGACCTTTGGTTCTACTGCTGTCTATGATTTTAGAGGCTAGAGTAGATTTCAGAGCTAGAACTCTACTGGTAGATCTTGAAACGGCCCCTAGAGTTCTATCCACCAGTCCCACTAGAGAAGTGCTAACAGAAGAAACTATATTAGCTCCGATGGTGCTGAGAGCAACCATAAGATGACCCATACAGAGATAGAGTATTCCATTGAGCCAGATAAGACAGAATTTAAGGGAATTTGACCATTTCAGTATACCAGCTCTTCCGGCTACCCCATCGGCATAGAGAAGTAGTAGTCTAGCTCCTATTTTCGGTAACTTTCTAAGGAGAAAATATATGCTGTTCAGTAGAGCTAGCATCAGAAGAGAGACAACTAGAGTTATCAGCAGTGCTAGAAACTCTCTGGAGAGAATAAATGTTATCAGTGGAGCTAGATATTTAGAAATGATCACTATCCTGTCCACCAGCCTCTGGTCTAGAGAATAGTATCTGTCACTGATAAAATTTACTAGAGGTCCCACTAGAAACAGTAGAACCACATCCAGACTAACTATAGTGTCAAAGCCCCAGTTTAACTTCCCTAGACCTCTCAGAGAGGCCCTTAGATATCTCCGCTGGCGACTAAGTTGATTTCTTAGACTGTAGGGTTCGTCTCTATAGACTATTCTTGACTCTAGGTCTCTCTGCCAATTTCTCTCTGCTCTATAGTATCTGGTTAGAATGTTTCTGAGATATGTGCTGGCTAGTTTTTGGTTTTGCTTTAGTCTAGGGGAGTTGGAGGGGGTACTGCCGACGCTGCCGCTGTTGCCGGAGTTGTTGATGCCGCTGCCGGTGCCGGTGCCGTCCCCAATGTCGCTGCTAGAGTTACTAGGAGTAGCATTGGTGGGGCTGGGGGAGTTGGAGTTGTCGCCCCCGATGTTGGTGTCGGAGGTGCCGGGGGAGGCGCCGCCGCTGTTGGGGTTATTGCTTCTAATGTCGCCGCTGCCGCTGTTGCCGGTACTGGGGTTGTTACTCCCGGTGTCGCTACCGGTGCTGCCGATACTGGGGTCAGTGTCGGGGGGAGCGTCGACGGAGATGTCGATGCCGAAGGCGTCGATGTTGCCAGTGGCTTTACTGTGGCCAAGGTCATTTTTATCCATAATTTTTGCCCTATTCTTTTCCTAAGAAGCTATAATTATGGGTTATAATATACATTTTTGTGTTGAATGCAAGAAATATTTTTTCCAGTTAGTTATTATTTTTAGCAGCTAAATTGGTGAATTTTCCTGGAATTCTCTCGGCCCATCGACGACACTACCTATCTCGACACTCCTAATTGAACTGACTGGAGTTCCTGACCAGCTAGTCAGTTCCTCCTCTATTCTAGACAAATTCTCTCTGGCTCCCAATTGCTATTTTTTACCGGCTTTCTTTGCAAGCTCCTTTGCCTCATATTTCTCCACCTCGGCCATGGTGGCACTCTTCTTCAGCCCATAGGCTCTTTTGAGAAGACTTTGAGCTTGCATCACCACATCGCCAATGTTAGCCAGCTCATCCTCTATAAAAGACCTCTCTAGTCTAGAGCCGCACACATAGGCACCCATGCAGACCTGAAACGCCGACTCCCGAGAATTCGGAGATTTCATATAATTTTCCATAGATATGAGCATAAGGTCTTCGTTTTCATGTAACCTCGACCTCATACACTCGTAGTTAGATTTCGAAAGAATCTCGAATCCCGCTTTACTTCTTAGACCAGAGGCGTTGGCTAGAGAACCAGAGAGAAAAAACAAAAACAAACCCAACAAATAAGTTTTTTTCACAAAAATCATTATTAGTTCACTGTCTCTGTAGTATAACATTTGGAAAGAAAAATGCAAGGGATAGAGACTGAATTAATTCGAATTGGTCTTCGGCTAGATCACCCGGGCGCTATTGGAAGCGGCTAGCTCTATGTCTCCGGGCTGTTTTCTACACCATTGTTTCCGCTAAAATCGACATCCAACACATTGCTAGCATCAGCACTATCTTTGGTGATAAGACCCATCCGTAGTCCTCTGGTATTTTTTTCGAATTCTGATAGGATGTCCTGCACAGCATCGCCGTCGTTGTTCAGATAGGGGACCGTTTCGAGATTTTCTAGAGCACCAAAAAATGGAGAATTTATCACGTTGGTTGGCTCATCGACACTTCCTTCTTTTTTTGACATATGAATAGTCGTATTTATTATAATGATGGTAGATACATTTTTTAATATTACAATCTAGATGTTTCGGTTAGGAATAATTTTACGGGTTCTGATATTTTCTATTTTCATTGGTAATGCCTGGGGTAATGATAATTTATTTATAAAAAAACATGGAGCGGTTGATGTTAAAAAATATCTTCCGGGGAGGGATGATGAGAATATATTTAGGCAGATTAGGAAAAATATAGCTGCTAAAAATTGGAAGAGGGCAGAGGCTCTGCTGAAAAACGTAAAGAGTGAGGGCTATAGAAAAGCCTTTGGGGTCTATCTAAAAATTAAGAAATTTAAAGTTGTCTTCAATATGCCGAGGGGCGAAATTATAGATATGATAGAATTCAATTCTAAAAATAGTTTCCTCAGAGAGTTTGAGCTTCTGAATCGGCGTATAGAATTCTATTATCTGAATAATATTGTTAAATTCTCGGATGTGGCTGATTATTTTAACAAATTTAAGAGTAAAGATGTAAATGTGCTGATAAAACTTCTGAGGGATGAGGGAGCTAAAATAGAGGGAGTGGGGAACAGAGGCCAGAAAGAATTGGAGTTGGCTAGGGAAAATCTAAATAGAAAGGTTCGAAATAGCTGGATAAATAATAGTTTTCCTGCTGAGGATCAGGAAATTTTTCTGAATAGTTTTAATGATAAGATTAGTGAAAAGAATATTATAGAGAGGGCGGAACTGCTGGTCTATAGATGGCAATTGAAAACACTGGCTGGGCTTTTGCCTATGATAGCTGACCAGCAGTATAGAGAATTATTTTCCACCATCATAAAAATGGGTAATTATCCGGCCTCATTGGATGAAATTATGAAGGGTGTATCTAAAAATCTACTGGAAAATGGAGCGCTGCTCTACGCTAGGGCTAAATATTTTGAATCTAGTGGGTCTATGGAGGAAACCATTAGGATTCTGAATAGACAGTCTATGAGGAAATCGAAATATGCGCAGTTTTGCTATAGTCTAGTTGTGACCCAGACTAGAGAATTGATGAAAATGAAAAGGTATAGGGAAGCCTATGAGCTGGTTAGTGGCTATAGCCATCTAGCAGAGGGGGAGCGCGCCGATATACTGTGGCTATCTGGCTGGTTGGCCTTTAGATATGTTAAAAAATATGACAATGCCTATAGACATTTTACGGATCTCTATGGACATGTGAAAAGGCCCATCAGTAGAGCCAAGGCTGCCTATTGGCTTGGACGGACGGCCGAAGAAATGGGCAAAAGGAATGATGGCGTTAGCTGGTATAGAATTTCCTCTAAATTCCCTCTGACATTCTATGGCCAGTTGGCTCTCTATAGAATAGAGGATCTTGAGCCGGAGGGGGTTGAACCTAAAATTCCCAGTATTCCTTTTCCGAAAGCTCCCAGTGTAACCCAGGATGATATGTTGAATCTCAGGAAGAATTGGCTGGTGAGATATGCGCTGTTATGCCATAGCTATGAAAATGGGAGAGAGGAGGCTAAAAATATATTCACAGTGCTTATATCTACAATACTGAAGACAGAGGGGGAAATAGCGGGGCTTATAAAGATAATAGAGACTCTTGACGATGATACACTGACATTCGCTATGTCCATAGAGGCTAGTAGGAGAAAGGTATTTTTTATGGATAATATTTTTCCCCTTATGAAGACTGTGAAAAAAACCAATGTCAATAGAGCGCTGATCCATGCTATAGCTAAACAGGAAAGTGGTTTTGTGAGGTATGCCGAGAGTAATATGATGGCAAAAGGTCTAATGCAGATAATTCCATCCACTGCTAGGGAGATCTGTAGAGATTTGAATATAAAGTACAGTGCCTATAGGCTCAAAAGTGATTTGGAATATAATATAAAAATAGCTGATTATTACATAAAACAGCTGAACAAAAAATTTAATGGGGCGAAGGTTCTGGTGATAGCTTCCTATAATGCTGGTCCAGGATTAGTGGGCAGATGGCTGGAGGATTTTGGGGATCCGAGAGGCAAGGATATAGAATTTGTCATTGATTGGATGGAGTCTATTACGAGCTGTGAAACTAGGGAATATCTTCAGAGAGTGCTGGAAGCCTTTTTAGTCTATGAGACTATTTTGGGAGAGGAAAAATGAAGTTGGGTATGGCGAGATTTTACGCTAGGAATGCCCGGCCAGACTATAATTTTCATAGGATAGAGGAGTTGTACAGAGAGGCGCTGGCGAATAATTTAGAAATTATCATTTTCCCAAGATTGGCGCTCAGTGGTTTCTCTGTGGATGATGATTTTCTCGATAATGGCTACAGGGAGGAGCTTATGAAATATTTGGAGAAAATTATTGCCCTTACGGAGGCTGGGGGAACAAAAATACTTATGGGTAGCCCTCTGGAGGAAATAATTCGTGAAAATGATGAAAGTTCTGGGATGGTGCTGAGAGATGCGGCTCTATTTATTGATAGTGGCTCTATAGATACAGAAATTTTTAGAAAGGAGATAGATAGGACAAATATTTTTGGGGACTATAGATATTTTGAGAAAAATAGATTTTTGAAGTATTTTACCCATAGGGGTAAAAAATTTTTAGTACTTCTATCAGATGATATCTATACAAATTTTAATCTATTTCTAGTGAGGGAAATTAAACCAAATTATGTCCTGTGTTTGGATAGTAATGGCCCAAGATCGAAGGAAATTCGCCAGAGGCAGCTTATAAAATTGGCGAAGTTTGCGAATTCTCCGGTTTTCTATCTGAATAGTGCTAGCTACTCTAGGGGTTTGCTTTTCAGAGGTGAGGTTACTCTGATAAATGAGGATTTTCAGATTGTTTTTGAGGATCTATATGGAGGGGATAGAATTCTGCCCTTTCATGTGGACTGTGAGGATGGCACAGAACTTTTTCTGGAAAAACCAGATAGAAACATGAATCCATTTTTTATCATGGAAAAATATTTTAATTCCACTAGAGTTACACTAGATGTGGGTCGATTCTCGGATGCGGAGCTAGAGCAGATGGGCAAAAACGATTGTGAAATGGTTACCTTCGAAAGGGGAAGAGAACAGAATACCAGATTTTTGAAAATAGCTGACTACATTAGTCCGGAACTGTTTGCTAGGATGCTTCCCGGGGAACAACGGGCCATCAGAGATACGATAGTGGATCTTTATCATGACAGAAATATTAAATAAAGTAGTGGTGATCTATACGGACGGAGCCTGCTCTGGAAATCCGGGCATTGGAGGCTGGGGCGCGGTGCTTATCTATGGTGAAAATACCAGGGAAATTTATGGAGGAAGCAGAAACACCACGAACAACCAGATGGAACTTACGGCGGCCATAAAGGCTCTGGAGGCCCTAAAGTATAGGTGCAGGGTTGAACTGTATACGGACAGTCAGTATATAAAAAGAGGCATGTGTGAGTGGCTAAAGGTCTGGGAAACTAATGGTTGGAAAAATTCAAAAAAACAAGTGGTAGCGAATCTTGAACTGTGGCAAAGGCTGAATAGTTTGGTAAAGCTGCATAGTGTGAGCTGGTTCTGGGTCAAAGGCCATGGAGATAGTGAAATGAATAACCTGGCGGACAGATTGGCAAAGAAATGGATAGGGGAAAATAAAAAGTTCGGTGGAGAGTAATTAATTGACATTTAGACTTGGAATAGTACCCTAGTTCCACTGAGTTTAGGAATACGAATGCCAAAAAAAGATATACATCCGAGTTGTCACCAGGTATGGCTGGTGCTCTCAAATGGACAGAAAATAGAGGTCGAATCCACCTGGGGAGGTGAGGGAGAGGTGATGAAGTTAGATGTTGATCCCACAAATCACCCTGCCTGGCGAAAGGACAAGAGTAGTTTTGTTAACGTTAACAACAATCAGGTTTCTAAATTTAAGAAAAAATTTGGAAACACATTTGGCTCCTAGAAAAAAATCTATTTTTCATCTGGAATCATTAGAATAATTAGTTGGAGGAGTGGTGTGGTGGAAAGAAGTCATGCTTTCCAGGCCACACGGAGCATGTTCTGCGCCTCTCCAGCAGAGTTCTAGTACAGAGTGTTGAAAATTCTGTCCCCGGCATCGCCTAGTCCAGGAACTATGTAGTTTTTGTTATTTAGCTTTTCGTCCACAGCTGCTGTTCTTATTTTTATATTTGGGAAATCAGCAGAAAGTTTATTTACTCCTTCGGGGGCGGCTATGACGCACACAAATGTTATATTTTTTTCTTTCAGGCCTCTCTTCAGATACATTTTTATAGCTTCAGTGGCTGTGCCTCCCGTTGCCAACATGGGATCGCAGATGTACAGTAGTGTGTCTTCCGGTTTCTTAAATTCAGCGGGAAGACGATTATAGTACCAAACTGGCCTGCTGGTCTCCTCATCTCTGTAGATACCGAGATGTTGCAGTACGGCTCCGGGAATTAGGCTAGCGGCCGCCTCGAGCATAATGGCTCCCGCTCTCATCACAGCAGATACGAATATTGTTCTACTGTCGTCGATAATCTCTACTTCCATTTTACTCAGAGGAGTCTCCAGGGTTGTTTTTCGAAGGGGTAAATTCCTAGTTGCCTCCATAAGAAGGAACTCTGATATTTTTCTAATGGAATTTCTAAATAGATCTGCGCTGGTGCGGCGATCTCTAATTATTGAAAGATGATGAGACACCAGCGGGTGCTCTAGAATTTCAACATTTATCATAGTAACACGATTTTTTTCTAGGGTATTTTGGGCATGTGAAAAGTCAATAGTTTCGTGGGATTTTTAGAATCATATTCCAGGGGTTTGTGTTATTTTATTCCCCCTAGTATTTTGCATACCTTTCTGGGGCTATTGTTTCTGAACAGCCTGCGGGGAAAACGAAAAATTTGACTTTTCCATAGACAGAAATAGTCTAGGGTAACTTTTATTAGATTTTATTAAAATAATACATACCAGGATGCTTTGGTGGCCCAGATGGGCGGATAACTGGTAGGTGTTCAACCGAGGTAAGTTATAGTGGAAGAAGAGGATGTTACTCCTTTGGGAGATGAGGTTGCTTTCGATGAAAATCAGAAAACGGCAGCACAGGAGAGCGAAGAAATAAAAAAGCCATTGTTTAGCATGAGAGATCTGCTGGATGCCGGTGTCCATTTTGGCCATAGAACCATGAGATGGAATGCTAAGATGGCGCCATATATCTATGGTGTAAGAAATAAAATTCATATCATCGATCTGACGCAAACCGCCATACTGATGACCGAATCTATGAGGATTCTGAAAGAAATAGTCAGAAAAAGAGGGCGAGTACTCTTTGTGTGCACAAAGAAACAGGGGGCCGAAAGTGTGAAAAATTTAGCTGAAGAGATCGACCAGTTCTATGTGACTCACAAATGGCTGGGCGGTATGCTCACGAATTGGAAAACGGTTTCCCAGTCAATAAAAAAAATTAAGACCATAGAAAATCAACTTGGCGATGAGAGTAACAAAATACTTAAGAAAGAGCAGGTGGTTTTAAATAAAACTCTGGTGAGATTAACCAATAATCTTAACGGCATACGGACCATGGGCGTTCTTCCGGATCTTCTGTTTGTCTTCGATATTCTGAAAGAATCCCTTGCGGTAAATGAGGCGAAGGCGCTAGGGATTCCTATAATGGCCATAGTGGATACAAATTCAAACCCAGAGGTGGTGGACTATCCAATACCGGGAAATGATGATTCCATAAAATCTATACAGCTGTATTGTAGAATAATAGCCGATACTCTTAGGGATGTAAAACCACCAAAACCGAAACCCGAATTGCCAAATAGAAGATCCGCTCCAGGGGCCTCTGGTGCGGGTGATGGTAGGGATTTTCCTAGAGGAAGGGGTACCCGAGAAAGAGCTAGAGAAGACAGTCGCTCCTCGGGCACTACGGGTGAAGCGAGGGGTGAAGCGAAGGGCGATGAGAATGCTCCGGCGAATATATATGTCGATTCTACGGATAAATTTTCATCCATCGGCGTTCCCCAGACTATAGAATAATATTAACAAACAATGGGACAGGAAAATGGTAGATCTAGTTCTAGTTAGGAGGCTTCGGGAGTCAACGGGCTGTGGAGTTGCGGATTGCAGCTCAGCTTTGGCTAACACAAATGGTAACTATGATGAGGCAATTGAGTGGCTGAGGAAAAAAGGACTTTCCTCGGCAGCCAAAAAAAGTGGGAAGATCACTGCAGATGGGCTCATTGGGATCTACAGTGACGGTAGGGTAGCTTCCATAGTGGAGGTAAACTCCGAAACTGATTTTGTAGCGAGAAATGAAAAATTTCAGGAATTAGTTTTAGACACAGCGAAAGCTGCTCTGAAAGTTAAAAATTCCGCCAATTACCTAGAAGAGATTAAAAATCAGCCCTGTGCCTTCGGAAAAATTGCCGACGAATTTGCAGATAAAATCAATGTAATTGGTGAAAACATTCAACTGAGAAGGGGAAAAACTCTCGAATTAAGCGGCAATGGTGTGTTATCTTTCTATCTGCATAACAGAGTGTCTGATAATCTAGGTAAGATAGGGGTGCTGTTGGCTCTGAGTTCTAATGGCCCCGTGGATAAACTCGGAGAGCTGGGTAAACAGTTGGCCATGCACATAGCCGCCTCCAAACCTGAATTTTTCAGGGAGTCCGACGTATCCGCAGAGAGGCTGGAGAGGGAGCGCACTGTTTTTGCAGAGCGGGCAAAAAATTCAGGCAAACCCCAGAATATTATCGAAAAAATGATTTCATCGGAATTGAAAAAATTCTACGAAGAAAATTGCCTGCTGAGTCAAATTTTTGTTATGAATAACAAAATTAAAATTTCAGATCTTCTCAGTGATTTTGCAAAGACAAATAATTCTTCCGTAGAAATTCAAGATTATGTTTATTTTGTACTGGGAGATGGGGTCGAGAAGAAATAGTTAGGAAATAGTGAATTTAATTCGTGATTCATGGGTTTTTTCTTTCCTAAATAGTTTTTCTCCTAAATGGAATAGAGTATTTAATACTTCCCCATTCTTCGAGCTCCTGTAGCATAGTCCAAAATAAATATTTGTTCATGGACATAGTTAGAAATGTACAAAAGTTACTGTACGGCCAACTGTCGGGAGAAGACTATGGGGTGGATGTTGGTGTCTATTCCTATCTCCCCAGAGATGTCATTTTTCCATACATACTGATATCTATGGATGATATCGAGACCAGGCAGAATTTTGGCTACGATGCTGTCACAGTAAAAATTGAAATAAAAATACTTGATAGAAATGAAAATAATCTCCAAATTTTAGAAATTTCTGACAAGGTACTGGCGATAATTATCAGTCTTCGAGGGATTATTTTTGAAAATTTGAGGATTGTTAGTGTGTTCCCCATCGAAAATGAACTAAAGCTGCGGAGTGATATAAATTCAAGTTGGAGCAACAGATTGAGTTTTAAATTAGCTGTGGAGCGGCTTTCCTAGCAAAGCGTGTTCAAAATAAAAATCCCTGGGCATGAAGAAAATCTATGTGGATGAAGAATCTGCCTGCGAACTCAGAAGAATTAGGAAAATAATTGCTGTTATCATAGGACTATTGGAGGAAAAAATCGACGCCCTAAAGAATGGCGATAACATGCCAGAAAATAAGGAGGACATGGTTAGCCTGCTGCTGGGAAAAAATGAAAATGTTCTTTCGGCCCTATGCAAGCTTGGCAATATGATGATAAAGTTAAATGGTTTCGCACTGGAGGGCACGGCGGAAGATAATTTTTCCTTCGAAGAGGTGGATCTGAATATAATGAGAGATTATCTAGAAACCACAGTGAAAAGGGGACTAGAGCTTTGCAATTCGTCAGCCTGCTCCCCTGAATCACCCGATAGATTTGATAAAAATTCCTCTGGTTAGATGGCAAATGTTGTTATTCGCCAGCACCAACTCACTCTCTTGAATCACCCGATAGATTTGATAAAAATTCCTCTGGCTAGATGGCAAATGTTATTATTCGCCAACGCCAGCCTGCTCCCCTGAGTCATCCGAGTGATTTGATAAAAATTCCTCTGGCTAGATGGTGAATGTTGTTATTCGCCAGCGCCAATCTGCTCCCCTGAATCATCCAACAGATTTGACAAAAATTCCTCTGGCTAGATTTCGCTAGCCTGCTCCCCTGAATCACCCGATAGATTTGATAAAAATTCCTCTGGCTAGATGGCAAATGTTGTTATTCTACGCTGAGATCTCTCTTCTTTTTTTAATAGCTTGGGAAATCAGATGGGTGGTATGATAAACCGTCAGAAAAGGTATAATTATACTCCTGCCAAAATATGTCAAAAACATACTAAAGTTTATCAGAGAGGGTTTAGCGAAGATGTAGGCTACAAAATACAGGAGCAGTGGAATTTCTAGCAGCAGACAGAAAATGGCGATCTTTTTCTGTTTCCTGAAACTTGGCATTGTCAGGATTAGATAAACGGCTGCTAGGGTGGCAAAGGCCAGTGGAAACCAATTATATAGGGCTGCCTCGACATCCCTAATATGAAGCAAATGAATCATATAATCTTCCATATTACTATCAGGCAGTATGGGCGGTGGAACAAAAAATCTATCCACCCTGTAGTAATAGATTGCAGAATACCAGACAAGAAATGTAAATTCGCAGAGTAGCAGAAAATTGTTTTTTATACTTCCTAGTCTGTGCAGATAGAAGCTCAGAACCAGATTAATGATAATGGGGGCTAACATTAGCGCAAAAACAAACCATTGGGGAACAATACCTGGAGGTAATCCATAATTCACGACATACAACCATGCGACACACCACAATATGTTTATAAGCCACCTGACAGATTTGATAAAAATTCCCATAGCTAGACTCCGAATGTTGTTATTAGTAAAACCCACAGTGGGCGGTAAATGTTGGCAGCTGTGGGGGGTTTCTGTCCCAAGGACGTCGGACCCCCCCCTGCTTCTGCTAGATAGATTGCTCTAAATTCCAGGTAGAACTCTGTTTTTTCTGTGTATTATTTTACATTATTTTACCTCTGTAGATCATTTTTCTGCGCCAGATTTTGCTTCCATACAGTATTCTTTTGTTTCAGTAATTTTAACAACCCGTTGGGATGTTCTTTTACCTATTGTTCTCTTCCTCCTCTTTAGCTTGTAACTTCTCTATATTAGCTTGTAACTTCTCTATAGTAACACGTGACTTCTTCTCCTCTTCGGCGTGGGACTTCTCTATATCAGCTAGATACTTCTCTATATCAACTAGAAACTTCGCCTTAGCATCAGCAACACGTGACTTCTCCTCCTCTTCGGCTTTGGTGTCAATCTCCTTGTTTTCAGGTGGTAGGGGTTCAATGATGATAAATCCTCCTGGTTTCATGTGTCTAACAACGATCTTCATGTTTCTTTTTAGCATGTCTTCGTCACGGATCCATCTGTTTTCTGGTAGCATGTCTTCGTCAGGGATCCATCTGTTTTCTGGTAGCATGTTTTCGTCATGGATCCATATCTTTTCTAGTAGTGGTAGCTTTTTTACTGGTGGTAGTGAGATTATAGAAATATCCTGCATTTCTCTGTTTTCTTGTGATTGGAGTTCAGCAATAGTGCGCTTAATATCGATTACCACATCCGCATCATCTGGATCTTCCTTTGCCAGGCTATTTCTCCCGGTAAGGGTTGCGAGCAGAGCAAGGATCATAAAAATTGATTTAAACATTAAGGCTCCTCTATAAATAATTAAATTATATAAAAATATGAACAAGACACAGTAAAAGCCCACCACGGCCAGAATCGAAAGCATCTAACTATGCTAGGTGGTCAGCACTTGCTCTGGAAAAAGGATAGAATATATTTTTTCTAAGTCAATAGCGCCAAACTAGGGGTATTTGAAGAATGATTCTGATTTGGCTCATGATTGGAATGTCTAAAGTTGCAATTTTCTAGAAAAAATTCTAAAGTACTCTAAGATACAAGTTATTCCGCACATTATAGAGAGCTGGTGAGGTCAGACAAATTAAATTCCCTATTTATGGATATTTCCAGCATAACTGGGATTGGCAAAAGTAGAGTCCAGGTCTATAGGAAATTATTTTCTAGAAAAATAAAAACCATTGACAACATAGAGCCCAGGGTGCTGGATCTTCTGTTCCATGTGCCCGAAAAAATAGCCTCTAGAAAATTAGTTGGCTCGGTGAAAGATATCAATGAATTTGATATAATTATAGCTAAACTTGAAGTTTTAACCCATAATCCTCCTCTAAGACCAAAGCAGCCATATACTATTACCTGCTATCTTGGGAATGATTTTATATCGGTTGTTTTCTATAGATTTTTCAAGGATTATGTGGGTAGCAAATTTAAAATTGGTTCTGAGGTGTTTGTCAGTGGCAAGGTCGAAATGTATAATTCGCAGATCCAGATAGTCCACCCAGACTATGTATGTTCTTCTGTGGACCAGATTCCCATTTTAGAGCCGATATATTCTCTAACGAGTGGATTGGCGAATAGAGAGATTTGCAAAAATATGCAATATGCTCTTGAAAGTGTTCCAGATTTGCCGGAATGGTTGGATGCTGATATTCTAAGATCTAATGGCTGGTGCGGCTGGAAAAACAGTCTGCTAAATCTCCATAGACCAAAAACTATATTCGATCCTAAAAATTGCGGTTATATAGCAAGACTGGCCTTCGATGAACTTTTAGCCCAACAGCTAGCGTTGGCTTTGGCTGTGGGTAATAGTATGAGGGAGTCTAACAAAGATCCGCTCCCGGACGGAGATAGAAAATTGAAAAATAAACTTATGGACGAAATTCTTCCGTTCAAATTAACCAAAGATCAGAGTAGAGCGCTGGATGAGATAGAAAGCGATACGTTCTCCAGCAGACGTATGATGAGACTACTGCAGGGGGATGTGGGGAGCGGCAAGACCATAGTGGCCTTCATTGCTATGCTTAATTATGTAGAAAATGGTGGGCAATGTGTGATAATGGTGCCCACAACCATCCTGGCAGTACAGCATTTTAATAATATGAACACTATCTGCCAACAGTTGTCTATAAATATGGAGCTTCTGACTAGCAACATCAGGGGTGTCAGGAAAAAGAATATTTTAGGGAGACTAAAGAGCGGAGATATAGATATACTAGTCGGTACTCACGCTATCATAGAGGAGAATATAGAATTTAAAAAACTCGCCTTTGTGGTCATAGATGAGCAGCACAGATTTGGCGTGAAGCAGCGTCTAAAACTGGTGGGCAAAAATAAAACCACAGATATTCTCACAATGACCGCCACACCAATTCCGCGCACTCTGGCTCTGGTTCTCTACAGTGGTATGAACCTCAGTATTCTGGGCACAAAACCCATCGACAGAAAAAAAATTATTACGGCGTTGGTTAGCACAGACAAATACAGTGAATTAACTGGAAAGATGAAGGATAAAATTGAAAAAAATGAAAAAATATATTGGATATGCCCCCTCGTTGAAGAAAATGAAAATACCTATTTATCCGATGTTAGGAGTAAATACGAGGAGTTCTGCGATATTTTTGGAGAATCCAAGGTGGCCCTTATCCATGGGAAAATGTCCGAGAAGGAAAAGGATTCGATAATGGAGGAATTTTGCAACTGTGAGGAGGGTAGGGTGCTGGTCTCCACTACGGTGATAGAGGTGGGCATTGATGTGAAAGACGCGACGGTTATAGTTATAGAATATCCGGAGCGCTTCGGCCTGTCACAGCTGCATCAACTTAGGGGCAGAGTGGGGCGTGGTGTCAAACAATCCTACTGTGTACTTCTCTATAGTAGTGCCAGATGCTCCAAAAATGCCCTGGAAAGATTAAACACCATACGTTCCACAGATGATGGGTTCACCATAGCTGAAAAGGATCTTAAAATCAGAGGGATAGGAGAGGTTGTGGGGGATAGGCAAAGCGGTATGCATGACTACATATTTGCCGACCTTGGCAGAGACTTCCACCTTCTAGAAAGGGCGATAGATCTTGCCAAAACAATTTGGAGAGAGGGAAGGGCGGCAGACTACAGTAATCTCCTACACCTATTTGGCTATGTCAATTGCCTGGGAGATACGGCGTTGCTTAACTAGATTCAGATGTGCCTGTGGCTAGGTGACAACAGTGGAGATTCCTTTGGAATCCCTGGTGCGGCCAAGAGGACTTGAACCTCCACCTCTCTCGAGACAACGACCTCAACGTTGTGTGTATACCAATTTCACCATGACCGCGCTAGCGGACAGATGTTATGAAAATTTTTTAAGAAAACAATCCGTTAGATTTTTTCCAAAAATGTCCTACCCGTGTAAAATTACACCTCCACGATTCCAAATCTCTCGGGGTATTTTTTATACATATGTTTCTATTCCAGATTTCAGGGGGATTAGAATTCCCATTAATTTTTCTTTCGTCAGTTTATCTTCGATGCTAATTTCTTTTTTGCCGCCCAGTGTGTCGGGCAACATTCATTTTTTCTCCGGGTGAGTTTGTTCCATTCTAAATTTGCTTTAACTTTGAATTAAATATTCTAAAATGTGAACCAATTGAGTTTTTGATAAACTAATGATTGGGGTAATGGCTAGTGTTCCTTCGGATTGTCGAAATCCATTATAATATCATCTCTATTAATTAGATCATTACATTTTTTGTAGATTTTTTTAATTTTTAGATTAAAATCACTCCGTAGAATATTTTCCATTTTCATAGCCTCCACGGAACAGAGTTCAGCGCCAGCTAGGATATTTTCCCCTTCGCTGACCTTTATTCTAACTATTCTGCCCGCTATGGGTGATTTCAGAGAGGTTGGCAGAGTATTTTTTGTGTGTGCCTTTGGCATAAATTGTTCCAGTTCAGAAATTCTGGTGTTTCTCACTGAAACATTTACAAGTGAGCCCATATACTGGAACACATAATTACCCGCATAGTCATCCGCTATAATTTTAATGTTTATCTGTTTGCCATTGACGGTGCCTCTAAAAACGCTGTCGCCATATTGCCAGGCTGTGAATAGGGAATTATAGCCAGAATCATAGCCTAAATTAAGATAGCCATCATTGGAATCTAGTATGTTGGCAAGAACTTTTTTTTCACCGATGCCCACAACCCAGCGGGTGTTGAATTTTTTTCTTGGACCAATGAGGCCCCCTGTGATACTGTTGACTCTCTTTTGGTAATTTATAAACATGTAAAGTGCCACACTTATCAGTGGATCCTTATGTTTTAGATCTAGTTCGCTGTGGCCAAAACCCGATGAAAATTCCTGCTTAATAAAATTGGTGTTTATGTCTCCTCTTTTAAATCTGTCGTTGTAGACTATTGCCTCTAAAAATCCCATATTATGGGCTATCCCATCTATATAGAAACTGCCGAGGGCAGCCTGCATTTTTTCTAGGCAGTCATTCCTATTTTTCCCACGGGTGAGTAACTTGCATATCATGCTGTCGTAGAATGTGGTGACCTCATAGCCCTCGTAGACGCCACTGTCAACCCTAGTATTTTCTACCGAGAGAGGTTCTACGTATTTATTTATCCTTCCGGAGGAGGGCAAAAAGTCTCTCGAGGGGTCTTCGGAGCAGATTCTGCTTTCCATGGCCCAGCCATTTAGTACTATATCTTCCTGTCTAAAGGGCAATTTTTCTCCTCGGGCGATTCTAATCATGAGTTCGACTATGTCTAAACCCGTTAGCAGCTCTGTTACGCCGTGTTCGACCTGCAGTCGAGTGTTCATCTCAAGAAAATAGAATTTTTTGCTCGAATCGATCATAAATTCTGCTGTTCCAGCGGAACTATAGCCAACTTCTCTGCAGAGAGAAATTACCTGTTTGTATATTTTATGCCTGAGTTTCTCGTCCATAATGGGACTTGGGGACTCCTCCATAATTTTTTGATTGTTCCTTTGGATTGAACACTCCCTGTCTCCGAGACAGACAATGTTTCCGTATTTATCAGCTATAATCTGTATTTCTATATGTCTCGGATTTTGGATATATTTTTCTATAAATACTCTTCTGTCCCCAAAACTATTTTGGGCTTCGTTCATAGCTATTTCGAATGCCTCTTCGACGTTGTTTAGATCGTCAATCATTCTGATGCCCTTCCCACCACCACCGGCGGTGGCCTTTATCATAATTGGCAAACCTACTTTTTTAGCTATTTTTATCGCTTCGATTGAATTAGAAATTATTCCATCATGGCCCGGCACAGTGCTGACTCCGGCCTTTTTGGCGATCCTTTTGGATTCAATCTTATCTCCCATCTTGGCTATGGCGTTAGTCGGCGGGCCAACGAAAATTATTTTCTCCATTTCCAGAGCGGCGGCGAATTTGGTGTTTTCAGATAAAAAACCATAGCCTGGATGCACATAGGTAGCTCCAGTTTTCTTAGCTATGTTAATTATCTTTGCAGCGTTAAGATAGCTTTCGGACGGGGAAGGCCCTCCCAACAGAAAAGCTTCGTCGGCCATCTGAACGTGCTTGGAGTTTGAATCGACATCCGAGTAAATTGCTACGGTTGTGATGCCCATGTTTTTCGCAGTTTTTATGATTCTGCAGGCTATTTCTCCGCGGTTGGCTATCAGTAATTTTTCTTTTACGCCGAAGAGATTGTTATTCATACTGATCCATTGGTAAATGTACGGAGTCATTCTACAGCATTTCACTTCTAAATCAACTGACATTATCTTGGGCTAGGGTGAGTCGCCTAGCTCCATATTTTTCTAAGTATTTTAGAGCCTATTCACGTACATTTTTATTTTAAATATTGCGGAAGTTGCGGGACGGAAATTACCTATTTTTTTCGATGAAAAGTCCAGCATTTAGAATTGTCTGTTCGTCAAAATGTTTTCCTATCAACTGTATACCTATTGGTAAATTTTTAGTATCAAATCCAATGGGCACAACTAGACCCGGCAGCCCCACCATATTAACTGGGCAAATAAAAAGATCATTGAGATAATTTGACTCCAGATTCTTTTGTCTTTCAATTTCTGTTAAATCGAACGGAAAGGCTGTCTGCGGCGTGGCCGGAGTCAAAATAAAGGATACCTGGGAGAGACCCCCGAGGAGTTCATTGGCCAATTTTCTTCTAACTTTCTGGGCTTTCAGAAAATATTTTTCATAGTTCTCGGAGGACGAGAAAAAGTAACCTAGCAGAATTCTTTTCTTGATATTGTCGCAGAATCCCTCGGATCTAGATTTAATATATAAATCTTCCAGAGATTTTAATTTTTCCTGGGATCTGTGGCCGTATCTAACGCCGTCGTAGCGAGCTAGATTTGAGGCTAATTCTGTGTAGGAGAGAACTATATACAGTTCCGACATATAGTCTATGGTTGGAATAGATATTTCCACTATTTCGTTGCCCTCCTGTCGGAACATGTCGAGGGTTCTATAGAATCTATCGTAGATGTCTCTGCTGACCTTGCTCTCCAGCCCAAAAAATTGTCTAATCACACCAATTTTGCCAAATTTGCCGACTGTTCTGAGATTGCTGTAGAAATTTGTAGGTTCGCACCTGCAGCTGGTCGAATCTTTCTCGTCATAGCCACAGAGTATATCCATGAGGTATGCTGTATCTTCGATATTTTTCGCCAGTGTTCCGGCCTGGTCAAGGGAACTTGCGTAGGCGATGGAGCCGTATCTAGATATCCTTCCGTAGGTTGGTTTGAGGCCAACAAGATTACATAGTGCCGCCGGTTGGCGCACGGATCCCCCTGTGTCACTTCCCATGGCCGCCAGGCATAGATTGCCCGCTACGGCGGCGGAGGAGCCGCCAGAACTGCCTCCCGGAGTCAGGTATCTATCATCTCCCAGAGTTCTATAGGGGTTTACAGATGGTCCAAAACAACTGGTACCAGTTGTTGAGCCACAGGTGAATTCGTCGGTATTTGTTTTGCCCAGCATCAGGTAATTTTCACTGGCCAATTTCTGGGTGACTGTTGATTCGTAGGGGGGAACAAAATTTCCTAGAATTTTAGAACATGCCGTTGTTCTTATACCCCTGGTACAAAAAACGTCTTTAATCCCCATGGGGAGACCCTCTAGTTTTTTGGCCGTTCCTCTAGCTATATTGAGGTCGGATATCTTTGCTTTATCCCGGGCTAGATCAAAGGTGTCCAGAATAAAGGCATTGAGATACCTGTTGTTCTCTATATTATCTATAAAAGCATCTACCAGTTCGATGCTCTTTATTTCTTTTGTTAAAAGTTTGTTTCTAGCCTCTAGCAAAGTTAATTTAGTTAATTCCGACATTTTTTCTAACTCTCTATAATTTTTGGAACAACAAAATACCCCGCCACAGTGCCGGGAGAATGTGTTAAAATTTCGTCTCTAAGATTTCCGTCAGATACCATATCTCTGTGTAGTTCTAGCGCCTCGTCATAGGGGCTGGTCAACGGCTCCAGGCCCTCGGTGTCAATATCATTTAGGGTTTTCACATCCGTTATGTCCAGGTTCACCATGGCCAGCATTTTATCCTCCACGTTTTCCTGAATTTCTATCATGGCCAATTTCCCAAGTTTTTGTAATTTTTTTTTATCCATTTTATAATAGCACTTTGATTAAAAAGATATAAATACTCGTACTTTAGTACGAACACGCTAGTTTTTTGATTCTAAAAAGCAATCCTGTTAGGAATTATTTGATACCTGTGTTTCAGATGTGAACTGGTTTTTTCGACCTACTCTGGACATATTGACATTCTCTGGAATCTGGGAAAGTATTTATTTTATTGATTTTTCGCTCCTGATATCCTGTTCTGGGGCGCTGGGGGGATTCAGAAAAATAATGCATTGGAAGATGAAAGCGTTTTTTCAAATAAATGTTGACTTTAGTGTTTTAGAAAATAACAATATTGCCCATATGACTAGGTTAGGTGCTGTTGCATAGAGGATATGCTTTTACCCAAAAAGACGAAACATAGGAATTTACAAAAGGGTGGTAAACTTATACGAGGAGTGGCCGATGCTGGGTCAAGACTTGTTTTTGGAGTTTTTGGCCTAAAGGCCGCTGTGCCAGGAAGGCTGAAATCCAACCAAATAGAGGCCGCGAGAAGATGTATAACGAGGACCATGAAAAGGGCTGGAAAGATGTGGATAAGAGTTTTCCCCCAGAACCCAGTCACTGGCAAGGCGCTAGGTGTAAGAATGGGTGGTGGTAAGGGAGCTATAAATTATTGGATGTGCAGGGTGCGCCCAGGTCTCGTTCTGTTCGAACTAGATGGGGTCCCCGATGATGTAGCCGTGGAAGCTCTGGGAAAGGCTGCAACTAAGTTGTCATTTAAAACCAGAGTTATTAAACTCGTTTAGTGTTGGTGGAGTTGTAATGTCAAAAAATGTAGAGACGATTGCCCAGGGGAGCGAAAAAGAGCTGAGGGAAAGTATTGTGGAAGCTAAAAAAAAGCTATTGTCGTTTCGCCTAGGAAAGAATAGTGGAGAATTCAAAGATCTTTCTGTTTTTAAAAAAACAAGGAAGAGTGTGGCGAGATTGTTCACTAGATTAAATGAGCGAGGTGGTAGAGATGGCTCAAAATAACATCAGGGTTAAGATAGTGAGAAAGGCCGGGGATAAAACTGTGGTTGGCGAGACATTTAATCTTAGGCAACACAGAAAGTACAAAAAGTACATTAGAGTGGTTAAGAGGTATCTGATTCACGATGAAAATAATTCTGTCAGTGTGGGAGACGAGGTATTTATAAAATCCTCCAGGCCGATTTCAAAGAGAAAAACCTGGGTTCTTATGGATAAAAACGAAAATACTGCTGTTGCCACTGCCGCTGCCATTGCAACTGCTGATGATGGGGAGGAAAACCTATGATTCAAATGGAAACGACTTTAGATGTGACAGACAATTCCGGTGCGAAGAAGGCAAAATGCATTAAAGTTTTGGGTGGCTCTAGGCGTATGGTTACTGGAATAGCTGATGTGATCGTTGTGTCTGTGACGGATGTGGTTCCCGGAGGAAAGATAAAAAAAGGAGAGGTGGCCATGGGCGTGATAGTTAGAACTAAAAAGGAAACTCAGCGTATAGATGGAAGTACCATCAGATTTGATGATAATGCTATAGTGTTGATAAATAAAGATAGAACTCCAGTGGGCACCAGAGTTTTTGGTCCGGTGGCAAGAGAATTAAGGGGCGGCAGTTTCACAAAAATATTATCATTAGCGCCGGAGGTACTCTAGTATGGCGGCAAAGATTAGAAAGGGCGACAGGGTTATAGTGATAGCTGGCAAGGATAGAGGCAAGGCCGGGGAAGTTCTATTGGTTTTGCCGAAAAAAGAAAGGGTATTGGTTTCTGGGGTTAATCTTGTTAAAAAACACAGAAAACCAACCACAGACTCTCCCGGTCGAATTGTTAGTTTTGAGAAGCCGGTGCACATATCAAATGTTTCTCTGATGGAGAATGGAAAGGCGGCGAGAGTCGGCTTTGAAATTGAAGATGGCAAAAAATTCAGGGTTTTTAAGAGAAATAACCATAGGGTGGATGGGTAATATGTCTTTTTTAGAGGATTTATATAGGAGCGACATTAGGGGGAAGTTGAAGGAAACTTTCAACTATAAAAATGATCTCGAGATTCCTAGACTGCTGAAGACTTCGTTGAACATAGCATTTAAGAGTACAGATGCGGACGGTACCTTTCTCAAGTATGTGGTGGATCAACTGACAACTCTGGCTGGGCAGCGGGCAATTCTTATTAATGCTAGGAAATCCATATCGACCTTCAAGCTGAGGGAGGCGACCCCCATAGCTTGCGCGGTTACCCTTCGGAAAAAGAAAATGTATGAGTTTTTAACCAGGCTGGTCTATGTGGCTCTGCCGAGAATTAGGGATTTTAGAGGTCTGTCCTCCAAAGGCTTTAATCAGAGTGGTCACTACAGTTTTGGTATAAAGGAATTCACGATTTTCCCAGAAATAGATCTGGACAAGGCCTATAAGGTTTTAGGTATGAATATTAACATAGTGACGAGTGCTAGGACAGTGGAAGAAAGTAAGATGCTTCTTCTAGGATTAAATTTTCCCTTAAAGTAGGAGAGTAATATGGCGACAGTTAGTGCAATAGATAAAAATAAGAAAAGAAAGGAGAAAATTGCGAGGTTTGCCGCTAAAAGGGCGAAGCTCAAGATGATTTCAGAGGACGAGAGTCTATCGTCGGAGGTCAGAGTTGGGGCTATGATAAAGCTCTCTGAACTTCCGAGAAATTCATCGAAGGGAAGATATAGAAATAGGTGTGAGCTTACCGGTAGACCCAGGGCCTACCACGGTTATTTTGGAATATCGAGAATTATGTTGAGAAAATTAGCTTTTCAGGGCAGGGTTCCCGGATTAAAAAAGTCAAGTTGGTAGGAATATATGAATCATTCGGTGTCTCAGTTGGTTACCTCTCTAAAGAACGGGCAGATGGCTAAAAAGGAAAGAGTTGTTACGCCTAGTTCTAAATTAAAGCTAAGTATCCTGAAAATTCTGAAGGAGGATGGTTTTATCAAGGACTATAGAACCAGTAACAATGGGAGCTTTGATTCTATAGAGGTCGTGCTGGCCTATAATGGCCTGCAGTCGGTCATAAGGGAGATAAAGGTGATTTCTAAGCCCGGTAGGAGAGTATATTCTAGCGTGGAAAATATCCCCATAGTGCACAATGGTCTAGGTGTCATCCTTCTTTCGACTCCGATGGGCATTATGACGGACTACGATGCTAGGCGCCTGAAGGTGGGCGGCGAGCTTTTACTAAAGATATTTTGATGAGGTTCTGTGACCAGTAGAGTAGGAAAATTACCGATAAAGATTCCAGAGGATATAGTGATCGATATGGGTGAGACCACTGTGACTTTTAGAAAGAAAAATAAGGTGAAGGTCTATGATTTTGGTAGGAGAGTTAGTGTATCATTTGAAAATAACCAGTTGCTTGTGAGGGAAAAGGAGAACGATGCTGACAGTGTTGTTTTTTCCGGTCTTCACAGGAGTAACATTAGTAATTTAGTCAAAGGACTCTCTGATGGATTTAAAGTTATTTTGGAATATAATGGCGTAGGCTATAGGGCTGTGGTGGTTGGAAATATGTTGGTTCTTGGGCTAGGCTATAGCCATGACATATTTGTGAAAATTCCGAGTGACCTGGTGGTTACTCCCGATAAGCCAAATTTAATAGTTATAGAGGGTGATGATAGGGAGGCTATAGGTAATTTTGCCTCTAGAATTATTTCTCTGAGAACTGTCGAGCCCTATAAGGGAAAAGGTATCAAATATAAGGGTCAGGAGATTCTTAGGAAAGAGGGTAAGAAAAAATAGGTTATTCATATGAAGAAAGAATTACTAGAGAGAAGAAAATTTAGGAATATTTACAGAATCAGAAAGAACAACAGAGAGGGCAGGCCGGTGCTGAGTGTTTTCAGAAGCAACAAGCACATGTATGCCCAAATTATAGATTCTGAAGGCAGGGTTCTAGTCTGTGCTTCCTCTAAAATGCCGTCGCTGGCAGATACCGTGAAGGGCAAGAGTGGAATTGGAATTGCGGGGCTGGTCGGTGAAAAATTGGCGGAGAATGCGAGTAAAATCGGCCTAGCTAGAGTAGTTTTTAACAAGGGACCGTATCTGTATGCCGGTAGGCTAAAGTCTTTAGCAGAAGCGGCTAGAAAGGGCGGTCTAGATTTTTAGTTTGAATATAAACGGAGAAGATATGTATAAGAACAATAGAGAAACCACAGATTTAACAGAGAGATTGATTTGCATTGGTAAGGTATCCAAGACTACGACCGGAGGTAGAAGATTAGCCTTTGCGGCGCTGGTGGTTGTGGGAGATGGTAAGGGCAGGGTTGGATTTGGAACTGGTAAGGCCAAAGAGGTTGGAGATGCTAGGAACAAGGCCCTAGAAAATGCTAAGAGATCCATGATTAGAGTTCCTCTGAAGGAGGGAAGAACGATACACCACGACTGCGAAGGAAAATTTGGCTGTGGCCATGTTCTTCTGAGACCGGCTGCTGCTGGTACGGGAATTATTTCGGGAGGCCCAATGAGATCTATATTTGAATGCCTTGGTGTGCAGGATGTTGTCTCTAAGTCTCTGGGAACTAATAATTCCTACGGAATGGTTTTGGCAACCTTTGAGGCTCTTAAGGGTATGAATTCCCCTAGAAATGTTGCCGACAGAAGGCTGAAACACGTGAGTGAGATTATCAGAAGAAGAAATATGGTGGTGGCGAGGGAGGTCTCTGAGACGGCAGATCAGATGGCTGGTGAATCCATCGGTGAGGATTATCTAGAAAAGGAGCATGATGAAGCTGCTGATGAAATGATTGGCCAGGGGGACTATGGTCAAAAATATATCGAAGTGGCCACTGGTGAAATTAATACCTCTGCGATTTCGGTCGAGGGTAATTTCGAAAGTGCCGCTGAAGCATGTTCGACTGGCGGCGGAGAAATTGCCGGCGGTGAAAGTTATGATGGTAATAGGCTATGACACTAGGAAAATTTAGTTTGCAGTTATTTGAGCAGCTTGAGGGTAGGACCATTCTAGTTGAACAAATCGGGGGGGAACCTGGTCTAACCCAGCGCCAGAGAGGAACTTTGAAGGGTCTTGGCCTTAGAAATAGGGGCGCGAGTTCGGAGATCGTATGCACTAGAGATATTTATGGTATGCTACTGAAAGTATCTCATGTGATTAGGGTTGTTATTTTAAAATAGGAAATATATATGAGGTTAAATGAACTACCCGAAATTGCCAATAGAAGTAAGAAGAGGGTCGGCAGAGGCATCGGGTCTGGTAAAGGCAAAACCTCTGGCAGAGGCCATAAGGGCCAAAAAGCTAGAAACGGTGCAAATATAAAGGGCTTCGAGGGAGGACAGGCGCCTATATACAAGAGATTACCCCATAAGGGTTTTACTAATGTTTTTAGAAAACACTTCAGAGTATTAACTTCGGATAATATTTTGGATCTTGTGGTGGGCGCTAATTTAGGTGCAGATGCGCTCATAACAAAGAAGATTCTGCTTGAAAGGGGGGTTGCTAAAAAAGATGAGAAGATTAAGCTTATTGCTGGTAAAAGACCAATAGGTGTAAATTTCAGACTGGAGGCGGACAAGGCCTCGGAAAGTATGCAAAAATATTTGAAATAAATATAGCTTAGAAATGAATTCTGAACTTAGAGGTAGAATAGTTTTCACATTGTCAATCCTGATTCTCTATAGGGTTGGTACATTTATTCCCTTGCCGGGCATAAATGGTAAGATAGTTGGGGATTTTTTCAGTAAAAGTACCAACTCAATACTGACGGCAATAAACACGTTTTCCGGAGGCGCTTTCCAGAGAATGAGTATTTTTGCTCTGAGCATAATGCCCTATATAACAGCTTCCATAATAATTCAGCTGCTAACTTCTATGTATAAGAGCTTAGAAGACCTAAGAAAAGAGGGCGAACTCGGCAGAAAAAAGTTGAATCAGTATACAAAATATCTAGCGCTTATTCTGGGTTGTTTCCAGTCCATAGGCATATACTATGGCTTTTCAAATATGGAGAATTCAGCATTTTTGAGTACCTCAAAGGTGTTTCTATTCACCACAGTCTTTACTCTGCTGGGCAGCACAATGTTTCTAATGTGGCTGGGAGATAAGATAACGAATCAGGGTATAGGCAACGGGATTTCTCTGATAACAACCACCAGTATCATAGCTGAGCTGCCAGGCAGTATGCTGAAAATAATACAAATTGCAAAATCAACTAGATATTCTGTTGGCCTGCTTATATTTCTATTTCTGATTTTTTTAACTGTTTTCATAGTGTATATGGAAAAAGCTATGAGAAATGTGAAAATACAGTATCCCAATAGGAGTTTGGCTAGAATAAAAAACGATGATTCCTACATACCTTTAAAAATAAATGTATCGGGAGTTATTCCTCCGATATTCGCGAGTTCTGTGCTCATGTTCCCTCTGGGTATACTGCAGTTTTTTAAGCCGGCGCTGGCCATGAGACTGTCTTCCTATGTGCAGAAGGGTGGGCTCCTGTATTCGCTGATATTTACGGTGACCGTTGTGTTTTTTTCTTTTTTCTATTCGGAAATAGTTTTCAACACAGATGAGTTGGCCGATAATCTAAAAAAAGGCAATTGTTTTATACCGGGGATCAGACCCGGCAAAAATACGGCGGATTATTTTAATGTGATAGTGTCGAAACTGACAGCCATCGGTTCTGTGTATCTGGTGCTTGTCTGTGTTATACCGGATATAATTTTTAGAAAACAGTCTGTTGTTGTTTCCATCGGGGGCACAAGCTTACTAATTGTTATTAACACTGTTATCGAGCTAATAACTCAATTTCAAGCTTTTATCTTTTCTGAAAGATACGGCAATGTTAGCAAAAAACGAAAAATGTTAGTTAGGTAAAAATAGCCATGTCTAAAATAGTTTTTATAGGGCCGGCCGGTTCAGGCAAGGGCACTCAAGGTCTTCTGACGAGTAAGTACTATAATATCCCCCTCATATCTACGGGTAATTTACTTCGTAAAAGAGTAAAGGATGGTGACGAGTTTGGTAGATATATAAATGATCTCATTAGTAAAGGAGTGTATGTTAGTAACGAGATTATTTTAAGTCTATTGGCAGAAAGGCTTGCTGCCGATGATTGTTTGAATGGTTTTATTCTTGATGGTTTCCCGAGAAATGTAGATCAGGCTGCGGCTCTGAAAAAGCATTTGGAGCCTCAGGATATAGATGCAGCTATAGTTCTAAATGTCCCGAGAAATATTCTTCTGGAAAGAATAACCGGTAGACATGAATGCAATATCTGCGGCAGTGTCTATAACAAATTTACCTGTAAGCCAAAGATTGAAGGCGTCTGTGATGTCTGTGGCTCTAATGATATGCTAATGAGAGCTGATGATAATAACGATGAGGCTATTAATAGAAGGTTAGATTTTTATGATAGTATATCGGAGGCTCTAATTGACTACTATAGAGAAAGAAACTTGATTTATTTTATCGATGCCATAAAAGATATTAAAGAGGTGTTTGGGGATATTAGATTTGTGTTGGATAATTTAAATGTTGCTAATAAAGATTTGCGAGGCGATAATTGACTAGGATAGCTGGAGTAAATATACCTACAAATAAAAGATTCGTCATAGCGTTGACCTATATCTATGGTATAGGGAGGAGTAGGGCAGAGGACATATGTGACGAACTAAAAATAGATAAGAAATTAAGAACCAGTGAAATCAAAGATGAGATTTTGGCTAGGGTCAGGGATCTTATAAATAAACAGGCTAGTGAGGATGACGGCTCGAAGGTGGGTCTGGTCGAGGGGGATCTAAGAAGAAAGGTGCACTTCGATATAAAGAGGCTTATAGAATTGGGCTGCTATAGAGGTATTAGACACGTGAAGAAATTGCCTGTTCGAGGTCAAAGAACGCATAATAACGCTAAGACAAAGCGTGGCAAAAGAGTTCCAATAGCAGCTAAGAAAAAATAGGAGAGATATTCATATGGCGCGCAAACAGGAGAGTACGGGTAAGATAAAAGAGAAAAAGGTGGGGTTGTCCCACAGTAAGAAAAGAAGAAATATAGTTGTGGGGGTGATAAACGTTATGTCCACATTTAATAATACTATTGTTTCGATAGCCGATACACAGGGTAACATTGTTGCCTGGGCTTCCTCCGGTAAGATGGGCTTCAAGGGGTCGAGAAAATCAACTCCCTATGCGGCTCAGGTTGTGATGACCGGGGCAATAGAGAAGGCGAAAGAATTCGGTCTTCAGACGGCCAATGTTGTGGTTAGAGGTGCTGGTTCCGGTAGGGAATCTGCTCTTAGGGCTCTTCAGGGAAGTGGTATTTCCGTTATAGCAATAACAGATGGTACCTACTATCCGCATAATGGCTGTAGACCTCCAAAAAGAAGAAGGATGTGATTATATTTTAAAAAAGGAAGTTGGTATATGGCTGTTTTGCAGGAAAATTGGAAGGGTTTGATAATGCCAAATTTGCCTACGGTAGAGGAGGCGATTGGTGGAGATAAAAATAGAGCCATCATTGTGTTGGAACCTCTGGAAAGGGGCTATGGCATAACCCTGGGAAATTCTCTGAGAAGAGTTCTTTTGTCCTCCCTGAGGGGTTTTGCTATCACTTCTATTAGGATAGATAGTGTGTTGCATGAATATAGTGTGATAGATGGCATAAGGGAAGATGTGACGGACATGGTGATGAATATAAAATCGCTTATTTTAAACAAACCCACCCCCACTCCGACAACGTTGAAGTTAAAATTAAATAAAAAGGGGCCCATCTATGCAAAGAATATCGTCCTTAGCAATGGCGTTGAAATTTTAAATCCTGAGTTAGTTATTTGTCATATTGAGGATAACAAGGTGAATTTAAATGTGGAAATGACGGTGGAGTATGGTGCGGGTTATTCTATGGCCGAAACAAATGAGAAAAATTCTAGAGAAGTTTCCATGATATATCTGGATGCCATGTTCAATCCAGTTAGGAAAGTTGCCTATACCGTGGAAAATACAAGGGTGGGGCAGCAGACAGATTACGATAGATTGATTCTTGATGTTGAAACCAACGGGACCGTGGGGCCAGAGGCGGCTGTTAAGATAGCGGCAAAAATTTTACAGACTCAGCTTGGAGTTTTCCTGGAACTTAGTTTCGGCAGTGAGTTTAGTAAGGCGGATCAAGATAGTAATGGTGTTGGCGTTAGTTCTAATAACCTAGAGTCCTATTTGAATAGAAAAATCGACGAAATGGAGCTGACCGTGAGATCCTATAATTGTCTTATAGGGGAAGGGATCAGGTATATAGGAGATCTAGTCAAAAAGAGTGAAACTGATATGCTTAAACTGCCAAATTTTGGTAAAAAATCTTTGAATGAGCTGAAAGAAAATCTTAAATCTATAGGTCTTAGCTTTGACATGAAGATTGATAAAGATTGGGCCCCACAGGACGACAGTGCGGTTACCCACAGGAAAAAAGAAAAAAAAAATTAAAGCATGATTAACTAATTGTATCGGAGTAGTTATGAGACATAGGCTAGTTCATAGAAAACTTAATAGAACGAGTTCCCATAGAAAGGCGATGTTGGCAAATATGGCAAGTTCCCTCATAGAATTTAGTCAAATAAAGACCACTTTACCTAAGGCTAAGGAACTGAGGCCATTTGTAGAAAAAATAATCACCATTGGGAAGGAGGATACTCTGGGTAACAGGAGATTGACTATGTCAATTCTTGGTAATAGAAATGCTGTTATTAAATTGTTTGATGTACTTTCTAAACAATTCGCCAACAGAAATGGTGGCTATAGTAGAATAATAAAGTGTGGCTTCAGAATGGGAGATAATGCTCCCATGGCGATAGTTGAATTTGTTGAATAGGAGAAATCTATGTCGAATTTTTTGGAAGAATTTAATATAAAGCAGGTTAGGGATTCTGCTAAAAGCTTCCCGGACTATGGACCCGGAGATCAGGTGAAGGTTAGCTGCAGAATAATTGATGTTGACTCCAGTAGAATACAGATATTTGAAGGCATTGTGATCTCTAGAGAGAGGGACAGGAGAAACTTTAATAGCACTTTTACGGTTCGCAAGATTAGCCATGGTATTGGTGTAGAAAGAAAATTTTCGCTCTATTCGCCCATGGTTGAAAAGATAGAGATAGTTAAAAAGGGTATTGTTAGAAGAAGTAAGCTCTATTATCTGCGGAAATTAAGAGGCAAGTCGGCAAGAATAAAAAACGAGACCAATAGTCCAAAACAGTAGTCTGTTTGGTTGATACTATTGTCGGCATTGGATTGGGAAAGAGCCGCTGCCATTTTCTTATTTCTTTCCAGAATAATTAAACCTTTCTATTGAAAATTACTCAAAATAAATCAAAATCATCTCATTGAAAAAACTGACAGCGGGAGTCATATGCCTGTGTGTCCGATGTCAGCGGAGTGTTTAATGGTCTTAAAATTTATATAGCCATGTTTGCTGTTAGGTGTATTTTTTATTCATTGCTTTTGCTTTCTGGCCGAGAGGCGGTGGCCAGTGCTCTAATTTGTCCAGTTTGTACGGTCATGATTGCTTCGGGCCTGGGCCTGTCTAAGTTTTTTGGGGTTAGCAACTCTGTGGTGGCCATTTGGCTGGGAGCTTCGCTACTTGCGCTAGCCCAAATAAACATAAAACTTCTAGTTAAAGTAGGTGTAAAAAACATATATTCCACTGTTGTCAGCAATATTGCGACCTACTGTCTAGTTATACCGCTATATATCGGTGCCAACCCAATTCTGAGGTTTAATGAAAAAACAATTCTGGGCATTGACGAATTTTTGTTTTCCACTGTGTTTGGAATACTCACCCTTGCTCTGAGTCTAAAAATTTACTATAGAATGAAAGAGAAAAATGGGGGCCCGCATTTTCCCTTCGAAAAAATAGTTCTTCCCATGGGAAGTTTGGTGATCTGTAGCGTTCTGATGAATTATCTTGGGAGTTAGAGTAATGAAAATAATAGACAATCTCAGTGATTTTATAGAAAAAATTGAACTTGCCAGAAAAACAAACAATCTGGATGTTTCTGCCGATGAGGATTTATCTATAGCCATAATGAATCTCATATCCATAGAGGAGCATCTTTTTTTCAGTGGGGCGAAAACCCAGGACAATCATTTCTATGATCTGATAGAGGAAATAAGAGAATGCAGAAAAGAATTACTTGGAAAAATTATAAAATCCTATGGAGGAGAAGTTTGGTGTATCTCAAAACATCTACTAGCCGGCTGCATGAGACTAATGGAGACAGGCACTAAGCTATTACATTCCGAGAAAAAAGAAGAGGCCTATGATTTTTTTGGGAAGGCCTATAATCTATACTGTCTTTTTTGGGGTCTCAATCTAAATGTTTTCGAAGCAGAGACAACCGAAGAGTTAGTTGGTCTGGTGGACAGGGATACTGCCGATAGCATAGCTGGAGGTTCAGAAATAGCTCCCGATCAGCCTGTGGCCGAGGGAGAACATGGTTTTGTTCAGAATAGCTATCCGGAAAAGGAAAAAAAAGAAAAAAAGGAGAAAAGAGGTTTTGGGAAAATGCTAAAAGACTTCGTTGCGAAGGCAATAAATTGCTGCAGAGAATAGGGTAAACGGTACTTCCGCTTTCGGATTCAGCGTGTTTATCTTAGTCAGGTGACACGGATTCATAATGAAAAATATAGGTAGTGATCTGGCCAGGTCATTGGCAGCGAGCTCGGCAAATCTAATTAAATGTTTTAAAATCACCCTAAAAGATCACAGTGTTCTGGGATTTAGTGAGGGACCAGAGGATATCAGTGTAGATGAAATTTTATATAAATCCTGCTGTGGTTTTGAGGAAAAAAACCAAACTTCTTTTTCCGATATGACCAGTGGTGACAGTAATCTAGTGGCTATTTTAGACAATGTCGGAGTGGATAGGGAAGATATTATTGCGGGTAAATTTGATGGGGCTGCGATTGAGGTGTTTATGACAGTTCGAGAGCACCCCGAATACGGAAAAATTGTGATCATCAGTGGTTTTGTGGGCTCTATAAAAATATACGGAGAAAAAATATATTTTAATATTGTTGGGGTTATGGGCGTTCTTGAGAAAACAATAGGAAATATATATTCACCTCTCTGCAGAGTTGGTTTCTGCAGCAAAAAATGTTCCCTGGATCTCCAGAGTTACACTTTTACTGGGACTATATCTTCTCTGGTTAGCGAGACGGAATTCCACACGGACAGTGGAACAATATCGACAAAGGTGGAAGACTATTTCAAATATGGTCTGGTTAGATTTATAGATGGTCCTAGCGCTGGCAGCTCCATGGAGGTTAAACAGTCCTATGGAGGGAATATAGTTCTTGCTATGTCTGTGGCGAAGGGCATGGAAGTAGGCAATCAATTTACTGTGGTGGCCGGCTGCGACAAAAAATTCAGCAGTTGCATCGAAAGATTTCAAAATGCCATTAATTTTCGAGGTGAGCCAAATTTGCCAAGAACCACTAAAGTATACAAGTTTTACTGATGAGTAGGTCAGCAGAATTGGACAGAGACTTGATACTAAGGGCCGCCAGAAGTTGGATTGGCACGAGATTCCACTTTGCCGGCAGAATTAGGAAAAATACTCTGAACAGAGGAGGAATTGATTGTATAGGTTTGATAGTCAAGGTCGGTGGAGAAATTGGCGCATGTTCCGGAGGAAAAAACTTGGAAAGCTACGATTATTTGACCTATTCCAGATATCCAAATTTTGGCGAAATGAAAGAATTTATGGATAGGCATTTTTTAAAAATCAGCGAAAATGCAGTTGATATTGGTGATATAATGTACTTTAACTTTGCTGGTGGGCTAGAACATACGGCAATTGTGAGTGATTACGGTATAATACACTGCTATCTAGAGGCAAAATCTGTTGTGGAACATATATTTACCGACTATTGGAAGAAAAAGGTGTTAGGATTTTATAGATACGTAAAAAATTAATGAAATCCCTTTCTTCATTGGCAGCTCTTACTCCGTGGGGTATTGATTTTTGGGTATTTTATTTACTTTTTCAGAAGCACTGTCTAATATGTTGCCCGTTGGGTTTGTAGCTCAGATGGTTAGAGCGTTGCTCTGATAAAGCAAAGGTCGGCGGTTCAATTCCGCCCAGACCCACCAGGTTGAAGCATGGGAAACCATTAGATAGCACAAAAAGATTCTAGAGAAAAGAGGTGAGAACAGTTCCCTCCTAGAGGAGGTGATGAAAAGTAATTCATGATTGTAGATCGTAAAAATTCCAGCCTTGTGGCGGATAGGGAGGGATTCGAACCCCCGGAAGGCTTGCACCTTCGCCGGTTTTCAAGACCGGAACATTCAACCGCTCTGTCACCTATCCGCGGCTCTGTGAAAACCCAGTGATTGTAGAATTCGTTTTCAAAAAAACAATTGGGCGGCGCTTGATTTTCTCTCCGCTGAATATTCTTTAGCTTCCGCCATATAGCGTCCCAAAACATTTTCAAAATGTAGGTAATTTTACAAATTTTAAGGTTATTTTATTGACAAATTCAGGATTCTAGGTATCTTTCTGGAGCCCAGGCTGTCGGTAAGGTCCCTTCGTCTAGTGGTTAGGACGCTAGCTTCTCAAGCTGGTAATACGGGTTCAAATCCCGTAGGGACTACCATTTTTGACTGGTCATATTTTTTTAACGTTATTAAAAAGTATTATTCAGAACAAAATATATGGATGTTTAAAATTTGAAATTCTATCCTAGAGGCGTGTCCTGATTTGTTTGTGTGGTCTAAAAGCTTTTGAGACCAATGGAATGTTTTAAAATTTTTACGGGGCAATAGAGGTAATTGTAAAAATTTAAATAGTTGATTTTAAAATTTAAAGGAGATTATAGTTGGTGGTCAGACTCCGGTGGGTTGTGGTCAGAAGCATGGATTTTTAAAGGTAATTCTGGGTTTTTGGCGTGATTTGAAATGAGTTTAGCATATACTGTTGGTATGTATTTTTCATAAAAAATACAATTTATTTAGTATATTGACATTAAAAATACTGTGTATATCATGTGGATACAATGATTATTATTTATCATTCCATAGTATCATTGGATTAATATTATTTTTTATTGAGAAAATGTATTAATTAATTTTTTCCTTTATTTATTATTAGAGAGACACCGGAAACGGTGTCTTTTTTTTGTTTCGTCTAGATATATATTATTTTAGGAAAGTTATCCATGTACTGTGGCGGATTATGCCATATTATATTCCATGTTTTATAATTTTATTTTTAATAATAGCGGCTAAAATAATTTTTTTATAAATTGTACTGCGATTTACCGCTCTCCTATATAATTTTTATTTACTAATGATGCCCATTGGGGGAATAAATAATTCAGTATAGGAATTACAAAAAAAAATGAAGTTGACTTACAGTAAAATATGTATTATAATTCTAATAATTTATCATTAAACTGAATTGAAAATGTCTAATAATAACAATGAGAGAAACGAACCAACTATAGCATTGAGTTGGTCAGCGTATGACATTCTAGATGTTTTGGCAAACTGCTATAACGTAGACCATAAAACTCTGGTGGAAACGGCAATAAAAATGTTCTTTTACTACGAATTAAAAATCGATAAACTAAAAAAAGAGGGTATAGATAGAGAAGAACTCCCAAGAGATAAAATTGATAGAGGTGTTTCAAAAATAGAGCAGAACGAAGACGAAAACATTGTGATCAATCTAAAATTTAGCTAAACCCCAGTGCCAGGGAACAACAAACTAGATATCCCCAAGATCTTTCAGTATCGCGTTAATTTTTCTTTCCCTAGCTAGAGGGGTTATGAGCGTGATTATCCCATAGAGCAGGCGCTTCTTTCTGCTGGCGCAAAGCTTCCCAAAGGCATCACGGGCCTTTGGGTTATCTGCCAGCGCCCTCTCTAGCTCTTCGGGAATCGAAAGATTTTCGATTGAATCCGATATAAAATAGGAACCATTGGACTTAGCTCTCTCTATTGTTTCAAAACCATGGGGGGTCATGAGGCCCTGCTCTATAAGTTCGTCTATCTTATTTTTGTTAAATTTTGACCAAAAACTCTTTGGACGCCGAGGAGAAAAATACTGTTTTCGCCTCAGGTCATCTATGGCTCTGACCGTGCTGTCTATCCAACCGAAGCAGAGGGCCTCATCCCTAGCCTCCGGATAAATAATTCCGCCAGAATTAGTGGCCTTTGATTTTCTATGGAATATCAACCAAACACCCTTCGATGTGCTGCAGTTGTCAAACAGCCAGTTTCTCCATTCTTGCCTGGAATTAAAATAAATGCTTTCGACCATAGCAGCCTAAAATGTTTATCCCTGGTACAGAACGCCGTCTTTCTGCATATCCCACATGCTTCTGAACAGACCCCTATTGGCCAACAGTTCCTCTTTGGAGCCGTCTTCGGCGATCCTGCCGTCATTAAAAACTATAATCCTATCCAGATGGTTTAGAGTAGATAATTTATGACCTATGATAATAACTGTTTTATCAGCCATGTGTTTTCTAATGGTATCCTGTATTTCCCATTCGGTTAAATTATCCAGAGAGGAGGTTGCCTCGTCCAGAAGAAGTATTTTGCTGTTTTTCAGGACAACCATGGCGATAGCTATTCTCTGCTTTTGGCCACCACTCAGTTTAAAGCCCCTATCACCAACAATGCTGTTGAATCCATCGTCTAGTTTGGATATGAATTCATGGCAATTTGATTTCAGGCTTGCCTCCTTTATCTCGTCGAAACTTGCTCCGGCTTTACCATAGGCGATGTTTTCTCTCAGAGTTCTATGGAACAGTGTGGGCTCCTGGGGAACATAGGATATATTTTTTCTGAGACTTTTTTGGGTGAGAGCAGTTTTTATGTCATAGCCATCTATGAATATATTACCATGACTCACGTCATAGATTCGCATAAGCAGTGAAACCAGTGTACTTTTTCCCGCCCCACTGTAGCCAACTATACCTACCTTTTGATTTGCTTTTATGATAAAATTCAGATTTTCAAAGACATATGGTTTATTTTTATCATATCCAAAATATACATTTCTAAATTCAATTTCCCCTCTTTCGATTACAATATCTTTAGCAGAGGGGCTATCTGAGATTCTATGTGGCACCATGAGGGTGGTCATAGCTCTATTCATTTCGGCAAACAGTTCGGTATTTTCTAAAAATTTCTGAGCAGCAACTTTAATCCACCAAAAAATAGAACTTGTGGTCTGTATCACAAACATAAATTCTCCAAGACTCAGACTTCCTTTTCTATAGAGAGAGAATCCCATAAAACCCATAGAATATAGCAATGTGCATACGGATAGAAAATTAAATAGATCTACCATAGCCCTCATAAATTGCTGTTCTGATCTTGCCCTGAGTATAACCAGAGTTTGCTTTTTTATGTTAGCTTTTTCCAAATTCTCTCTGGAAAAACTCTTGATTCCAACAATATTTGTCAGACAATCCATCACTTCTCCGGAGCAGTTACTCTCTGCCTCTGCGATTATCTCAGATTTTTTCTCCATTTTCCCCGCAAAGAAATAGAAAACAAAGAAATACAATGTCGTCAGGATCAACATTGTCAGACCAAGATAAAAATTTTTTGTGGCAAACAAACACACTAGGGCCAGCAGAGTCAATAAATTAGATAGAAGCTCAAAGGAATTATCAACAAAATAGGGAATATCATCAACGATGCTATTGATTTTACTATTTATAGCGCCGGGTAGATTTTCACTGAAAAAGGCAGTGGGTTGTTTTAATAAATGCTGAAAAATATGTAATCTAACACTTTCCTTTGATTTAAATGTAAAGGTAAAACTAAGTTTTCTCCTTAGAACAGAGGTGGGGAAAGATATGGGGGCTATCAGGGGGAAAATTATCAGCAAAACAAACACTGTTCTATAGTTTAAGATGTCGCCCCCTTCCAATTTATCTATGATAACCTGGAGAAGGTAATTTCCTCCAAAAAACTCCACGAAGTCAACCAGCACCGTGAGAATAAAGAGGGACACAAATATTTCCCAGCCGTATATCTTAAAAAATTTCCAAAGGAAACTGAAACAGTTTTTCCCTCTAGTGTCAGCAGACATAAATAACTCCAGCCTAAAAATCAAAAAACCGCCGGAATTACTTTGCGGGCAGAAAAACCATAGAGGAAGTCGAACTGTGCTCGCGCGAAGCAGTACCCTCTTGGACGCCTAGATTTACCGGATCAAACTAGCAACCACCGTTCTGAGTATAAATTAGTAATTTTATTACACAACATAGGGTATGCTGGAAAATTAAAAAATATACAATTTAGCAGTTGCTAGTTTTCAGAATTAGAATCTAATGGTTGGGTCGCGTCCGCTGCCGGCAGTCTGGGGACGCTCACAACTTCTAGGAATTATAAATCCTCTTTCTCTTTCTCTTTCTCATCAGGTTTGGTGGGCTCACTTTGTTTTTTCGAGCTTATTCTACTGCCAATAAAATCTATTCCGTGGCCTTCTTTGTAATGATTTATGCACTCTTTAGTTGCATTTACTATAGGTTTAATCCGCTTATCGTGATATGTAAAACAGAGCTCCTCGAGAATATTTTTATTTTCCTCTAAAATTTTCATTTTTTTATTGGTGCTGTCTAGGTACTCTTCTTCGAGTTCTTCAGATGTCTTTTTAATTTTCTTTGCCCGTTCACTATTCTTTATAGTTTTCTCACCTAAATACTCGTTTAATTTTTTAGCCTTTGAATTAATTCCATTTCGGAAAACATACATCAGGGTGCCACTTGCAAGTCCACCAACACCGGCCGATACAAGCGCTATTGCCAGTGTGACAGAAGCTTCAGCAGAGCTTGCTCCGATAATGGGAGTGGAAGATATTGGTGCCATAAGAAAACCTAAAGTAAGGGAAAGGGACAACCCTCTAATCCCCCTGCTTTTTTTAATAAGCATATTTATAATAATAAAATTAACTTAGTGGCAATGGTAGGCGCTCACTAACTATAGTCAAGCATACTAATGCTTGTGTTCTGGTATTTTTACTCAACTTTATAAATATATTTACATGATGGCATGAATATTTGGAAGTTGGATAAATTGCAGATTGTAATTTGTGTACTGCCCTAGAATGTAATATTTTTTACTCTTTTCTCGGTACTATTCACAGAAAAAAATGTTCTACGAGGTAAAATTTCCAGAGGAAATATCTATAAAATCTACGGTGTCAATTGAATTTGACACAAATATTATAACTTCTAAAAATGGGAACGAATTCAGGGCAGCCAATAGAAAATGTAGAATGGTCTATGACGTGTGCGGCGACATAGGCACGAAAAATGACCTGGATAGAATAGCTGATTTTTTTAGACTGGTTAGGGGTCGAAGTATAGGCTTTAGATATAAGGATTGGCTTGATTTTCATGGAGAAAAACAGTTTATAGGTAGGTCGGATGGACTATCCAAAAAATTTCAACTGGTGAAGATCTACTCTAATCCGATAGACGGAACTTTGTCCTATGTGCGCGAAATAACAAAACCCGTGGTGGATGGAGTAAAAATATACGTTGATGACGAGGAAATTGAGCAATTTACTGTTGATCACACTAGCGGGCAAATTTTTTTAGATACGGCACCGGATGAAAACAGTGTGCTGAGGGCCACCTTTGATTTTGACGTGCCAGTTAGGTTCGATACAGATAGATTGGAGATACACATGCATGACAGAATGAGTGGCGAAATAGGGAATGTGAGAATCGTGGAAATACTGTGACACATTGTGTTCATTTTAATTTATAATCCAGTCTGGATCGCTTGCCCCCACATTCTCTGGCGTGTTGATCATCACTTCGACTTTCCTTAGAACATCCATGATGTATATTTTTGGTATACTTCCTAGACCAAAGGCGCTCGCCTGTTTCGTATATATTATAAACCTAGAATTCGGAGACCATCTTATACCCTCTATCAGAAAACCCTTTGTCAGATATGTGATATCGTCTCCCTCAGGGGTCATTAGGCCAATGTGGAACTCCCCCTTGGCTATTTTGACGAATGCTATAAGTTTTCCATCTGGAGACCAGGAGGGTTTGTCATAGGTGCCTTCGGACTTTGATAGCAGAGTTTCTCTGGCGGTTGTCATATCCATGATGTATAGTTTTCTTCCTCCATCTCTGTTTGACACAAAGACAATTTTCTGGCCGTTGGGGCTGAAGCTTGCCGAAGTGTTAATTCCCTCTCTGTTTGTCAATTTTTTGTTCGTGTTTTTTATAAAATCGAATAGGAAAAGGTTAGTATCCGCCTCCTGCTCCGTGCCGGCCAGAATTAGTTGGTCGACATTTTTGACTGGATTACAGACGGCGGCGCTGGTCATGATCTGTCCATTTGAAATCTTTTCTAGGTATCCATTTTTTAGGTTTTGTCTAACGATGAACGGTCCATCTTTCAGGTATTCTAAATAGTATACCTCATCCCGATTATATCTGGAAAATACTGGGGTAAGCTTAATGTTGGAACTGCCATTAATTACAGCACTCCTGCTCCCATCAAAATTCATCAGTACGACCTGTTTCTTTCTATTGCCGGGTTTTCCGGTTTCAGATATGTACATTATTCTACTGTCAAAAAGACCCATGGTTTCTCCCGCTGTCTCTTTAAAAATAAAATCAGAGATTACATTAGATAGTTTATAGGCATTGCTGTGTTTTTCATCGATAATTAATATGTAGGATTTACCAGCGATGAAATGGCCCTTCGATATATCCCAGAGAAGGACTCTCAGTTCCATCTCATTGTCGCTCCGGAGCCCAATGTTAATGCTCAGCACAAAGTTAAAATCTATAAAATTTTCAGAAAAAATATAGTCCGAAATATCTTCGTCGCCGCTATCAAATCTATAGTCTCTAATCTCTCTGCAGGTGCCGATTTTCTGGGAGGCTTCGTATAGATCCACAAAGTTGAGGTTTTTTATGATTTGCCCTTGGATTTTTTCTAGGGTATTTTTATGGGTTCTGTCTGTTATTTCTCTGTAATTTTGGATGTTTTCATCCCCGGAAGAGCTGATAAAACATGGCTCAAGAACTGTCAGTTTCAGCCGGGTGTTTTTGGTGACATTTTTTTCAAAATTTATTTTATTTTCTTCGCCAAACACATGTCCTCGGGCAATTCTCTCTGCTAAAATGGCGCTGGGCATAGCTATGCCCAGATATAAAATTATTTGAAGTATCCTGGGTGTGAAACGCATTTCCTATCCGATATATCTAAAAATACAGATCCCATTGTGGGCAGAAAAATTTTTTAAAACCTACCCAACTCTAGTGCATTAAAATTTAGTCTTCAATAGTGAATTTGTGTTAAATTTATTCCCAGGCCCGTTGCTGCGCTCCTGGTCCCAATATTTTAATGTGTAATTGTTATGAATAGTGCTGGGCAGTGATTGTATCTAGTATTTATGATAAAAATAGAACAATGTTATAGAAGAGAAGCTGGGCAGCTTGACTATTACAAGTAGTCTAGATATATTGGACGCGGTGCCTGTAGCATTTTTATTATTTATTAATTCTTACTGTAACCAACATGACCTAACACTGTTACGTTACCGTTTTTTTGTGAGGTGCGTCTATGGAGAGAGAAACTATAAAAAGACAGAAGAGTAGTTTCGAAAACATAAGGAAAAATCTTGTTAATTTTTCTGTTATGAGCCAAAGTTCTGTCCTAAAGGAACTCAAGAGTGATGTGGAAAATGGCCTATCCACAGATTACGTAGAAAATGTTCAGGATGAATATGGCTACAATGAAATAGGCGAAGGTGATGAGCGAAGTTGGTACGTGACTCTGGCAGAATCAATTTTTAATTCCTTTAATGTTGTTCTGATGGTTCTAGCGGCCGTATCCCTTGTGACAGGCGATGCTAAGGCCAGTATGGCAATACTGTCTTTAGTTTTGGTTAGCAGTTTAATAAAATTTATACAGGAAAATAAATCCAGCAGGGCTGGTGAGAAACTAAAGTCCATGATTAGAACAACTGCCACCGCCGTAAGGGACGGTAGGCAAATGGAGATAGAAATATCGGATCTAGTCAAAGGTGATATTCTCTATCTATCGGCGGGCGACATAGTGCCGGCGGATCTTCGCATTTTGGAATCCAGAGATTTGTTCATAAGTCAATCCTACCTAACGGGGGAATCCGAACCGATAGAAAAATTTTCAAAGCTTAGTAAGGAAACTCTGGACAACATACCAAAATCTCCGATAGAACTGGAAGACCTGTGTTTTATGGGCACGAATATTGTCAGTGGCACAGCTATGGCCATTGTTCTGTTCACCGGAACGGACACATACTTTGGCTCTACGACAAAAATGATTGTCAGGAAAAAATCGGAAACTAGCTTCAACAGAGGTCTGGCCGGTGTCAGCAGTTTTTTGATAAAACTTATGCTTCTGGTGGTTAGCATAGTGTTTTTTATAAATTGGTATGCGAAGAGCGATCCATTCAATGCTCTCCTGTTTGCCATATCTATGGCCGTTGGCATGACGCCGGAGATGCTGCCGGTAATAATAGCCTCCAATCTAGCTAAGGGTGTGATATCCATGTCTAAAAAAAGAACAATTGTAAAAAATATAAATTCCGTGCAGAATTTTGGCGCCATGGATATTCTCTGCTCCGATAAAACTGGTACCCTAACGGAAAACGTCATAGTGCTGCAATATCATTTTAATATTCATGGTAAAGAGGATGCCCGGGTGCTGAAGCATGCCTATCTTAACAGTAATTTTCAAACGGGGCTAAAAAATTTACTGGATTTAGCTATTATAGATAAGGCCGTTAAAAATAATTTCTATAGTCTTAACTACGAATACCAGAAAATAGACGAGATCCCCTTTGATTTTACCAGGAAAAAAATGTCCGTTGTGCTCAGAGACAAGAATGGCAAAACCCAGATGATCACAAAGGGGGCTCTAGAGGAAATGTTACAGATTTGCAAATATGCTGAATACAATGGCGAAATCGTAGAGATAGATAAAAAAATTAAGGATGAAATTATAGAAACCGTTCTCGATATGAACAAAAATGGTATGAGGGTTCTTGCCATAGCGCAGAAAAATATTTTTGCCGGAGAGGAGCGGGTTACTCTGAGTAGTGAAAATGGCATGATCATGATGGGATATTTGGTCTTTCTGGATCCCCCAAAACAGACGGCAAAATCGGCCATAGAGGCTTTGAAAAATTTAAATGTCCAGGTTAAGGTGCTAACGGGCGATAACGATATAATAGCTGCCAACGTCTGTGGAAAAGTTGGCATTAGAAATGACAGGATAATGTTTGGCTCAACCATGGAAACCATGGATGATGTGGAACTTAAAAAGGAAGTTGAGAACTATGATATATTCGCTAAACTGACGCCCCAGCAAAAATTGAGAATTATAAAAAGTCTTAAGAGTATAGGACACACTGTTGGGTTCATGGGGGATGGCATAAATGATGCTCCAGCCATGAAGGAGGCCGATGTGGCCATTTCTGTGGACACGGCAGTGGACATAGCTAAGGAATCAGCTGACATTGTCTTACTGAAGAAGGATCTGAACGTTCTGGTTGACGGAGTCATCGAGGGGAGAAAGATATTTTGCAATATTCTAAAATATGTGAAAATGACGCTCAGTTCAAATATCGGTAATGTGTTGTCTGTGCTCTTTGCTAGCATATTCTTGCCTTTTTTGCCTATGCTTCCGGTGCAAATGCTGCTGCTAAACGTTCTCTATGACCTTTCCCAGATATCAATCCCCTGGGATAACGTCGATAAAGATTATTTAAAAACTCAAAAAAAATGGGATATAGGCTCCATAAAAAGATTTGTCATCAGTATTGGCCCCATAAGTTCTATCTGTGATATACTGTTGTTTGCGCTGATGTATAGGTATTTCAGGTGGAGTGAATCACTATTTCGTAGCGGCTGGTTTATTGCCAGTATGATAACTCAAACCATAGTGATACACCTCATAAGAACTGAAAAAAAGCCTATCTTGGAGAGTAATGTATCTCTAGGTGTATTTTTTGCCACGACAGTTTCTATGTTAGTTTCTATCATTATTCCATACACAGCCATTGGCCGATCACTGAGTCTTACGGCGGTTCCTCTGTACTATTATTTTTGGCTGTTGCTAGTGGTAGCTCTCTATATTTTGTTGGTGCAGATAGTTAAAAAGAGATATGTGAGAAAATATGGTTCCTGGCTGTAGATGTGAATTCGTCGGTGGTTTATTTAGATAAACTATGCCGAGAGACAGAGGTGATGGCGTAACCAGCATGCCGTGTATATAAAGTTACAAAACTAACTTATTTTGAGTCTTCTCTAAAGTCTCTGGATCTAAGTTAGGGCCTAGACCTAGGGTAACGCATCGACCAAAAAGTTCGGGAACATTCCTATTGCAATTAGAGGTGGTTTCTCTATATAATAGTTTCTGTATTAAAAAAGTATCTTAGCAGATGAATGGGGCTGATGGTTTTATAGAAATAGTAGGAGCAAGACAAAATAATTTAAAAAATATAAGTATAGACATTCCCAAAAATAAATTTATTGTCATCACTGGCCTAAGTGGTTCTGGGAAATCGTCTCTGGCATTCGACACCATCTACGCGGAAGGCCAAAGGAGGTACATAGAAAGTCTTTCCACCTATGCCAGACAGTTTTTAAACGTTCAGACGAAACCAGATGTGGATCATATAGCCGGCCTGTCTCCGTCCATAGCTATAGATCAGAAAGTCATAGGAAAAAATCCTAGGTCCACAGTAGGTACGATCACGGAAATATACGATTATCTGAGACTTTTGTTTTCGAGTATAGGTGTTCCCCACTCCCCCGTTACGGGAAAACCACTGGAAAGCCAAAGTCCTGAAAGTATGACGAAGGATATTTTAAGCATCCCCCAAAAATCAAGGATAACCGTACTGGCTCCCTACATAAAACAATCACGGGGAGAACATAGAAAAGAGCTTATAAAAATAAGGAAGTTGAATTTCACAAGGATTAGAGTTGACGGTGAGATCATAGAGATAACCAATAGTTTGCCAAAACTAGATAAGGCTGTGAAGCACGATGTGGAACTTGTCCTCGATTATTTTACGATAGACTCTAGCATAGAAAAAAGGGTTATGGCAGCTATAACCAGAGGAATAGAGTACAGTAATGGTGTTATACTGGTGCAGATAGAAGATCTGCCAAGTGATGTTGGAAGTTTTGTAATAAAAACAAAGCAATATACGAAAGGCAGCTGCATAAGGTTTTCCAGTAAATATAGTTGCCCAGAGTCTGGTATGACCATAGAAAGTATAGAGCCTAGAATGTTTTCGTTCAATAATCCATTCGGGGCCTGCAGAAAATGTGATGGCCTTGGCACGGAGCTGATGTTTGATGAAAAACTTGTTATCATAGATCCGAATTTGTCGATAAATCAGGGTGTTCTGGATCCCTTTAGAATAGATGCGACGGCAAGAATATATATAAAGACTCTGGAGCAAATTGGTAAAAAATATAACTTTGACCTAGACACGCCTTTCGAAAAGTATCCGGAGCATGTCAAAAGCGTGATAATGTACGGCTGCGACGATGATGTGGATATAGAAATTGAGGAAAACAGTCTCCTGTCGACACTATCTACAAAATTCATCGGCATAATGAACATAATAAATGAGAGATATCTTCAGGCAAAAGACGAGCTTCTGAGAGATGAGCTGGGAAAATATCAGAGCCTAAAGGTATGTAATTGCTGCGGGGGCTACAGACTGAATGAAGAGGCGCTTAGTGTGAAAATAGATGGTAGACACATAGGACAGGTCTGCGATATGTCCATTGGTGAAATATATGCGTTTTTCAAGCATCTCAATGATGTTCTGGGGCCAAACGAGCGAATTGTTGCCGATAGAATAATATCTGAAATAGAAAACAGACTGAGTTTTCTTATGGATGTGGGCATAGACTATCTAACTCTCAATAGGCAATCTGGCACATTATCTGGTGGTGAAAGCCAGAGAATTAGACTGGCAACACAAATAGCCACCGGACTGTCCGGGGTTGTATATGTTTTGGATGAGCCGTCCATAGGTTTGCACCAGTCTGATAATCAAAAGCTAATAAAGACGATGAAAACTCTGAGAGATCTGGGCAACACAGTGATAGTGGTTGAACATGACGAAGAGACAATGATGGCCGCAGATTGGCTAATAGATATAGGCCCTGGAGCTGGAGTGCATGGGGGTAGAGTGATAGCCAAAGGGTTTCCCAGGGATATTCTAGAAAATCCAGATAGTCTGACGGGAGCCTACCTGAGTGGAAGGAAATCCATACCTGTCCCACCAAAACGCAGAAAATTTAATCCCCAAAAAAAAATTACTCTGGTTAATGCGAGAGGTAACAATCTGAAAAACGTTACCGTTGACTTTCCACTGGGAGTTTTTTGCAGTGTAACCGGCGTGTCGGGTGGGGGTAAATCGACTCTTGTGCTGCAAACTCTACACAAAGCTCTTTCTCGTTTACTTATGAATGCTAAGGTTATACCGGCGCCCTATGATAGAATAGATGGGCTTAACAGTGTCGACAAGATTATTCAGATAGACCAGTCCCCCATAGGAAGAACGCCGAGATCAAATCCCTGCACCTATGTGGGTATTTTCACCTACATCAGAGACCTATTTTCAGGTATTCCAGAGGCCCAGGATAGAGGGTTCAGCATAAACCATTTTTCCTTCAATGTTAAAGGAGGCCGCTGTGAGCATTGTCAGGGAGACGGGAGTATCAAAATAGAGATGCATTTTCTGCCCGACATATTCGTTCAGTGCCCCATATGTAATGGTAAAAGATATAACAGAGACATATTGGAAGTAGAATATTGCAATAAGAATATAGCTGAAGTGTTGAATATGACCGTGGAAGAGGCCTGCAAATTCTTCATCAAAGAGCCATTGATCTACGAAAAATTCAGGGCCCTGAGGGAGGTTGGCCTGGGTTACATAAGAATAGGACAATCGGCTACAACTTTATCCGGAGGAGAAGCCCAGAGGATAAAATTGGCTAAAGAACTAAGTAAAAAAGATACTGGAAATACTATCTATATTCTCGATGAACCAACCACCGGTCTCCATTCTGATGATATAAGAAAATTGTTATCAGTTCTTCATAAGTTAGTTGAACAGGGAAATACCGTCATAGTGATAGAACATAACCTAGACGTGATAAAAACTTCAGATTGGATAATAGATGTTGGGCCCCGCGGAGGAGACGAGGGGGGTTATATTGTGGCCCAGGGAACGCCGGAAGAAATTGCTGCGAAGGAGGATAATCTAACGGGCAAATATCTAAAGGTTGTATTGGAAAAGTACAAAACAGATCAACTTAGATTGTCGAAGAACTGAATACTCTGTTCTCCGACAATTGATAAAATAGTATCTATTTTTCTTGAAATTTGTATTTTTATAGGTCTAATTATGTCGTCTGTTATATTCTTCTCTGATGTTTTTCCTAAATTCTTTTTTCTGGTCTTTATTATAATTATAATTTAAAAATTCGATACAACCAGTGTTGCAACATTTGGAGTATTTTTCGAATATTTCTCTATATTTTTCTGCTTCGTTTCTAGGAAACGATATGATATTGTCGGGGCCAAAGGAAAGACCTTTGATCATTTTATTAATCAAGCGTATTTTTATTATTTCTTCCTCTTCAATTGTTTCTTCCTTCGCTTTATTGATCTTCTCATTTGCGCTTTTTTCACAGTCTATGGTTATATCGTTTAACTGTTTTTTTTCTGCCTTTTCTATATTAGCTATGCTTTTTTTATAGTCCGCTTTCATTTTATTTTGCTCTAGTTTTACCTTTAACAGGTCCACCTCTTCGCCGCACCATTTAACGAAAGTTGACACCAGACCATTAGCGTAGGCTGTATAGAGTAATCCAGCCGTGATTGTTACGATGCCTCCGCCAGCTAAGCCCAAAATGGCCGTTCGTTCTCTACTGAGGGGAGGTTGTCCGAGGGAGGAATTTTGTCCGAGGGACATTATCGCGATAAATAGGCCTAAAAAAACGATGGTAGATGATCTCTTTTTTCTCATATTATTCAATAAAAATCTACGGAGGTGGATCGTAATTTTAAGTTTTAGAATAATCAATGACATTTTTTCAAAAAATACACCGGCATAAAATTTTTTTTTATTAATATTTTTCTCAAAAATACTGAAATTTTTCGTGTATTTTCTAGAATTGTACCTTTATTTATTCATTTTTTGGGTTGTTTTCATTTGTTTTTTGTTTCTAGATTGAAAATATTTATTTTCCCAATAAACATTCTTGAAAACCCAAAAAAAAATATTATCTATAGACGTAGTTTATAATCGAAATTTGTAATGGTCGTAGAAAAACCACATGGGAAATCTGAGGCTAGAGATGAGCCCGAATTTGAGCCAGAGAAAGAAGAGAACGAAGAGGCCGAATTAGGTGATAGTGAAGAGGAGAGTAGCTCCGAAGAGTTAGAGGAATTGGATAGACTTTTGAAGGAAAATGCTGATCTAAAAGATAAATTATTAAGAACTCTAGCGGAATTGGAAAACACCAGAAGACGAGCGGCAGAGGAAAAAGACAGAACTGTAAAATTTGCTATAGCTGATTTTGTGAAAGATCTTATAGCTGTGATGGAAAATTTCCATCTGGCTTTGGCAAATATCGGCAAAGGGGCTGAAGAGGAGTCTTTTAGGGTATTTCATAGTGGGATTGAGCTAACTTTCAGTGAGCTGAAAAAAGTTTTTGATAAAAATAATGTGAGTAGAATATATCCGCTAGGGGAGCAATTTAATCCAAGGTATCATGAGGCTATCGCGACTATTGAAAGTAACAGCACAACTGGTATAATAGTCGAAGTTATGCAGGCTGGCTATGCCCTAAACGATAGAATACTTAAGCCAGCCCTTGTCGTTGTGGCGAAGTAGGACACGCACAAGTTTTATTTATTAAAAAAAATTAATGGAGGAGTTATGCCATATTCGAAGAAAATGTTAGAGTACTGTGAAAATCCAAAGAATATTGGGAGTCTAGACGAAAATGATATATCCGTTGGAACTGGCTCGGCCGGTTCTCCGGTTTGCGGGGATATGCTAAAATTTCAGATAAAAGTCAAAGATAATGTTATCGTTGACGCAAAATTTAAAACCTTTGGCTGCGGCGGGGCCATATCTTCCAGTTCCCTGATAACAGAGAAGGTTATAGGAAAAACCCTCGAAGAGGCGTTGAAACTGAAAAATAAGGATATAATTCAAGAGTTGGAACTGCCCAAGGTAAAAATCCACTGTTCGGTTCTAGCCGAGGAGGCTGTGCACAAAGCTGTGGAGGATTACAAAAATAAAAATAGTAAAAACAGTGAAAATTCATAGACACACACGCTCCCTTTTCCGGGGACTAGAAAATTTAGTGGGTGCCCCCGGCACAGTTTGGAGATCTATGTTCCGGATATCTGTATCCGAGAAACAGAGAATTGATCCTGTGCCGGAGAAATCCGGATTTTAGTTGCCCATGGGTAGTTGGCACATTCTGTTGATTGATGATGATGACCGCATAAGGGGCCTGTTGGGCAAATATCTGGCTAAAAACGAATTTCTTGTGTCTGGCGCTGGTTCCGTAGCCGAAGCTCGGAGACTCAGGGAAAAATATATCTTTGATTTGATGATAGTGGATTATCTAATGCCGGTCGAAGATGGCCTCAGTTTTATTTCTGAACTGAGAGAGTCTGGGGATAGAATTCCCATTGTCATGCTAACCGCCCTGAATGATGTCACCAGCAGAATAGAGGTGCTTTCCTGTGGAGCGGATGACTATTTACCAAAGCCCTTCGAACCGAAGGAATTGGTCCTTAGAATGCTAAACATTCTAAAACGAGTCAACACCAATGTTTCCGAATACGGTAGAATATGTTTTGGTGATTTTGTCTTTCACCCGTTTGAAAACGAACTATTCAGAAACGATGCCCCGGTGAAATTAACAGATACGGAGGGGAAAATACTGAAGATATTTTGTGATAGTGCCAATAAAGTTCTCACCAGAGGGGAAATTTGTGATGCCTTTGGAAATGACATCGGCAAAAGAACAATAGATGTCCAGATAACAAGGCTTAGAAAAAAAATTGAAGGCGACACCAAAAGTCCGAAATTTTTGAAGACCATCAGAAATGGTGGGTACATTTTTATGCTGAGAGGCTAGGGCTCCCTCCCTCTAGGGCCGGGGCGCTTTGGGGTTATCCAGTCCGCCCACTCTGTTGTCTGTGGAAATATGTTCTGTGAAATTACATTGTTTCTAACTATAGAGATTTTTTGTCAGATATCTATCTCCCCTATCTGCCAAAAGTACAACAATATTGCCGCTATCCACTCTGGTCAGTAGTTTTTTTGTGGCCGCCAGAACTGCGCCCGAGGAGGATCCAGCCAATATACCTTCTCTCAGGGCCAGCTGTTTCGATTCCTGAAAAGCTTCAGCGTCACTAATTTTAAAAATTTCGTCCACTAGACTCATATCCATTATTTTAGGCATAAAACTATTTCCTATGCCCTCTATTCTGTAGGGGTTATCAATTCCTCCACCCATAGTGGAGCCTATTGGATCGGCGAGGACACCCCGTACATTTTTATTCTTTGATTTCAAATATCTCATGACTCCAGTTATTGTTCCACCAGTGCCAGCGCCGCTGACGAAGTAGTCTATTTGACCGTCGAGAGCATTGTATATTTCAGGGCCAGTTGTTTCAAAATGGATTCGAGTGTTTACTTCATTAGAAAATTGGTCCAGATGCACAGCATTTTTATATTTGCCTAGGATTTCTTGAACCATATTGAAAGCCCCCTTCATACCCAATTCTTCCGGGGTGTCTATCACTTCAGCTCCGAGGGCCAGTAGAACATTGCGTTTTTCCGAGGAAAATTTTGTTGGCAGGACAATTATGGTGCGATAACCTCTGCCGATGGAAAAAAAAGCAAGACTTATTCCCGTATTGCCAGAACTGGCTTCAACAATTATGCTGTCCCTGGAAAGACGTCCATCTTTTTCCGCTTCCTCTATGGCAGCTTTTGCTAATCTATCTTTAGAGCTTCCACCCGGGTTAAGCATTTCCATTTTTGCAAATACGTTTGTTCCATTTGGAAAATTCATATTATTCAATTTTACCAGGGGGGTGTTAGCAACCATTTTACTATAATTTTCATAGTACTTCACAATGCTAATATTCAATTTATATTTTGGATGTAATTTTGTAATTTGAATATATAATTGTCAAATTGAATTGCATTTTTGCGAAGAAGATAGCAGCTTGCCAAATTCTTCATTGCAGTTGAGAAGATTTTGATATTCCCTAATCGCTTCTGAGACCTTATTTGCCGATGGAGATATAAGATCTTTGGCGAATGGTTTCATACCCAGGGGAATTGAATTTTCCAAGCTTTTCATTTTTTCATCACGTCTTTTCATCGCCTGGCTAGTGATTTCCCCCGCTTTTTTTGAAATATTTTCTAGTGATTCATTCTGCAGTTTGTTCAGCCAATTATTTTTTTTCCCTTCGATTTTAGAAAAAAATCCTTCCACACGTTTATTATTAACATAGAGCAAATAGATAATGGCGGCGATCACTAGGAGGGGAGGAAAGGCCACAGCTGAGGCGACAGCTCCAACGCCCAGTGTGCTCTCGGTCATTTCAAAATTTCTATTAATGATGCTCTTATTTTTTTGTTTTGTTTTTTCTATTTTTTTTCTGTTATCTTCAATACTCTCATTAACTCTTAGCGATCTTCCACTGACCCTATAAATCTCGTTGACAAGTTTATTCATTAGTTCTCGATCCCGTTTGTTTGGATGGGTATCCTGGAATAATTCAATGTTCGAAATGCAATTTAAAACCTCAAAATTTAAACAATTGTTTTTCCCCGTAATTTTTTTAAATTCTCTGCAGATAGATACCGCTTCATCGATGTTATCTTCTATGTATTTCTTGCATTGGCCAAAAAATTCGCAATTTTCTTTATTGGTTGGTTCTGTTTTTTTATTAAAATCTTCGTCTTCACCTATTATATTTTTTAGTTCTTCTATTTTTAAATTTCTCCTGTTGTTGTTTTTTGTAGCGGCTATGGTCCCAATTCTTTCGACAAAGGCCTCTATAAATTCTTCATTTTTTCCCAAAATATAAAATATATTAATCATCACACTAATGCAATTAGTTTTCTCTGAATTTTTTGCATCTTTATTCTTATTCTCTTCCCCATTTTCCTCTGTGTTTTTCGGGGCATATTCAGTTATTTTTTTATCCACAAAATCCTTTCTAACAGAGTAGCTGATTTTTAGCTCTTTAGTTGCTGCGGGAGGCGCCCCGGGTGTTTGTGCGGCATCGGCGGGAGGCAATGGTTGTTGAGGCTGCTGCTGTTCTGTGTTGGATGTGTTATTATTATTCTCAGGAGATACCTCGGGTGTTTGTGTGGCATCGGCGGGAGGCAATGGTTGTTGAGGCTGCTGCTGTTCTGTGTTGGATGTGTTATTATTATTCTCAGGAGCTATGTTCCCAGGGGCAGCCGCCGGTGGTGTTTTCGATGAGGATTCTCTAGTTTCTTCTTCTAAGAGTTCTGCGGTTCCTTCTGTGTTTCCATTTCCCCCTGAATTTTCGCTAAAGGATTGTGTCTGCGATGACGTTTTACTGTCTATTATTGTTTCATTTTCCATTTCTATTCTCTTTTTTTGAGAAGTGTTGACTGTAATCAGTATATGGTATTTTAAATAAAAAATCAATCATTATTAAAATATGTATTTTAGGTATTTTTAACTTTCAGCAGCCGTTCCTATCTCCCAGAGCCGGGGTGTTCTTCTGAATTTCCTATTGAATTTGACGCAGCTAAATATCCTTTTTATTTTTACAGGTAAATAAAATGTTTATAGGAATTCTAAAGATATGGCGGAAGGAAGGGGATTCGAACCCCTGATACCTTTTACAGTATACACACTTTCCAGGCGTGCGCCTTAGGCCGCTCGGCCATCCTTCCAAAGTATATGATGCTACCTATTTTCTTCATCAGTAGATTTTTCGGCTAAATTTAACTTTTTCTTAGCTAGTTTTTTAAGAATTTCCATTGTTATGTCATCTTCCGCATTGTAGTATAGGAGTACTTGTTTTTCTATTACCATAGAGTATTCGCCCGATTTTTCTCTAATCAATTCGGCCGAGGCTGCTTCAACGGCCCTATTTAGATTTATAAGTGCTGTGTTAAGTTTATTCTGGATATTTGCTATTTTAGATTCTGCCTCTTCCCGGATTTTCATATATTTTTCTTGAATTTTTTTTGTCCTTTCCTTCAGGGCTTTTTCCGATAGGATTTCAGATTTTAGTTCGAGATCTTTACCCTCTTCCGCTAATTTCATGATGTCCTGCTGCGCCTTATTTTCTATGGATGCTTTTTCCTCGTTCAAACTTTCCCTAAATTCTTTAAATACCCTCAGATTTTCAGCTATTTTTTGTATGTTAATAACGGCGACTCGTCCTCTATTCACAGTAGCAGAAAAACACGCGATTTCACCTCGCTCTAGAGTGAATAGGGAAAACAAAACTAAGAATAACAGACAATTTTTTTTTAGCACCACCATCTACATTATAATCATATCTGCCGGCACTGTATTAGTTTTAATAAATTTGTCAATGTAAAAACGGATGTTATTTTCTAGATCTAGGTAGTGGGTCTGTAGACAAGCTACTCTAGCTTCTGGAGCAGTAACTTCACTCCCGAAATCATATCGAGGAGCTCTGTGGTAATGGTGTTTTGTCTTGTTTGGTTGATCTGCAGGGTTATTTCACTAATACGGTCCTTGATGTTCTGCTCGGCACCCTGCAGAGTTTCTATTCTACTTATTTGCTCCGAGGCTATGGAATTAACCAGAGTTAAATATATGTTAACAAACATGCACTGCTGCACAAAGCCAGAGATCAATTTTTCGCTGTCCAGCCTCCAGTAGGGGATATTGTTTGTGGGCCACTCCTTTTCTCTGAGTTTATCGAAACTTTTCCTGTCGAGCGGCAATATTCTTTTTTTAGTGGGGGAACCGGCGCCCTTTGTGCTATAGTTTGTAAAATATATGACAACCCTTGTTAGCCTATCATTTGTCAGTGTGAGATCAATAAAATTAAATATACTGTAAACAAGCCATATCAGCTGTTTTTTTGAGTTAGGCATGCTGAAATGCTTATTCACATTAATTTTTTTTGCATTCACCAGTGTGTTCACTCTATTTCCAACGGTGACAACATAGTAGGTATCCAGGTGATGGATGTTTTCAATGAAAAAATCCACTATTTTATCATTAAATTTGCCGCAGAGACCCTGGTTTGAGCCTATGACTAGGGCAATGGTTTTCCTGCTGTTTCGATTTTTCTCGCTGCTGCCTTCCCCGGCATAGCTGCTGTACGCCTCCAGGGCTTTCGGGTGTTGTTTTATAATGGCCTGAAGTCCCAGATCTATGTTGGATTGATATTTTAGAAGATTCAGAACCACCTTTTCATAGATCTTTATGTTAGCCACAGCCATAGCCTTCATAGCAAAAACGATTTCTTTGAGGTTATTTGTTGATTTTAAATTGTTTTTCAGCGCGTTTAGGGCATCCATCTATTCACTACCCAATTTATTTCTAACTCTGTTCAAAAAAGAATTTATCATGTTTTGCTCTAGAATCCTTCCGGATTTAATAGTTTCTATTAGCTCCGCAGAATCTTCGCTGAGTACTCTTAGAACTGTATTTTGAGCCCTATCCATTTTTTCTGGCGGGATTTTTGCAAAAACCCCACTATTCAGACAGAGGAAAATTCCAACCTGCTCAACAATACCTATTGAACTATGAATTTTTTGTTTTAACAATTCTCTAATTTGTTTTCCTCTGTTTATAATATTTTCTGTGATTTCGTCCAGATTCACGGAAAATTTCGAGAAAGATTCTAGTTCTTCGAATTGGGAATAGTCAGTGCCGAGCGTTCTGACCACGTTCCTGTGGGCCACCAGCTGTGCAGAACTTCCTACTCGGGAGACAGATTTTCCGATATCTATTGCTGGTAACAGACCATTATAGAAGAGGGTAGGGCTTAGATATATTTGCCCATCTGTAATTGATATTATGTTGGTTGGCACGTAGGCCGAAATATTTTCCGATTCCGTTTCCACTATGGGAAGAGAGGTTATTGAGCCTCCACCCACCTCTTCGGTTCTGTTGACCGACCTTTCCAGAAGTCTCGCGTGGGCATAGAAAATGTCAGCGGGAAAAGCCTCTCTGCCCGGATTTTTTTCCAACAGTAGAGAGATCTCTCTATATATTCTGGCATGTTTTGTGAGATCATCGTAGACCAGAAGAACATGTTTTCCCTGTTCCATGAAGTACTCTGCGATGGTTGTGGCCGTATAGGGCGCCACGAACTGATGACCGGCTATTTCACTACCGCCGGCATGGACAACTATGGTATAGGCCATAGCTCCGTTATTTCTCAGTAATTTCAATATATTTGCCATGGATCTATCTTTTTGGCCTATGCTGCAGTAGATGCAAATGACATTCTGGTCTTTCTGGTTAAGAATGGCATCAATGGCTATGGTTGTTTTGCCGGTTTGTCTATCGCCTACTATCAGTTCTCTCTGGCCTCTTCCAATGGGGATCAGTGAATCTATGGCTTTTATTCCGGTTTGCAGAGGTTTGTTCACTGATTTTCTATCTATTATGCTTGTTGCGGGTCTTTCTATGGGCAGATTTTTGGTGGCAGGAATATTTTCTTTGCCATCGATAGGCCTGCACAGGCCATTGACCACTCGACCCAGCAGACCATCGCCGACCGGTATCAGGAACGGCCTATTGGTTCTCACGACCGTGGAGCCAATTTTTATAGAGTGTGTTTTGTCCAGAAGCATAATCTTGGCTCTGTCGTTCTCTAGAGTGGTTGTTATGCCCATATATTTATCATCTATGATGACGCATTCGTCAGATGATATTTTTGTGAATCCCCTAGCCGTCAGCACAGAGCTGCTCACCCTAACTACGGTGGCTGCTTCTCTGAAATTTACATAATTTCCCCTTAGAGAAGCTGCAGAGCTTCTCAGGAGATTACCAATTTTATCCAAAATTTCCTGGCCAAATTCCACTCTGTTCTCCCTAGATAGACTGTTCAAGTTTTGTTCTAAACTGGTCCACTATGTCTCTGATATTAGAATTTATAGTTAGATTACCAATCGCTATTCTATGACCTAGACCAATATTCTTATTTATCTCAAAATCTATTGAATTATACGATATGCACCTTTCTCTGAAAACCTTCTCCACCTGGGTCTTCTGGGCTGCGTTCAGTTCAAAACTGGAAACAAATGTCATAGCGCCTCCAGAAGATTTATTTATTTTTTCCGTGAGTTCATTAGGGAAATTAACAATTTCTTCCAAAAAATTGTTCAGTATCGAACTTTCAAAGGAATTTCCTGTCAGAGAGGCGAAGACATCCACTAGAAAATCACCCATGTTTAGACATATGCTGCCGATAATATTGTTCACTATATCGGCCTTTTCACTGTCTAGATGTTTAAGAAATTCAACTTTTTTGATCTCAATTTCCTCCCTAAGTTTTTCGAATTCCGTTGTTCTGTATTCGGCCAGTTCTTCGGTTATTCTAATGGTCTGTTTCTTTTTTTGATTGTCTATGCTGTCTAGTTCGTTCTGGTAGGCTTCTTTCTTAGACTCTGCCTCTCTGAGTCTATCCTCAGCATTTTCTATGGTACTTTTTATGTACTCCTGCCTATCGTGAATTAGTTTCGCTACGGGTTTGTAGAGAAATTTTTTAAGAATAAACATTAGCAGCAAAAAGTTTACAACCTGGCTCAGTAATGTTAAAATGTCTATGTTCATCTAAATAACCTCCTGTTGAGTATCATAGATGTTTTGTAAAGAAATTCCAAAACGGATTAGCAAAAATTAATATCATTGCAACGAGCAGACAGTATATGGCTGAAGACTCTATCATGGATAGAGCTATGAACAGCGTCGTTGATATTTTCCCAGATTCATCGGGCTGCTGGGCTATCGATTGCATTGCCTGTTTTGCTACAGAGGCCTCACCCATACCGGTAAGTGTTGCCCCAATGGCCACCACTAGGGTAGCCGATATGATAGAAAGTGTAGCCACTGTACTTAAATTTTCCATTTTTTTTTCTCCTAAAAGTTAATAATTAATCATTTGATGATAGAAATATCAGCGATAACATTGAAAAAATATATGCCTGTATAACACCACTCACAAGTCCCAATAGAGATATAATCACAGGAAATCCGATAGAAAGCAATGTAATTTTTGATAGTATGGAATCTATCACAAAGGAACTCATTATATTGCCATAGAGTCTTATAGAGAGAGAGGTGATTTTGGAAATATCTCCCAGAATATTAAATGGTGCCATTATAAATGCAGGTTTCATGTATTTTTTAAAGTAGCCCGGACCGCGCTCCCTGACTCCCACAAAAATGGAAAAAGTCAGAACGATTAGCGCCAGAGACACCGTGGTGGTGAGTGAGGCTGTGGGTGAAACAAAAAATGGCAGAAGAGATATTAAATTTGAAAATATAACATAGAGAAACAGTGTGCCTATCATGGGGAGGATAATGTCGGTCCTCGCTCCAGTGGTTTCCTTCACCAGTTTGACAATTTGTTCCCAGAATAACTCGAAAGCACTCTGCAGAAATGATGAACTTTTGTTATTCACGGGCTTTCTCCTGATTTCATTTCTGATAATTATTGCCAACCCAACCAGGAGCAGCATCACAATCCATGAGAATAGTATGGTGTAGTTTATCCTAAATGTTCCAAGTTCAAAGGCCACGTAATCATCTGTACTTATGTGCATATTGCCTCCTAAATTTCGTAATTCTTAGAAATTTTGTTGCTAGTCTAGACAGTATAATGCTTGAAATCATCACTATAAACCCCCTAGAGCTTCCCTGGGCCACGCCGCAGAGAACCAGAGCTATGGCCGATAATCTCAGCAAAAGGCCAAAGACAATGATTTTTTCCCTGCCGGAGCGAATGAATCTCCCCACAGTGTATCTGAGGCCTGCATCATTGGCCACACCGGCCAACAATCCGAGAAAAACAAAAAACACATCGTAGCTAAACACACCTAATCCTGTTTCATTAATATGATTAAATTTTAATAACTTTATTCTCTATATTTTTTAAGGTCAATTTAAACTTTTTGGTGGAGTCTATCAAATTTTTGAAATTTTTCATATTTTTATCCATAGCCACCTTTAAATTTGCCGCGCTAGAACCGCCATCTATGGCGCTAAAAACAGAGATCTGCACCTCTCTGCCACATTTGACGAGAACCCCCTGATTCAGCCATACATAGCCCTCCTCTCCGCTGAGTTTTCTAAAGACTATTGTGCTGCGGTTAAAACATGATAGATAATCTATGTGTCTAGGGAATATTGTGTAATTACAATCTTTTTCCTGAACTTTTAGTCTCGTGATAGTTTCCTCGAGAAAAAGTTTCTGCGGAGTATATATTCTTAAATTTAAAATACTTCTCATAGTCATATGTCTGCCTCCTGAATCATTATAATGCTAATGGATATCATAAATACTATCTAAATTTTTAGTGGGTAATTTTAAGCTTGGCCTCTTCAATCGACCCTATCATGAAGAACGCCTGCTCTGGCACCGGATCAAATTCTCCCTCCATGATTCTATTACAGTCGTCTATGGTGGTTTCGACAGGAACAAATTTCCCTTCGAGACCAGTAAATTGGAATGTCGTGAAAAAGGGCTGCGTCAGATATCTTTCTAGTTTTCTAGCTCTTGCAACCGTTGTTTTGTCGCTCGGCGACAATTCGTCCAGACCAAGCATGGCAATCATATTTTTCATAGCCTCGTATTCGGCCAGGATTTTTTTAACATTTTTAGCGCACTCGTAGTGTTTTTGGGGAATAGCGGTGGGGGAGAGTATATCGGAGGTGGAAGCCAGAGGATCCACGGCTGGATAGAGTCTCTGACTGGCTCTTTTTCTAGATAGGGCCACGGTCGAGGAAAGATGCGAAAAAATATGTGTAGCCGATGGATCCGTAAAATCGTCGGCTGGAACATAGACTGCCTGTATAGACGTTATAGAGGTGTCATTATTTCCCGCTATTCTCTCCTCTAATTCTGCTATGTCGCTAGCCAGCGTAGGCTGATAGCCGACATGGGATGGTAATCTCCCCAGCAGTCCAGATATCTCATTGCCGGCCTGCACAAATCTAAATATATTATCTATGAGCAGCAGAACATTTTGTTTTTTTTCATCCCTGAAATATTCAGCGGTAGTTATTGCCGAATAGGCTATTCTGTATCTTATGCCTGATGGTTCATTCATTTGGCCAAAAAACATTATGGTCTTGTCGAGGACTCCAACATTTTTCATTTCATGGTAAAGATCGTTACCCTCTCTGCTTCTTTCACCCACTCCACAGAATATGCTCACACCATCATAGTTTAGTGCCATATTATGTATCATTTCCGTTATGAGAACGGTTTTACCAACTCCGGCGCCACCAAAAAGTCCTGTTTTGCCGCCATATTCTAATGGCGCCAGAAGATCAATTATTTTTATTCCGGTGTTATAGATCTCTCCCGACAGATTTTGCTCCAGAATTCCGTTGGGTTTTCTGTAAATTGATTTTTTTACACTGCCATTTTTAAGTTCCTTTCCATCCAGGGGCTCAGAGAACAAATTTACCATTCTTCCCAAAAGATTGTCCCCAACATTTATGGTTATAGGCTCTCCACAGTCCTCCACCGGGTCTCCGATAGAGAGGCCCTGGGTCGAATTCAGTGCGATGGATTTCACCTCATGGTTCTGCAGCTGCTCCACCACCTCGAATGTCATGTTCCCCGAAATAAGCCTATTGCAAATTCCAGGAATCAGATGGTCGAACACCATTCTAACCACATTTCCATTTATTGCTGTTATATATCCGCTATTTTTCTCCACATTAAATCGCATAAAAACCGCATACAAGGCTATCAGTTAGGTTTTTTAAAGTCAAACTTCCAGTAGACGATTTATTCGAATATTTAACAGCCGCAGACAGGGGCTAAACTGCTCCAGTCTGTCAACTATTCTTTTTCGCTACTCTAGAAAAATTATTTCCCGAAGACAATTGACTATAGTTCCCCACTGTGTTTAATTTAAGCACTATAATAATCATGAAAAAAATTGGGAGTACAGCTGTCCCACATTTTCAGATTTCTGATATCTGGTCTACTTCTGATCGGCTGGATGCGCAGTCCGGTGTTCGGAGAGCAGAACATGCGCCGCTCGAAAATTCCCCAGAGTCCTCCCCCGAGCTCTATCGGAGAGAAGAACATTGGCGGTAGAGATCCCGCCGAATCCGATGATCTAGTGGATACTATATTGGATCTTCTCTGGGCAAATGATAATGACAAAATACTCAGAGATACTGAAATATCTATAGATAGTATTATAGACAGAGCCATTGGAGAAACAGATGAAAATGATGTAGTTGTTTCAAACAACACAGAACATTATGAAGGGCTCACGAAGGATCTCGAAAAACAGAATAATAATGAAATTAATCTAAATAGTTTTTTGGAAAATATAATATTTCAAAAAAAAAGTTCCGAATCCACTCCGAGAAAAACAAAATCTTTCTTCGGCGGAGATAGGAAATATTTCGTAGTGGCTATAGATGCTGGCCATGGTGGTATAGATTCGGGGGCACTGGGTGCAATGGGGACCAGAGAAAAGGATATCAATTTGGAATTCGCTAAAATTCTGGGAAAGGAACTGAGGAAAAATAAAAATATAAAGGTGTACCTCCTTAGACAGAACGACAAATATTTAAGTATTGCCGAAAGAATAAAAAAGGCTCGGGCATTAAATGCGAATCTTTTCATATCCGTACACTCGGATGCAAGTCCCAGCAAAATGGCCAGGGGGCTGAGTGTCTATAGACTTTCGGAGAGCGGGTTGAGAACAAGAAGAAAAAAAATGGCAGATAATATTGTCAGCAGAATGGGCCTGAAAATTACAGAGCACTCTGCGCTCGCTATCGTTATGGATATGCTGAGCAGGGATAATTTCTATGAATCCACTAGATTTGCCGATGTTCTGGCACAAAATTTTAGGAAAAATAATGTGAATATGTTATTTCCGAAACCTCGGGGAGCTAATTTTGGAGTGCTGCTGGCATCGGAATTCCCCTCGGTGCTAATAGAGCTTGGTTTTGTCTCCAATCTAGGGGATGAAATTCTACTGAAATCAAAGGAATATAGAGAAAACCTAGCTAGATACATAGCCAAATCCGTGGAGGATTGTTTTATGAAAAAACCGGCCCAACACCCCTGACATATCCAATCACTAGCCTAAAAATCCGATTAGAGAAAGAAAAAATGGCTCCACAAGTAGGATTCGAACCTACGACCAACCGGTTAACAGCCGATTGCTCTACCGCTGAGCTATTGTGGAATAGTTAGAACGATCCGAACTAGGATATAATGCAATTTTTAAAATATCAATGATATCGTTAGAAAAAAGAACTCGGTAAAATGCGAGGAGATGAGGATAAAAGTTTTGGCCCCAGCCAAATCTGAAAAGCTGTGAGCCTATTGGTATAGTGGCTATCGCTAAAGTTCTAGATTAGCTGGAGCATCAGGTTTTTTCTCACTAACATTTTCTGAGTCAGATTTTGGGCCTTCAGAATCCTCTGAATCAGAAATAGGCTTATCTTTTGATTCTTCGGTTCCCTGTGGGATGTCGATATCAGCAGGTTTCTCTGGGGCATCATCGTTTTTCTCCTGAGTTCTGCTACGCAATGGCAAAACAGAATTATTGATTATGTTCTCCATCGTTGGAATGGGTTCGGCTCTCTGTGGGATGTCAATATCGGCAGGTTTCTCTAGGGCATCCATCGCTGGAATCGCTGGAATGGGTTCGGCTCTCTGTAGGATGTCGATACTGGCAGGTTTCTCTAGGGCATCCATCGCTGGAATGGGTTCGGCTCCCTGTGGGATGTCGATATCGGCAGGTTTCTCTAGGGCATTCAGCGCTGGAATCGCTGGAATGGGTTCGGCTCTCTGTGGGATGTCGATA
>JAIRXW010000034.1 GCA_031268035.1 Rickettsiales bacterium
GTAGGAGTTTGGGCCGTGTCGCAGTCCCAATGTGGCTGATCATCCTCTCAGACCAGCTACGTATCATCGCCTTGGTAGGCCTTTACCCCACCAACTAGCTAATCCGATACAGGCTCATCCAAAAGCGGATCGACAAGTCGATCCTTTCCCAAATAAATGGTATTATATGGTATTAGACACCGTTTCCAGTGCTTATTCCTTACTATCAGGTAGATTCCTGTACATTACTCACCCGTACGCCACTTTACTCATCTATTACTAAATTTTCTCGTTCGACTTGCATGTATTAAGCATACCGCCAGCGTTCATTCTGAGCCAGGATCATACTCTCAAATTTTGAAAAAATAATCCAGGAACTCTGTCTTTATCTACTGGAATTGACAAGTTTATAGAACATATACCCACTATACATGGGTATAAAATCAAATAAACATCTACGTCATATAGATAACAAAAGTTCCACAACCAGCTTGCGCTGGTCCTATGCTGTCACCTTTGTTATTATTGCTTACAATCTACTACTATACACAATAAAAAACAGCAACCTCAAACCTAAATAACATTGCTATCTTTTAGGCCTCGAGGCTAAATCACAATTCATTATAACCCATAGAAAGATAATAGTCAATGTTCCCTAGAAAATATTTTTTTAAAAAATCGAAATCTATCACCCAAATTGTTTTTCAAAGTTCAGAAAACTCGGCTACGAGGCTATTCCGGAATAGCAGTGGCGCAAACATGTGGCTCCGGAGGTCCTCCTATGGGCATTTGACAATTCACACAAAACTGGTATCATACAATTAGAAATTACGGGTATGTCAGAAAATCTGACAACACTCAGATGTAAAAATGAAGAGATGAATCCATGCGAACGAATTATTTTGAGACTACTGTCGGCCTACTAACCATTGTATTTAGTGTGGTCTTTGTCTTATTTTCAATGAAATTAACAGACAAAAGGCCCAGCCAGAAGCTCTATAGAGTGTATGCGAAATTTGCCAACATCAATGGGATTACACTGGGCACAAAGGTTAAGATAGGCGGTGTTGATGTGGGAAATGTCCATAGTATTTCCCTCGAAGAGGACCATACGGTCCTGGTATCCCTGAATATAAAATTTGGTATAAAGATACCGGTGGACAGCTGTCTGAAAGTATCCACCATCGGACTAATTGGGGGTAGGTATCTGAGAATAGATGCGGGCGGAGAAGAGGAAATTTTACATAGCGGTGACAGATTTGATTTCACAGAATCAGCTGTGGATCTTGAGGATATGATATCGCGTTTTCTTCTAGAGAGAGCCCCAAATGCCGAGTAGAGCCGACGCCATTACATTTGCTTCCTTTCTACTGTGCCTTTGGCTAGGAGGAGTTTCTGCCAGCGCGAAAAAAGACGGAGAAGAGAGGCAAATAACTAATATGGCAGCGAAGAATAGGGCCCCCCCAGAAAAAATAGAGACAAATCCCAAATTGATAAAAAATCAACCTCCCGAGAGATTTGTCACTGGGGTTAGGCTGCAGCTACTAGACAAGATAACTGGCAGAGTCACGAAGGTGGAAGCTAGGGTGGGAGACAGGATACGCTTTGGAAGATTAGAGATTCTCCCTCTGAAGTGTTGGAAATCCTACCCCGAGGAAAATCCGGAGAACAAATTACTACTGAAAATATTTGAAATCAGCTCCCATGGAGAGAAAAGTAAAAGAATTTTCTATGGGTGGATTTTTTCATCGGCACCCAGTGTATCCGGCCTAGAACATTCTCTCTACGATGTCAAACTAAAGAATTGTACTGAATTTAAAACAGAATAGTCATGCAGTTGATAGACGGACAAAAACTAGCTAAAAGTATAATACTTTCCATAGCCGATAGAGCCAAAGATTTCTCTCCAAAACCCTGTCTAGCGGTAATTATGGTTGGAAACAATTCGGCTAGCAAAATATATGTAAAAAATAAGGAAAAAGCCTGCCGCGAATGTGGCTTCGAATCCGTGAAATACGAACTCAGCGGATCTGTGGAGGAACGGGAAGTGATTAATCTGATAGAACAACTGAACCAAGACAGAGGTATAGATGGAATATTGATACAATTGCCATTGCCTGACAATATGGAAATGAAAAAAATTATCTCCACCATCAGCCCCGATAAGGATGTGGATTGTTTCCACCCCCTAAATGTCGGTAAATTATTTGGTTCTCAAAAAAATTCCGAAGTGGACATTCTGCCCTGCACCGCCAGTGGATGTCTGAAATTAATAAAATCAGTTTGGCCAAATTTAGCGGGGAAAAATGCCGTTATAGTTGGCAGATCCAATATAGTGGGCAGGCCAACGGCTCAACTGTTGCTCAACGAAGATTGTTCAGTGACGATAACCCACAGCAAAAGTAAAAATTTAGAAGAAATAACAAAAAACGCCGACATACTAGTGGTTGCGGTGGGAATAGCAAAATTTATAGGGAGGACCTCGATAAAAAATGGAGCGGTGGTGATAGATGTAGGAATAAATAGGTTGGAAAATGGGAATATCTGTGGTGATGTTGACTTCGAAGACACTAGACACCTAGAGGGCTTTCTAAGCCCAGTACCAGGCGGGGCGGGTCCAATGACCGTAGCCTGCCTGATGTATAATACCTACCAACTTTTTCTCAGAAACAAAAGAATCCCTGGCTGAGGGTCTTGACCGCTCCAGCTACCTCCGCTACCACCTGTCTTCGCTACCACCGCCACAACCATCATGACCACCACCATAGCATGAGTCCTGGCTGCTCCAGCTGCCACTATTACCATCGCCCCAATGATTTTCCTTCCAGTTTTTTATTTTTTCCATCAGGGATAACTCTCCGTCCGTCAAAAGACTAGCTAAAGAATATACACAGGCAGAAGTGAGAGATTTTAAAACTAAATCTTTAAGAACAATGGAAGACCCCCCAGGAAGCGCCGCAAGAATACACGTTCCAACACTTTGACTAATCAGAGTTCTAAAAAAACCAGTGGCACCCTTTAGAAGGGCACGCCCAATAAAATTTCCATTTAATGTATCTTTAAAGCTATTAAAACAGTCAGAAACACCCGTGAAAAAATTTCCTAGGAGAGTTCCTTCTAATTTAGGCCCGACATAAACGCCTATGGAGGAAAAGATATCCTCTATTGAGTAGGCCAGAACATTGCTAATAGAAAAGGCAATAAACTTACCAGTAGAAAAGTCAAGAAAATTACTAAAGAAGTTGACTTCGCTGTTAAAAGGGAGAGCCTTGTCTATCCCCCTCACTAAACCTTTAGGAAGAGAATTCCAAAGCCAATGCTTCTTTATAGAAGCTTTCTTTTTCTCAGTCTCGCTCTCCCAAGAGATTCCTTCGGAATCATCTTCTGAAGATGTCTCCACCTGAAATATTTCTCTAAGACAAAGAGAGATAGTGTCCCCCACGGGGACATAAGGCTTAAATTCGATCCAGCCGAATTCGCTTAGGATATATTTAACAAGCCCATTATTTCCTATCTTAAGTAGTTCTATCCAAAATCCTTCTTTTTCTTTAGCCGATATATGTGATGGTCCTTCTCCTTCAGGTTCAGGACAAGACCCTCCTTCATGAGGTTCAAAGCAATATTTTTCTCCAGAAGGTCCTTCATATTCATCATAATAAGACAAACTGTCATCAGCCGCCTGTGAGCGTTTAGATCCTTCTCCAGAAGATTCTCCTTTAGATCCTTCTTCAGGTTCAGGATAAGACCCTCTTTCGGGTTCAAAGCAATATTTTTCTCCATAAGGTCCTTCATATTCATAACAA
>JAIRXW010000018.1 GCA_031268035.1 Rickettsiales bacterium
TATTCTGCGGGAAGAACTATAGTGCTTTATTTCTTTCGTTTCCAGAAAGAAACTGGGATTCTCTGGTCCTTCTTCTTTGCTAATAGCTTCAATTTCAGCATAAACCCTCTCCACCGCACTCCCAGCCAGAGCTGGACATATTCCACCCAGCAGCAGAGAGCAGAGGAGGGAACAGGAGAGGAGAATAGTAGTCAGTCTTCTAAATTTTATTTTCACCTCCAAGAGTTTATTTGTTATTAGGCCTTTTTGGTTTGGTTATATTCTATATTATTTTTGGGATGGTGTCAAGGTTTTTTGAGTGTTAGTCTTTTAACATTTTTAACTGTCTCGGCATTGTTCTCATTATACTGAATATATATTTTTCTCCAGCGGTCTCTATGGCCATCAGCACAGACGCAATATATCATCGAGTACCATATATGATAATTGTCACCGAAATCGCGATTCAATATCCTGCTGAATTCTCCATGTAGACCACGTTCATAGATTTCTATATAGTTATCCCCGGATTTTGTCTTCAATATCTTCTGCCAAAGAATAATCTCTGGAATCATCCCCTTGTCCATCTCTCTGACTATATCATCCATATTTTGTATTTTGATCCTCTTCACTGCTCTAGTGTCATCCAGATTTATTCTGAGCGCTGGCATAAAATCATTCAGCCAATCATTCTCCCGGGCAATTTCAATAAGATCATCCAGAATCCTGATACCTTCGGTTATATAGACACTATGGTCTTGGCGTTTGCTCATGAACGCGTCCACATGGATATCGATAGCCTCGTCAGATCTATCTCTATCCACATAGATAAATTCATCCTTTAGCCATTTTAATATCCTATTCTTGTATTTTGACATAATTTAGCACCAAACTATTTCACTATAAACATAAACTATTTCTTCAACCATAATTATAAATAAATTCTTATATAGCAAATTACAGGCCAGGAGGTAGCCTAAAGCCGTTATCCCTAAGCCACTCTCTAATTTTATTTGTTAGAACTTTTCTAAGCTGTTCCTTAGTCCCATGCTTCATTGTTCCATCAGCATTTAATGCCAGCTTATTCTTCCCATTTTTAAAATGGACATGTGTTTTATCTAATGGTACACCACGTTCAGAGGATGCAACTTTCTCATTCCCCTTATGAAAGTCTTTCACTCCCTCAGGTAATTCACCCTCTCCCGGCTTAGTTTTTTGCCCACCTTTCTTCTTCTTATCTCTCTTGCTTTCCTTCTTATCCTTTTTGTTTCCTCCGCCACCCCCTCCAGCAGCAGTCCCAGCGGTAGTTCCAGCCTCGGCCGCAGCTTTATTTTTGTCACTCAGTGTTTTTAGATAGGAGGTCCAGGCTGCCTCAACCCTAGCTGCTTCGGCACTAGCCGTTCTGGCATTTCTCTCTACAGCCCATTTCTTTACGATCTTTCCTCCCTGGTAGGCCACATAGATTCCGAAGCCCACAGCCACCACCGTTATAGCTCCTGTCACAAGGGTTCCCACCTCTATACCTAGAAGTGCGGCTTCGGAGGCAGTTAGAACCATCCCTGCCGAAGCTAGATCTGCGGAGAGCAGCACCTCTTTGGTTCTGAGAGTATCTTCGGCTCTTCTGTTAGCTTCGGTGGTATCTATTTTATCCAGGATATCCAGAGATCTATTCTCCCGGCCATACATTATAATGTCCCAGGTCCTTTCTATATGGCTAGCATAGTTCTCTGCCAGCCGCTCATTCTTTCCATGCTTTGCTGGGTCATAGGATTCGTGAAAGAGAGCCATCATCAGATCTTTCTCTGTTTTGACCTTTGCAAGATTTATATAGATGGTTCTGCTAACTGTACCATCAGGATTCTCTCTGTCTGGAGTGGAAAATGATTTAGAACCTTCAGGATCATTATGGAGTATGACCTCTATCTCTTTGCCTTTGTTAGAGCCAATGTCTTTGACTATATCTTCGATTACCTCTCTAACGGCCTTCTGGTCCTCCAGATTCGAGAGTTTTTTCAGCTTGAGCACAGTTGCATCGAACTGTAGATCCTTTTTAACTTTCTCTATGATGGATTTTAAAATGCTTGAATCCTCATCTTCATCTCTATTGGCCAGATAGCCCGCAACACCTGTGGTGAGAGGATTAAGGACTACATTCTCTCCGGATACAACTAAATTTCTAGGAAGATCCTTCAGATCCTTCAGCTCCTCCAGCATCTGCTCTCGGCCATCGGAGGTTAGAAGTCTATGGTCCGCAACTATTTTTACATCGAGGCTGGATACCACCCTATCCACCTCTAGCTCTTCGGTCTTCTCTATATCTCTGTTAATGTCTGCGTCTCCTTCCCCCACTTCAAGATTTCCTTTGCCGATGGTTGCTCTGATGACGGATCTCTTCTCCTTCTCGGATTCCTGGAGGTTTAGAGTTGTTTTGCCATCCAGACTAACTGCAGTAGATACATCAAAGCCATCACTGGACTGATGTTCTTCGTTTTTCAGATCCTCCGAGATTAGCTTCCCATTAACTTTAACATTCAGCTGCTCTGTGTCCGAATCTATGGTGGAGCCTTTCATATGAAGGTCGCCACCCACATTTATGTGGACCTCCCCCTGGGATTTCAGATAGGACTGCTCTACGGTCTTACTATCTGCCTCGGTCAGGTGGCTTCCTGCGTTTACGGTTCCACTTCCACTACCGCTGATGGAACCTCCTAGCTGCTTCTTTTTAGATGAGGACTCTTCGCTATTCTGGAGAGACTCTAGATCGAGATCTCCCTTCACATCAATGTTAAGTTCCTCACTAGTGTTTATCTGAGCTTCTAGATGGGCGTCGCCTCCGGATTTTATGGTTACCTTTCGGGCATTCATTGTGTTCTGCACAAATCCCATCTTCTCCTGAATGCTACTAATCTCTGTTCCTAGAGTTTGAACATCCAGAGTCGCATAGAAACCACCCACAAGGGTTGTGCCGGCGGACAGGGCGGCCTGTTTAGCTAGCTGGATCACCGACATTCCCGCATTGGCTGTGGCTAGGGCCAGATTCTCCTTCGCATTGGCCAGAGCTTTTTTACTTGCTTTGCCCTTTTCGTAGAGTTCCTGCATCTCCACCATAGCATCTAGGGCCTCCAGAGCTCTGGTCTTGTTTTCTGCGATGGACACCGCCGCACTCACCGTATCCACATAGGAATTTCCTATTCTGTAGGACGTTGTTATACTGAGCTCCTGCTCCGAGTGCTCCTCTTTGGAATATTCCGAAGCGGCCAGTAACTGTATATTTTTTTCAACATCTAGTTCTATCTCGTCGGCGTTGACATCAACTCCTTTGATAAGTGCGTTCTTCGCTTTTATGGAGAATTTGCCTCCGGCATTGACGGCAGATTTATCTACTTCGCTGCCACTGCTTTTGGTCTCTTCCACCCTATTATTCATTTTGGATCCGACACTCAGACCTGTTGAATCTGCCTCTGCCGTAAACCCATCAAAATTACTCTCGCTGTGGGAGTGCTCTGCGCTGTAGGTGCTTTCTGTCGATTCTATAATCACATCTCCATCGGAGATAAGATTCACATCCTTCTGGACGTCAAAATCTACATTTTTTATATAGATACCCTCTCCTCCCTCTATATTTACACTACCCTGGGAAGAGCTGAACTTTGCTTTCAGAACAGAGTCGGTGTTCATCAGGTCATGGTCTTCCTCGCTGGACAGTAGACCTTCGGAATTTGTTTTCTGTTCTACTTGGTTAGTATTGTGGACATCATTTACCACAAACTTATTCTTCACCTTCACATCCACACCATAGGTGCCATCCACCTCAGCCCCATTAATCTCAAAATCATCAACCTCTATTTCTATTTTGTCGGCCTTGATGGTGGACATCAGATTCTGGGTATTGTCGATAAGACTGTACCAGTCATCTCTGCTGCCAGATTCTATCCTATTCCTAATTTTACTGGCGCCAGCCTCCAGTTTACCCGCTATGACTTTGATGGTACCCTTATCGCCCAGAAGAAAGGAGCCTGCCATCTTGAATATCTTAGCCTTTACAATCATGACCCGGGGTTCGCTGGAGCCCGGAGACTCGGCCCTCCTCCTGCCATCCCCCAGCATGTATTTCTCCGTATCCACTATGCCTATGGCCGACATCTGAACAGGGGTAGAGAATATGTTCCCGCCGGCATTAAAAACCTTGATCAGGGCCTCCTCGTTGATTTCATTGGAAGATTCCACTTTGCCACCCATTTTGGAGATGAAGGATCCTCCTCTGGTGTCTATAAGGTTCTCTACCAGAACATCTAGTTTTCCTTCGGTGGCTATCACTAAGCCACGGTTGATTATGCTTTTAGCCCTGATATAGGCCAGATCTGATGCCTCTAGACGACTGGAGGATTTATTCGGATCTGCATCCGGGTTCATCTTTTTCGAATCTATTTGGATTATATTGGCAGTTATCTCTAACTTCTGTCCTATCATCAGAGATGGAGTTCTGGAATAGAAGAACTCTCTGTTATAGTAGTCATTTGTTTCCCACTTACTTTTACTTGCACTCAAAAATCTGGGTCTTGTCCAGTGGCTGCACGTTGAATATTTGACATCGACGTCAAAAATTCTCCTGTCATTATTTACCTTCTCGCCATCAATTCTTAGAGTCCCTCCGGCTACTATTTCAGAGCCACAATTTTCCACAGTGCCTATAGTCTTTAGAGTTATGTTACCCTTCGCCAGTATGCTGGATGGATCTGTTTCTGCAAACATATCTACCACATCCTGGGCATAGCTAACTGTGTTACTACGGGGTTCAAGTCCTGTCTTCACGTATCTACTCTCGTAGATCTGTCCTTTTTTGCCAGGAACATCAATTCCTACGTTCGTCAACGATAGTCCATTGAATGTTATGTCTCCGCCAGACTTTATGGTGGAGGCCTCTAGGTTTTTCAGAACGCCGTCGGCTGTTTTTATGGTTATACCTCCAGCCTCCGTGCTGATTAGAGATCTACCACTGTTCAGCAGCTGACCGTTCAGGTTCAACCACATTGAGCCCTGGGAAAAGAGAACAGCTCTGTTATTCAGAGTCAGAGCCCGGGCAGTCAGCGTCAGACTACCCTGTTCCACCAGAAATTTTGCTTTTTCGCCCTCTAGGACCATGCCTCCCTGAAGATCAATAACACTGTCTCCGGAAAAATTTACTAGGGTCGTTCCTATCTTTGCTAAATTGTCCTTTCCGCGCACATCTAGCCTTAGATTTCCTACTCGAACAAAGCCAAAGGAGGATGTCTCGAATAAATTCCCGGTGTCTATTTTTAGTTTGTCAACAATTTTAAAGGCGCGCTCAGTGTTTTCCTTGCGGGATTCTCCATAGACCATACCGCCGTATTTATCTGCCCGAATAGATAATAGCCCTTTGACTAGAACTTCTCCCCCCAGGTTAATTCTCCTCGCAACAATTTCTAATTCATCTACACCGGAAGCATCGATAGCTAGATGTGAACTATTATTATATGTTGGCAGGAGGGATATTCTACCACCATTGGCGTCGGCCACATGGGTGAACTCATTGTCCGCTGCAAGGATACCAGATGCCAGAAACAGCTTTTTCATGTTCAGGTATTTTCCACCTCTCAGAGTCATACCATCGGGGTTAGAGAGTATGAACAGGTCGATTTTTTTATCGCCCAGCACCTCGAAGGAAGAGGCCAGAAGGCTTGCATTGTTAGATCCTGAACTAACCAGATAAAATGCGATGGAGTCGGCCTCTTCGGAATCAAGATTTGGATTAGGATCAATTTTTTGGGTTGTCAGGACTGATCTAGTCTTCACCCGGGAGTTGTTCAGCAGAATCTTTCGACCTCCATCATCTTGGAAATTGGAAAATATGTTTATGCTAGCCCCCTTCACAGGTTTAGCAATGTCTATGACGATTACTTCCCTGTCCTCCTCTAGATTATAAACTCTTATATTATTGTCTTTTGGCACAATGCTGTAGGCCGCTCGGGTCGACGGTACCAGTAGTACATTATTCAGGATGAGAGACCAGCAGAGCAGGAAGGATACTAATTTTCTGCAACCGACAGGATCTACTTTATTAGATGATGGGTGGTTTTTTGACATTTTTACCTCGTAAAACGGCCTCCAAATTATTTGTTATTAGAAATAAGTCCCAAATTCTACGCTCAATTCTAGACGCAAGAAACTAATAGTCAAGAATTTGCCCATGGGAAGCTTCCTGCCCACTAATAAATTAGCATTTGGAACTTGACAGCTATGCTAAAAAAACAAGTCAGACTAATCACAGTGGTAGATACATGCCTCTGCGCGCCACCAATGCTCTCCGGATATCCCATATATAAATTAAAAATATAGCGATGCGATTTGGTTTTTTATTATATATTTTTTATTTATCCAAAACGGAGCGGAATAACTGGACTAAACGGTTCCGGATTCGGAAAAAATAGTTCCTGGAACCACGTATTTCAATAACTAAATGTGTTTTCTCAATCATTGGTTGATTGTAAAAATTTTTCTTTGTTGTATACTCTCTCCAATCGAAATGATGTTTAAATTCAGGATACATGTGAAACTGGATTATGGAGTTTTGGTAGAAAAGGCCTTTAGAGGCATGATTAGATCGGCCCTAAAGAAAATGCAAAAGATAACGGATGATAATCTATGTTTTCTTCTGGTTATAGATACAAAACATAAAGATGTTCTGATGCCCGAATATCTAAAGGCGCAATATCCACAGAATATGGCAGTAATTTTGCAGCACAAATTTGTAAATCTCAGGGTTTACAGCAGTTATTTCTCAGTGGAGCTGAGTTTCGGCGGAAAACGGGAGGATATTTCAATTCCATTTGGAGCTATTATGATGTTCAATGACAAGACATCCGGAATGGAACTGGTATTTGAAACGGCAAAATGGACGGATCCAACGGGTGACGACTGCGACTATGTGTATAGTTTTGGGTTTGAATACGAAGAAAAATCCGCCAACATAGATACAAATTTTAGAGACAATTTAATAAACTTCGAAAACATTAAAAATAGGTAACAGTCTATGCAACTTTCCACCATTAATTTATTCTCAATCGTCGGTTGGCTAGGATTTTTTCTTGGTGGATTTCTCCTTGGTGGTGTACCCTTTGGCTATCTGATGGGAAAATACATTAAAAATGTAGATGTGAGACAATTTGGCTCTGGCAGTATTGGCGCCACCAATATCTGGAGGGCTCTTGGAATAAAATATGCAATTTTTACATTTCTACTCGATGGCCTTAAGAGTCTAGTGCCAGTATTTCTGGTCCATAGACTGGGTACCGGCGGTGGAACCATGGCTATAGTTATGCTACTGATGACAGTGTCTGGCCATATTTTCAGCCCATGGCTGGGTCTACGCGGGGGCAAGGGAATATCCAGTTTCATTCTGGGTCTAGCCGTGTTAGATTTCAGACTATTCCTGGTGATGATTCTGTGCTGGAGCCTTATTTTTTGTCTCTCCCGTATTTCTGGACTGGCATCTCTGGTATCGACCACAGTAACTCTTATCAGCTCATGTTTCATAATGCGCTCTATAGATTCGTGGCTGATGATCGCAATATATACTCTGATAGTCTGGGCCCACAGAAAAAATATCAGAGATCTAATTTCGCGCGCTACTAAACGGTGACTGGAACATATCGCTATCCGCCAACTCTGGCCAAAGATTCAAATTATTTCTATACAGCAATTACTAATTGAAAAAAATTTATAATCCCCTAGTCTAGGATCGACAAATACTGTGATTGAGCCTATTTAAATGCCTTTGAAATACGAATTTTTTATAGCACTCAGATATCTCAAAGATAGGAGAAAGGATAAATTTATTTCCCTGACCACATATTTTTCCTTTCTAGGCATAATGCTGGGCGTTGGAACTCTAATAGTTGTGATGTCGGTTATGAATGGTTTTAGAGAAGAGTTGGTTAGTAAAATCATTGGCGCAAATGCCCACATAAGCATATTCCCTAGAGGGGATAGCGCAAAAAAATACGGCGATATTCTGGCCGCCCTTAGGAAAGATGAGGACATAGAACATATGAATCCTCTGATAGAGAGTCCTGTAATGTTTAGCAGTGGTTCCATGGTTCTCGGGGGCCTAGTAAAGGCCATCAGCTCCGAGGACCTGAAGCAAAAAAAAATTTTCTCCAAAAGTATGAAAAATTTGGATAAAATTGACAATTTCAATGGGAGTTGGTCAGCGGTGGTTGGAAATCGTTTAGCCACCAGCCTTGGTCTAAAGATTGGAGATTCTCTAAAAATAGTTTCGCCGGAGTCCAATGTCACCATATTCGGAATAATACCCCGAATAAAAACCTATAAAATATTTGATACATTTGAAAGTGGTATGTATGAATATGACACGTCTGTAGTTTTTATACCATTTGAAATGGGGCAAATGCAATTTGGCCACAGGGATTCTGCAAATATCATCGAAATATTTCTCCGTCGGGCTGATTTTGCCTCCGAAAAATTAAACGAAATTGAGTCAAAACTGCGGGGACTGGGCTATGATTTTTCCATTATGAACTGGAAAAATGCCAACACGGGGCTAATAGCTGCCCTAAATACAGAGAGAAATGTTATGTTTTTAATTCTAGTGTTGATAATAGTTGTAGCGGCTTTTAACATAATAAGTGGCCTTGTTATGCTCGTTATAGATAGAAAGAAACAAATAGCTCTTCTGAAAACCATGGGGGCCACCAATGGCAGCATAGTCAGAATATTTTTCCTCTGCGGCAACATCATAGGTTTCCTGGGAACTTTTTTTGGCTCCCTGCTGGGCTATCTATTCGCCTCAAATATGGAAAACATTAGAAAAGCTATAGAATCTATTTCGGGAGTTAATCTGTTTAATCCAATGGTCTACTACCTGTCTCAACTTCCATCCAGAGTGTACATGGCCGATATTCTTTGGATATCGGGCGTCTCCATGGTCATATCTACAGCGGCTTCCATCTACCCTTCTCTCAGAGCCAGCAGAGTAAATCCTGTGGACATATTGAGAAATGAGTAGATTTTTCTCCTATCATTGGATAGTGCACTGGAGCAGTAAAATGGCTAACGTCTATTTCATATGCGAAAAATTACTCACCATTTCGGTGAATTAGCAACGGAGAAATATCCGACAACGCCGCTTTTCTAAAATAAATATTTTCTTATCTATTGATTAATTTAAACTTCACTCTACAATACGTCCAAGTATGGCGCATATTCAATGTTTTAGTTAGTGTGGCGGCTAGAGAAAGAATTCATTTTTTAGGCATAAATGGCAGCGGCATAGTCGGTATCGCCTGTCTAGCAAAGGAGAGAGGATATGTTGTTGACGGCTGTGATATTGTAGATACCAGCGACTACTCAAAACAGTTGGCCGATCTCGCCATAACCGTTAAAGTTGGCCAATCGGAAAATCATCTAGACGGAATCGACAAGCTAGTCGTGTCGCCGGCAGTTTTTTTTATGGATAATCATAAAAATATAGAGGAAATCAGCGAGGCTGAAAAACGAAACATAGAGGTTGTTAGATGGCAACAATTTTTGGATACATATTTAGCCCGAAGAAAGCAACTGATAGGAGTATGCGGCACCCATGGAAAAACCACCACCACCACCGTTGTGGCCAATCTTCTGGAAAGCTGCGGTGCTGATCCCAGCGCTATAATAGGTGGGATAAATAAACGTTGGAATAAAAACTATAGAAACGGCAAAGGAAAGTATTTTGTATGTGAAGCCGATGAGTACGGGTACAATTTCACCTACTATCATCCAAAATATATTTTGATAAATAACATGGAAATGGAGCACCCAGAGTTTTTCAGTAATCTGGATGACTACAGAGATAATTTTATAAACTTCATAAAAAACATAAAAAAAGAAGGAACAATAATTTTTAATGCCGACGACCAAAACGTAACCGACACGATAGATATTTGCATGGATTTCCTGAGAAAAAAAAAGGTTAAACTCCTCTCCTACTCTATAGATGGAAATTATAAAAATGACCATGTGTGCAACTATCATGTTGAAATTAAGGATGAATTTTTCATACTGGACGATACACTGTTTAACTACATAGACAGTCTCAAGGGGGTATTTAATGTGAGAAATACCGCCATGGCTGTAATTCTCCTAAAGGAACTGGGTTTCAATAGCGACGTCATATCAAAATTTTGCAAGAATTGTGAAATTGCTAAGCGAAGGATGGAAATTATTTTTAGTGATGAAAATTGCATAATCTATGATGATTACGCTCACCACCACACCCAGGTATTGAATAATCTAAAGAGTCTCAGACAAAACATAGGAGCCGGAGATAAAATAGTCGCTGTTCTGGAGCCCCATCTCATTTCGAGATTCACAAACAATAGCATGGCCTACATAGATGCCCTGAGCATAGCTGACTACCCAATAATAACTAAATTTTATAAATCCAGAGAGGGGCATCTGGAGGAACCGAACATGGCTCCCTATCTGAAAGGAACGAGAATAGTCTATGAAACGGATTTTGCTCTGGTGGCAGATAAAATTCTATCCATAGCCAAGGGACACTACGGCCATAGCAAATTACACATAGTGATTATGGGCGCAGGTGTTTCCTACAGACTGAGTAAAAAGGTGTCCGAAATTCTTTCAAGGGAGGACTTCTCAAAAAGAAGAGCGCCACTATCTAGTGAAGCGCCCCACCGTATAGTGATGTAAAAGTAACGAATAGAGCACCAACACTATAACTGGCGCAAACGGGAATGGACCACTTTTCTTTTTCCATAGCCTAAAAATAATCCCCCAGATAGTTCCCAGAACACCCAGCAGCACAAAAAATATTGCTAGATATTCAAAAGTTAACATGAGTCCGCTGAGGGCTATGAGTATCAAATCTCCCCCTCCAATCATCTCTCTATTGAAAAGATTTTTCACGGCGATTCTGGCCAGTTCGACGAGGGCAAAATAGGCCACAGCACAGACTATAGCATAGATCGGATCCAGGGCGCTGAACACAATTCTTATAAGAATAAAAATACAGAGTACTATCTGGAGGTGTATGGGAATCTCCTGGTTTTCTATATCGGAAAGTACAAATGCGAGTAAAAAGCTAAATAGCAGGGACATGTAGATAAATTTTACACCAAAGCCAAGCAAAAAAAACAGTAGACCATAGACTGTAGCATTTATGACCTCCAGTAGAAAATATCCTAAATTTATTTTCCCTCCACAGTTCAAACACTTTCCTCTTTGTCTGATGAATGATATCACTGGAATAAGTGATTTTAATTTCAATTTCTTGCCGCATTTTTGGCAGAAGAAATTCCTTCTGGTAAGCTTTTCTCCACGGCGAAACCTCAGGAGGGCGGTGTTCAAAAGGCCACCCACCAGAGCGCCTGAACAAACAGATAGTAAAAATAAAATAAAAATAAGCATCTAACCCCACAGTTCATAAATTGCCAGAGCGGCAGCCACAGACACGTTCAAACTTTCGACAGCAATATTTTTCATTCTTATGCCGCACAGTGCGTCACAGTTTCTTCTAACTAGAGATCTTAGCCCCCTTCCCTCATTGCCAACAATTAAACATAAATTAGTCATGTGGCTTACATCTTTTAGATTTTTTTCAGATTTTCCACAGAGACCCAGAACAAAATAACCAGATTTTTTTAAAATCTCAATGGTCCTATTAATGTTTATGACTTCCAGTATATTCATAAGTTCGCTCATACCCGCGGAAGCCTTAGATATCACCGACATGTCCCTAGGACTGTTGTATTTCGTTTTTATCAGATAATTCACCCCAAAGGCAGCAGCCGTTCTCACTATGGCTCCAACATTATGGGGATCGGTCAATTCATCCAGAATGAGTAGCTTCGGCCTTCCGTCATTGGCGCTGCATTTTTCATCTATGAATTCATCAAAATCAATTTTTCTATTCTCCCTCAGGAAGGCGACATAGCCCTGATGGTTCAGGTCACTGGCTCCTAGCATTTTCGAAAGTTCGGCATTATTTTTCTCTACTATACCGCAATCCAAACCAATGCCCTCCCTGGCAACATATTCTCTAAGATGCCTAGAATTTGACGTGTGGATACTGATAAAACTCTCGGCCCTGCTTCTAAGGGCCATAAATACAGGATATTTCCCGTAGAGAACATTTGGGATATGGTCGCTAGTTTTTCTCACCGATTCTATCCCTAAATTGTACCAGACTAACGTCAATTTCGTTTTTCTCCACGCTATTCACCATAAAATCCATTATTTTATTCTCCAGAACACTATTTTTCATAGATCTAATGGCGCTACTGTTATTTCTGTAGTAATCCACCACAATCTTTTCTTTGCCTGGAAAATTCATAGCCTCCTGCATAACAGCCTGGGATAATTCTGATTCATTGACCTCTATACCATTGTCTTCGCCTATCTTCATAAGCAGCAAACTGATCTTCATTATTTTTTCAGCTTCAATCCTTAGAGATTCGTTATCGATATCAGCCGTATCAGAGTTCTGCAAATTTTTTATCTTCCTGGCCCTCAGAAGACTGTTAAATTGATTTTCCACTAGCCCTCTGGGCAAACTGAATGTAAAATGGTCGCATAGATAATTGATTATTTTCTCTCTGAGATCATCCACAGATAGTTTCTCATAGGTCCTAGCTAACTCGTCCCGAATAAGTTCCCTGAATTTATGCACATCCTCAACTCCAAATGTACCCTTAACAAACTCATCGTCCAGTGTTCTCTTTTCGGGTCCCAGCACATCAATGAGTTTAACCCTAAATATAGCCAATTTTCTGGCAAGTGACGATTTATGGTAATTTTCTGGAAATGTGACAGCAACGTTGAATTCCTCCCCTGACATCTTACCAACTATCTGCTCTTCAAAATTCCCCACAAAGGATCCAGAGCCCAGTTCCAAATGATAATTTTCCGCGCTACTGCCGGCAAAAACACTGCCATCGATGGTTCCAGAAAAATCTATCACAACACTGTCGCCCATCTGGGCTGCACTTTCCTTTTTGGTGAATTTTTTATGATTCTCTAATATCTTTTCTAGCGAATTTTCAATATCTTCTTCGGCCACTGAAATTCTAAACTTTTCAAAACTCATTCCAGCAAAATCTATTTTTCCAATCTCAGGCATCAGCTCATAGATAACGGTGAATTCGACATTGTCGCCAATATTCAGAGTTTTCAGAGTTATTTTAGGTTCCAGTGCTAGATTGTAGCCATTGTCCCTGCCCAGAGAAAAAACAAATTTATTTATGTAATCTTCAGAAATCTTATAAAAATAACTGTTCGATTCTTTTTTTCTTATGGTCTCCAGAGGAACTTTCCCCTTTCTAAAGCCGTCCAATCTATAGGTTTTTTGCCGATCAACTATGGCCTTTTCAATCTCGGTGGTAATTATTTCCTGTGGTATGATAACTTCAAACTCTTTCTCAAGCTCGAGATCCTTTAGGATATTTTTCCTGACTTCCATCAACTAAATTCCATATTTTTTTAATAAATGGTGCGGATAAAGGGACTCGAACCCATACATCTTACGATACTAGATCCTAAATCTAGTGCGTCTACCATTTCCGCCATATCCGCCCGTTATGGTCCTATGCTACTCCAGGCTAATCTGACTAAGATTAAAATCAACGGAAGTGATCAACTAAAATATTGGGTCGTTGCCCCTATATTTCTAGATTCCATGCCTGATGGGCCCCAAAACAGAGGGCATATCTATAGGTATTGCATCTGAAATATTGTGAGCTAGATATAGTGGGAATGAAGAAAATTCTGGGAGTTCCCAGTGTTTATCGACTGTAATTAACACCCCCTGAGGGTATACTCTAAATATATGCTAACAACAATATCGGAAAATGAAATTTTGGAGGAGGGCAACACTAATCAGGACGATTTGATTGGTCTGTTGGATAAAATTCTAAAGGAACAATCATCTCTGAAGAAAGGCAATCTCGTTATACATTCGGAGTACGGGCTGGGAAGATTTTCCGGTCTGGAGACCATCAGAGTGGGCGACAGAGAGAGCGATTTTCTAAGGATAGAATACAGAGATAATGCCTCTTTGCTTGTCCCCGTGGAAAATTGCGATCTGATTACAAAGTACGGGGAACAGAACTTTTCTGTCAGGCTAGATTCTCTGGGATCGAAGACCTGGTCGGAAAAGAAGCTGCGCATCAGAAAAAAAATAAAGAACATAGCCGGTAAACTTATAGCCACGGCTAGTGCCAGAAAACTAGAAAGAGCGCAAATTTTTACCGTAGACGAAGGAGAATATGGTGAATTTTGTGATGACTTTCAATTTGAGCCGACTCCCGATCAGCTGAGGGCCGTAGAGGAGATCAGGGCTGATCTATCCAGGGGCGTGGCCATGGATAGACTACTCTGCGGCGATGTGGGCTATGGCAAAACAGAGGTGGCAATGCGAGCTGCCTTTATGGTAGCCGCCGGAAATAACAGAGCGCAGGTCGTTCTGGCTGTTCCGACAACACTGCTCTGTAGGCAGCACTATGATAAATTTCTTGGAAGATTCAAAAACACAGATCTCGTAATCGAAAGTCTATCTAGATATAGTTCAAAATCCGAAATGGAAAAAACTATAGTCGGTCTGGAAAATGGTCTGGTAGACATACTCATCTGCACCCATGTGATCTTCACAAAGAAAATAAAGTTTAAAAATCTGGGCCTAATTATAATTGACGAGGAACAGAAATTTGGCGTAGAACAGAAAGAAAAAATTAAGGAACTGGAGATAGGTTCTCATATGCTATCGATGACAGCCACTCCAATTCCAAGAACACTGCAAATGGCCATGGCTGGCATCAGAGACATGTCACTGATAGCCACAGCGCCTCTCAATAGAAACAATGTGGTGACCATTGTTGCAGACTACAGTGACGCTCAAATAAGGGAGGCCATAGAGAGAGAGCTAGGCAGAGACGGTCGTGTATTTATCGTTGTTCCAAGGATCATCGACATTGGAGAAATTAGAGCGAAATTAAAAATAACTCTACCTGATTTGGAATACTATGTGATACATGGCAGAATGAGTAGTGAAGAATCTGGAAAAATTATGGATGAATTCTACGAGGGTGTTCGCAAAGTGCTCGTTGCTACCACCATAGTGGAAAACGGCATAGATATACCACTGGCCAATACCCTTATAGTCTATAGGGCCAATAATTTTGGGCTGGCCCAGCTGTACCAGCTGAGAGGCAGAGTCGGACGGGATAGGGAGCAAGGTTTTGCCTATATGATAACGAAAAAAACTGAAGTTATTACGGAAACGGCCCGGAGAAGGCTAGAAATTATAGAGGCAATAGATAGCCTTGGAGCCGGCTTCGCAATATCTTCCGAGGATATGGAAATAAGGGGAGGTGGCAATATACTTGGCGAATCGCAAACGGGACATATGCGAGAAATCGGCATAGAACTCTACAACAGTATGCTAGAAGAATCATTGAAAAATCACAGAAGACAACAGAGCGATCCCACTGCGGATCTGGAATCTGATTTTTATCCGGAAATCAAACTGGATCTACAGAGTACGATACCCCGCGACTACATTGATAGTGCAAATATGCGGATAAAATTCTATAGAAAAATCGCAGCTGTCCGAAACGCTGGGGACATGGAAAAAATCCGAGAGGAATTAGAAAAGGAAGGGGGCGGAGCCATGCCAGAAAGCATCTCTAACCTCATGGAAATATCTATCCTGAGAACCCAATGCCGACATTTAAATATACAAAAATTAATGTCTAAAAACAGTGATATGGTAGTGATTTTCTATAAAAATACTTTCAAAAATCCAGAGAGGCTCCTGGACTATATTGTTCACCATAGAGATGCGGTAAAATTGCATCCGGACGGGAGTCTTCTATTCCACCGTGACTCTAAATTGGGTGTAGCGGAAAATGCTGAAAATGTTATTAATATCCTCACCAATCTTTCTGAATAAACACAATAATAGACTAATAATTTTCGCATCGGAGAAAAAAATTAGCTGTGTCCATGGGGACACAGGAATGAAATGATAACTAGCCTCTAATCCAGAATAATTTGGGAATAGATTTGTTGATTTTTAAAACACCTTTGTTATCCTCCTCCCATAGGATTATGGTAATCATTCACGATGAATATTAGAGAAACATTAGAGAGAGTTATAGTTCCAATACATAGGGAAGGTTACCGTGTGATAATAACTGTAGCCACAGCCGTAGCGTTTCTATCCCTAATATCAAAACCGTTGGCCGCAGTGGCTCTTGTGATTCTGGGTTTTTGCCTATATTTTTTTAGAGACCCTAGAAGAATCATCCCCGAGGAGAACGATGTCATCGTGGCTCCGGCAGATGGGATAGTTGACGCAATCGAGAACGTTAGCCCTCCAGACGAACTGAATCTCAGTGATCATTCCACCTGGACAAGAATCAGTATATTTCTAAACATATTCAATGTCCATGTGCAGAGAATACCATTTGATGCCAAAGTGGTGGAACTTTTCTACAGAAAGGGCGCTTTTCTAAATATATCGGCAGATAAGAACAGTAAAGATAACGAAAGGCAATGCTGTCTAATAGAAACAAAAAACGGGCTAAAAATGGTGTTGGTCCAAATAGCCGGGCTGATCGCAAGACGTATAGTTTGCAATCTCACTGTCGGTCAGGTGGTGAATAGGGGCGATAGGTATGGTCTGATAAAATTTGGCAGCAGAGTTGACCTGTATCTTCCAAGTGGAACTGTGGTCTGCACTAAAATTGGACAAACCATGATAGCTGGAGAAACTGTAATAGCTAGAATGCTGTAGTTTTATTAATTTATAAAAAAGGCTGAGTTATGAAAGAGGGATCTAGAAAAGGGTTTAACATTCGCAAAATTATACCAAACATAATTACAATGTCGGCCGCCCTCATGGGCCTAGAGGCGCTAATGCTGGCCGTACTTGGTGATTACAGACGGGCAGCGGGCTATGTTGTGCTGGCCTGTCTTTTAGATAAATTTGACGGTAAAGTCGCCAGAATGTTGGGTGTTTCTAGTGAATTCGGCGCCCAGATGGACTCTCTGGCAGATTTTTTTAACTTTGGTGTGGTCCCTGGTTTTGTTGTATATATGTGGAAAATGCAGGATTACAGTCTACATCCGCACATTGCGTGGCTCCCAGTCCAACTGCTAACCATATGTATGGCCATTAGATTGGCGAGATTTAATGTTTCTTTGGCTAAAGAGGACCCCGACAACCCTCTAAATAAATATTTTTTCAGAGGAATTCCCGCTCCCATGGCGGCATGTTTAGTTCTATTCCCTATGATTTTATCATTTGAGTATCCTAATCTTAATTTTAGACCGTCTCTGGTAATTATAAACACAATCCTAGTGGCCATAATGGCTGCCAGCACCATCCCAACCCCCTGTTTCAAAAAAATTAAGTTTAATGATAATAAGTCTTCCCTCTATGAGTTTAGCACCATTTTGTTTAATGCCGTAATCGCCCTCGGACTTCTAGTTAAAACCTGGTGCACAGCTACTATAATATGTATTCTATATCTTGTTTCCATTGTTCTAAGTTGGTTTTTCTACTATAAATTCTGGGTAAATTCTAAAAAATCTAGCCAGAGATGAAAACTAATTTTTGGCTCCGGACATCCTAAAAATAGCTATTATATAGATAAGTTATCTTATTACTTCAACAAAATATGAGTTGACTTATAATAATAATTATTATATATATTCAAGTAAGTTTAATCATTCGGAAATTGGCAGAAATCTGCATGGGAAATAATTTAGATAGTTTTGAGAAGCGTTCTAAAGAGGACAAACTTCTTGCTCTAAATCCGAATTACGCAGGCAGTCTTTCAGAAGGATACTATGGGCCTGATGGAAAAATTACAACCAAAAAGGCTGGAGGAAAACAAAGACTACAATACTTACGGATATGCCCTTCTTCACCGACTGCATCAAATAAAAATTTAGAAAATGCCACAGACAGCAGACAACCTAAACATAATAAGATAGTCTATGGTATCTATGATGATGATGGAAGGCAACAAAAATTTATACAGGTAAACTATACTAGAATAAATGAACTGCTGAATGAAGGCAAAATAAACAGCCTCGATGATTTAGTGTCTAAGGGCGCCATAGCCACGGTTGTTAATGATAATATTACGTATGCTTCTAAAGAATACGAAGAAAATAAATATATGGCGGTAGGAGAGGTTCCAAAAGAAAACGAGGAGGACTTCTCTACCCTAATGAGCTATCTAAAGAAAGGAGTCAAGCAGATTTTGCAAGATAAAATGCAGGAAGAGGAAGACGGACTAAACAAAGGAGCCGATGAAATTAGCTTTCTAATGTTACTAACGAATTTAAATACCGTGGAAGAACTCAAGCGAGTAAGATTTCCTTATGGTTTGAATGACAGCCGCACTCGGTACAAAAATATAGATTCTCTTTTAGAATTTGTGGGCATTAATTCTAATAATATAGATAACATTAAATCGAAATTTATAACTATGCCACTTGCTACCAACGATATCCGGCACATTACAAATATTATCATTGACATTGGAAAAATAAAAGAATGCAAAAAGAAAAATATTAATGTAAACGACGCAAAAAACGAAAGGTTTTTGTTTAACTTCGACAGCAGTGGATACGGCTATCTATTTGGAAAAAAATTTGGTCCACTCGGAGATCACATAACATTCATAAATATAATGCTGCAAGAGGGTAATAGCTGCTGGTATCACACGGAGGCTTCGATTGCGGTTTTGGCTAAAAATCCACATATATTCAAAATGTTTAGAAACAATGTGACTAGGAGTAAAAATTTTTCAACGGGGTCAGTATTTCTCCGGGGAAAAGATTGGCTGCCAAATGAATTCGAAACAAAGCATTTGGCAATGCTTATCGATATCGCAAAAAAGAATGGAATTGAAACTGTCAACAACCGTCCGCTGTCTGAGCAGGTGATTAAAGACGAAGTTATAAGAAAACTAGAAAAGTTATCCAGCAACAGTAAATTACTAAAGCTATACGAAAAGAGAATCAGAGCTCTAATCAGAGCAAAAGAAAAGGAAACCGGAAGCACTATAGATAGAAGAAACATGAAAAAAATCATAGAACAACATAGAGAAAAATTATCTGAGGCAACTAAAGATATAGACAAAAAACACTCAAATAACAAGGATCTTTCCTCAATTCTAGAAAAAATAGCAAAATTACACAAACTGGAGAGGAAACTTAGAAATTTACTAAATAGTAGTAATGTTATAAAAAACACGGAAAAAAAGGAAAGATTCCTGATTAATCTGCTCCCAGAAAAAATAAAAAAATGGCTGCCAGATTGGCTACGCTACAAAAAAAATGAAGACAGGTTGATACTTAAAAAATTAAAAATGGCAAGCAAAAACCTAGGAAAACAAAAAGTCCTAAAAAACGAAAACTTCTCCCATTAGTCTAATCGGAAAAACATATTTTTTAATCTGTGTAATATCACAATCTCCGCCTTTTCCATATCTTCTGCTTCGGCATCATCCCTGTGATCAAAACCCAGAAGATGAAGAAGACTATGGACCACAAGAAGAGATAGATGATCACCAAAGAATTTATTTTGCTCCAGGCATTCTTTTTCCAGGGTGTCCAGAGATAGCACTATGTCCCCCAATGGCATATATTTTTCATATTTTGAATACCGAATGAATTCACGCTCATAGATTGGGAAAGACAGCACATTGGTAGGACCAGCCACATTCCTGGTATTTTCATTGAGAATACTAATCCTCTTATCACTGGTGAGCACAATAGATATTTCCACAGTGGCGCCTCTTTCTATTCTATAGCCTAGCAGCTCAACCAGCAGAACAAAAATATTTTTTGCCATCAGTCTAACTCTGGCTACCCCCACAACTCTGGACCATCTGCGATCCTCCAGAGCTATTGGAATTTTTAATGTGAAGGCTACCATCTCAGCACAACACTTCCCCAGGTCAGACCCCCACCTATGGATTCCAGAACAACTAGATCGCCCTCTGCTATTCTGGAATTATTCAGGGCATAGTCCAAAGCCAGGGGTATTGATGCAGCCGACGTGTTGCCCTGCAGAGCAACGGTACTTATAATTTTTTCTCTAGCCACATCTAATTTTCTAGCTAGACCATCAATTATTCTCTGATTTGCCTGGTGCGGAATTAGTAAATCTACATCCCCTATGGTGAGATTACACTTCGCCAAACTCTCTAGAATGCAGTCACTCATTCGATTAACTGCAAGTTTGAACACCTCGCGTCCCTGCATTTCTATAAAACCAGTACTTCTATTCATAGAAACACCGCCACTTGTTCTGAGAATATCGACGTATTTCCCATCGGAATGCAGAGTTGTTGCCAGTATCCCACTTTCACTTTCTTCGGCACTTAGTAACACCGCCCCTGCCCCATCACCAAAAAGAATACAGGTGCTCCTGTCATGCCAATTGACCAGTCTAGACATAGTTTCGGCACCAACAACCAATATGTTAGTAGCTTTACCGGACTTAATTAGAGAATCAGCCAGATCAATGGCGTAGATAAAACCACAGCACACAGCCTGGACATCAAAGGCTAAACAATTATTCACTAGAGCAAGTTTCCCCTGTAGAATTGAAGCGCAGGAGGGGAACGTTCTGTCGGGAGTTGTGGTAGCAAAAATAATAGCATCCACTGTATTTATATTGACATTTGATTTTCGAACAAGTTCCAAAACGGCCTTCAGGGCTAGATCAGTCGTCAACTCATCATCCGATGCTATGCGCCTCTCTCTGATGCCAGTTCTCTCGACAATCCATTGGTCACTCGTATCCACTATGAATTCCAAATATTCGTTATCGCAGATCTTTTCGGGGAGATAACCTCCTGTGGCAATTATTTTTGAATTTAACATGAAAACGCGTCTGTTTTTTTGAATAAAATTTGGCTAATTTACAACCTCCGACATCACGGACATAAGATTCATTATTTTACTGTTAACATTTGCGTTAACTAGCCTCAGGGTATTCTCTATGGAAAAATAAAATGATCTATCATTGGCATTGCCATGACTCTTCACAGAAATCCCGTTGAGTCCTATGAACATAGCTCCATTATGATTTTCGGGATTTATTTTATTTTTAAAATTTCTGAGAGATCTATACATAAAGAGACTGAAAAATCTGGATATCAGAGAGGAATTTATCGCCTCCTTGAGATTTTTAACTAAAAATTTTGCTGTGCCCTCCATAGTTTTTAGGGCTATATTGCCGGTGAAACCGTCAGCCACCACCACATCAACTATATTTTTAAAAATATCACTCCCCTCAACAAAACCATAGAAGTTGTCCTTCAGCACACTGTCCTTGATCAGAATGGCAGCTTGTTTAACCACATCATTGCCCTTCAGATCTTCCGAACCAACATTTAGAAGACCTATTTTAGGATTTTCTTTTCCGGCTATAGCGCTGTAAAACACACTGCCCATCAGGGCAAATTGATATAAGTTCTCAGCACTGCAGTCTATGTTAGCCCCCATATCCAGGAGAGCCGTTTTGCCATTGTCGGCCGTCGGTATCACCTGAATCAGAGCGGGTCTATCTATATCCGGCAAAGATCTCAGAAGAAACTTCGATATAGCCATAAGGGCGCCTGTGTTACCCGCCGATATGTTAGCATTAGCCTGTTTCTGTTTGACAGCATCAATTGCCAACCACATGCTCGACCCCCTCCCCTGCCTAAGGGCCACCGAGGGTTTTTCTTCGGCAGATATTTTTTTAGATGTGTGTATTATCCTATACTTCCCACTGGGAATATTGTATTTAGCTGTCTGGGCTTCCAGCTGTTCCTTGTCACCGAAAAGTAAAAATCTCACCTGGCCAAGCGGGTGTTTCTTCAAAAAAAGATGCACCCCTCCCACCTGAGCTTCGGGACAATTATCTCCCCCTAGACAGTCAATGGCTATTGTGATTCTGGGATCGATCATTGGCATCCCACTATTTTTTCTCCGGTTCAGCGGTTGGTTTATTTTTTAGAATCCTTCTCCCCCCATAGAAACCATCACTAGACATATGATGCGGCAGCTGATATTCTCCCGTTTCTTTGTTTACCACAATGTTCGGAACTTTTATTTTCCAAGTTCCGTTTCCACCTCTTCTCATCCCTTTTTTAGAGGGTGTTGTTTTTTTCTTAGGTACCGCCATAACTTCCGAGCCTAATGTTAATATGAACGATATATTCCCATTATCTAATATGATATTTTTAAAAAAACAAGAAAACTGTAAAAACACCATTTAAAAATATTTACGCAGTGGAAAGATAAAAAATAGAGCAACGTGAAACGGCAGGCTGAAAAGGTTCAAATTTTTGGATTTTTCTCTTACCATTTTCCTTTTCTTCCTTTTCTTCCCAATTTCTTATATATCTAATACACCGTAGAATCTGCACTAGCACTTCTCCCGGGAACTGCCTTTATATTATCTACGAAGAGACCTTCTATCTTATTTCTATAGATTTTACAATATTTTTTTATATAGTCGCCCTCCACAGGCCTAAATTTACCTTGTTTCACTATAGAATAGGGGGCTCTAAAGCAAATAGAAACCCAACAGCTATTTTCAACTCTAATAATTCTTCGTTCTAAAAAAAACAATTGACATTATATAAATATTGTATACAATACGGCCCGGTTTAAACCAATATTTGGAGAAATATGAAAAAATTCTATGGAAATATAATAGCAATAGTGTTGTGTTTAGGTATAGTTCCGGGAACGGAGAGGGCACAGGCAGATGTTTCGAAAGCGGCGGCAGAAGGTGCAAGCTTTTGCCTGACAAAATATATGGGAGAAGAACTTTGCAACATCGGGAATAGTACTTCTGCTGCAAGAAATACAACGGTGAGCACCCTAATAGGAGGAGGAAGCGGCTTTGTTTCTTCCATTATAGGAGATGCTGTTGGTAACTCCCAGCGGAAGGGTACCACTACTGCTTCTTCCTCAAAAGACAATAAAGGTGGGAATGTTTTTTCTTCCTCAAAAGATAGTATGGCCGAGAAGATAGCCCAGGAATCTGAAAAATCTCTTTTAAAGTTTTTAAAGGAGGGTTACTTTCTACCGGGAGCCGCTAGCGGTGCGGTCTATGCATTTACAGGTGAACTTATGGCGTCTACAAATATGACAACTGGAGAAAAAATTTTGACAGCGAATACTGCCGCAGTGGTGACTAAAACAGCAACACAAGCACTTATTTCAGGCACTGGTACTGATTTTGACCTCGTCAATATGGCAGAAGGTATTTCGAGAGGAATGCTATTTGATATTGTCTATATTCTTTCTTACGATCAAATGGAAGAACTACGTAACTACTTACGTAACTACTATTTCCCTAAAAATGCCACAGAAAACGTAGAAGAAACCTTAACAGATAAGGTAATAAAGGGTGCAGAAAAAGCTACAGCCGGAGCCACAGCCGCTGCTGCTTCATACGGGGCTGGAAAATATATTATTAAGCCCGTTTTAAATTTAGTTAGGTCAAGTCTAGAATTTCTTTACCTTTGCGTCACAGCAGGAGCGGGGAGGCGGCAGATAGCAAACATGAGAAGGCATTGATAGGAAAAACTTTTTTTAGAGGCACCCCTTGGAATATTGATTAGTGTAAAGTTCACAGAGGCCCCAAAAAAATATGTTACTAGCCTGGCTGAAGAAATTCTAAGTTCTAGTTTTCTGAACCAAATTCCAAAAAGGCCCCACTCTTCGAGTGGGGCCTTTTGTTTTTACTCTAGAGAAAGATGAACTGCTGCCGCCGCCACTGTCATCACCTTTCTATAGCCTAGTCGTTCCTAGCATCTACAGCCATTCCCAACATCTAACATTTTATATTGCCTGACCAGTGGTGTGTGCTGTCTTTGCTGTGGGTATGGCCGTTGGAAAGACCTCGCCCCCCGGAGGAGTGTTTCTACTCTGGAAAAAAGGTGGGGCCACTGCCACTGTTCTCATCTTCTATAACCTAATTATTCTCAACATCTAGCATTTTCTATTGCCTGACCAGTGGTGTGTGCTGTCTTTGCTGTGGCTGTAGCTGAAAGGTCCCCACTCGAAGAGTGGGGTCTTTTTGAATAGGATCTTTCTCTATCTCTAGAAAGATAGGCCGCCTCCACTGTTCTCGTCCTCTAGGGCCCAGTCGTTCTCAACATCCAACATTTTGCATTACCTGGCCAATGGCACACTGTCTTCGTTGCGGGCATGGCTGCTGATCAGGCCACTGTCTTTGCTGTGGCTATAGCTGAAAGGCCCCCACTCTTCGAGTGGGGGCCTTGGGGCGGGGCCTTTTGTTTTCATTCTAAAAAAAATGAACTGCTGCCGCCGCCACTGTCATCACCTTTCTATGTCCCAGCCATTCCTAGCATCTAATATTTTATATTGTCTAACCAGGTCATCGTTCTCATTTTTTTTACAGTCTGGTTATTCCCTAGCATATAATATTTTATATTGCCTAACCACTACACTGTCTTTAGTGTAAACACATGACTGCTGATCAGGCCACTGTCTTTGCTGTGGCTACAGCTGAAAGGACCCCACTCGAAGAGTGGGGTCCTTGGGGCGGGGCCTTTTGTTTTTTATTCTAGAGAAAGGTGGATCGCCGCCACCGTTGCTCTTGTTTTCTATGGCCTAGCCATTCCCAACATCTACAGCCATTCTCAACATCTAGCATTTTCTATTGCCTGACCAGTGGTGTGTGCTGTCTTTGCTGTGGCTGTAGCTGAAAGGTCCCCACTCGAAGAGTGGGGTCCTTGGGGCGGGGCCTTTTGTTTTTATTCTAGAAAAGGATATGGTCATGCCACCGTTGCTCTTGTTTTCTAGGATCTAATCATTTTTAGCATCTACAACCATTCTCATCATTTAGCATTTTACATTGCTTGGCCAGGTCATCGTTCTCATTTTTTCTACAGCCTGATTATTTCCAGCATCTAACATTTTATATTACCGAGCCAGTGTGCTGTCTTTGGTGTAAACATGACTGCTGATCAGGCCGCTGTCTTTGCTGTGGTTGTAGCTGAAAGGACCCCACTCGAAGAGTGGGGTCCTTTGGGCGGGGCCTTTTGTTTTTATTCTAAAAAAAATGAACTGCTGCCGCCTCCACTGTCGTCACCTTTCTATGGCCTAGCCATTCCTAGCATCTAATATTTTATATTGTCTAACCGGGTCATCGTTCTCATTTTTTCTACAGCCTGATTATTTTTAACATCTAGTATTTTACATTGCTTGGCCAGTAATGTACACTGTCTTCGGTGTGGGCATGACTGCTAACCAGGCCACTGTCTTTGGTGTGGCTACAGCTGAAAGGACCCCACTCGAAGAGTGGGGTCCTTGGGGCGGGGCCTTTTGTTTTTATTCTAAAAAAATGAACTGCTGCCGCCGCCACTGTCATCACCTTTCTATGTCCCAGCCATTCCTAGCATCTAATATTTTATATTGTCTAACCAGGCCATCGTTCTCATTTTTTCTACAGCCTGGTTATTCCTAGCATCTAACATTTTATATTGCCTGACCAGTGGTGTGTGCTGTCTTTAGTGTAAACATGACTGCTGATCAGGTCACTGTCTTTGCTGTGGTTGTAGCCCAAGGCCCCCACTCTTCGAGTGGGGTCCTGTGGGTGGGGCCTTTTTGTTTTCATTCTAGAGAAAGGTGGGGTCACTTCCACTGTCGTCACCTTTCTATAGCCTAGCCATTCCTAGCATCTAATATTTTATATTGTCTAACCAGGTCATCGTTCTCATTTTTTCTACAGCTTGGTTATTTTCAACATCTAGCATTTTATTGGCCGAGCCAGTGTGTTTTGTTTTTACTGTGAGAATAGCCGCTGGCCAGGTCACTGTCTTTAGCATGGGCATGGCCCCAAGGACCCCACTCGAAGAGTGGGGTCCTTGGGGTGGGGCCTTTTGTTTTCATTCTAAAAAAAATGAACTGCTGCCGCTTCCACTGTCACCATTTTCTACAGCCTAATTATTCTCAACATCTAACATTTTATATTGCCTGGCCATTGCACTGTCTTTAGTGTAAACATGGCTGCCGGCCAGGCCACTGTCTTTGCTGTGGCTATAGCTGAAAGGACCCCACTCGAAGAGTGGGGTCCTTGAGGTAGAGCCTTTTGTTTTTTATTCTAGAGAAAGGTGGATCGCCGCCACCGTTGCTCTTGTTTTCTAGGACCTAATCATTTTTAGCATCTACAACCATTCTCATCATTTAGCATTTTCTATTGCCTGACCAGGTCATCGTTCTCATTTTTTCTAAAGCCTGGTTATTCCCAGCATCTAGCATTTTATTTGCCGAGCCAGTGTGCTGTCTTTGGTGCAACTGCAACTGAAAGATCCCCAATCGACGAGTGGGGATCTTTCTCTACCTCTAGAAAGATAGGCCGCCTCCACTGTCACCATTTTCTATGATCCGGTCGTTCCCTACTATCTAATATTTTCAACTGCCTGACCAGTGGTGTGAGCTGTCTTTAGTGCAAACATGACTGCTACCCAGGCCACTGTCTTTGCTGTGGCTATAGCTGAAAGGTCCCCACTCGAAGAGTGGGGACCTTTGGGTGGGGCCTTTTTGTTTTTTACTCCAGATAAAGATGGACCACTGCCACTGTTCTCATCTTCTATAACCTGATTATTTTTAACATCTAACATTTTATTGGCCGAGCCAGTGTGCTGTCTTTGGTGCAACTGCAACTGAAAGATAGGCCGCCTCCACTGTTCTCGTCCTCTAGGGCCCAGTCATTTCCAGCATCTAGTATTTTCTATTGCCTGACCAGTGGTGTGTGCTGTCTTTAGTGCAAACATGACTGCTAACCAGGCCACTGTCTTTGCTGTGGTTGTAGCTGAAAGGACCCCACTCGGAGAGTGAGGTCCTTGGGGCGAGGCCTTTTGTTTTTTATTCTAGAGAAAGGTGGATCGCCGCCACCGTTGCTCTTGTTTTCTATGGCCTAGCCATTCCTAGCATCTACAGCCATTCTCATCATTTAGCATTTTACATTACCAAGCTGGACCTCTGTTCTCGCTTTTTTTACAGCCTAATTATTCTCAACATCTAGCATTTTCTATTGCCTGACCAGTAGCGTGTGCTGTCTTCGGTGTGGGTATGGCTGCTGACCAGGCAACTGTCTTTGCTGTGGCTGTAGCTGAAAGGCCCCCACTCGAAGAGTGGGGTCCTTGGGGACGGAACCTTTTTGTTTTCATTCTAAAAAAAAATGAACTACTACCGCCTCTGCTGCCACCATTTTCTATGATCCGGTCGTTCCCTAGTATCTAGAATTTTGCATTACCTGGCCAATGGCACACTGTCTTCGTTGCGGGCATGGCTGCTGGCCAGGTCACTGTCTTCGGTGCAGCTGCAACCCACAGGCCCCCACTCTTCGAGTGGGGGCCTGTGGGTGGAACCTTTTGTTTTTACTCTAAAAAAATGTGGGGCCACTGCCACTATTCTCATTTTTTCTACAGCTTGGTTATTTCCAGCATCTAATATTTTATATTGTCTAACTAGGCCATCGTTCTCATTTTTTCTACAGCTTGGTTATTTTCAACATCTAACATTTTATATTACCTGGCCATTGCACTGTCTTTAGTGTAAACATGGCTGCTGATCAGGCCACTGTCTTTGCTGTGGCTGTAGCTGAAAGGCCCCCACTCTTCGAGTGGGGGCCTTGGGCGGGACCTTTTGTTTTTTTACCCCAGAGAAAGATAGACCACTGCCACCGTTGCTCTTGTTTTCTAGGACCTAATCATTTTTAGCATCTAGCATCTAACATTTTATATTGCCGAGCCAGTGTGCTGTCTTTGGTGCAACTGCAACTGAAAGATCCCCACTCTTCGAGTGGGGATCTTTCTCTACCTCTAGAAAGATAGGCCGCCTCCACTGTCGTCACCTTTCTATGGCCTAGCCATTCCCAGCATTTAGCATTTTACATTACTTGGCCAGGCCATCGTTCTCATTTTTTCTACAGTCTGGTTATTCCCTAGCATATAATATTTTATATTGCCGAGCCAGTGTGTTTTGTTTTTACTGTGAGAATAGCCGCTAACCAGGCCACTGTCTTTGGTGTAGTTGTAGCCCAAAGTCCCCACTCTTCGAGTGGGGACCTTTGGGTGAAGCCTTTTGTTTTTATTCTAGAGAAAGGTGGGATCACCTCCACTGTTTTCGTTTTTTCTACAGCCTGATTATTTTCAACATCTAGCATTTTCTATTGCCTGACCAGTGGTGTGTGCTGTCTTTAGTGTAAACATGGCTGCTGATCAGGCCACTGTCTTTGCTGTGGCTGTAGCTGAAAGGTCCCCACTCGAAGAGTGGGGTCCTTTTATTTTCATTCTAGAAAAGGATATGGTCATGCCACCGTTGCTCTTGTTTTCTAGGACCTAATCATTTTTAGCATCTAGCATCTAACATTTTAAACTGCCTAACCACTACACTGTCTTTAGTGTAAACATGACTGCTAACCAGGTCACTGTCTTTGGTGTAGTTGTAGCCCAAGGCCCCCACTCTTCGAGTGGGGGCCTGTGGGTGAGACCTTTTGTTTTCATTCTAAAAAAAAATGAACTGCTGCCGCCGCCACTGTCATCACCTTTCTATAGCCTAGTCGTTCCCAACATCTAATATTTTATATTGTCTAACCGGGTCATCGTTCTCATTTTTTCTACAGCTTGGTTATTTTTAACATCTAACATTTTATATTGCCGAGCCAGTGTGCTGTCTTTAGTGCAACTGCAACTGAAAGATCCCCACTCTTCGAGTGGGGATCTTTCTCTACCTCTAGAAAGATAGGCCGCCTCCACTGTCGTCACCTTTCTATGGCCCAGCCATTCCTAGCATCTAATATTTTATATTGTCTAACCAGGTCATCGTTCTCATTTTTTCTACAGCTTGGTTATTCCCAGCATCTAGCATTTTATTTGCCGAGCCAGTGTGCTGTCTTTGGTGCAACTGCAACTGAAAGATCCCCACTCGAAGAGTGGGGATCTTTCTCTACCTCTAGAAAGATAGGCCGCCTCCACTGTCACCATTTTCTATGATCCGGTCGTTCCCTAGTATCTAATATTTTAAACTGCCTGACCAGTGGTGTGTGCTGTCTTTAGTGCAAACATGACTGCTAACCAGGCCACTGTCTTTGCTGTGGCTATAGCTGAAAGGTCCCCACTCGAAGAGTGGGGACCTTTGGGTGGGGCCTTTTTGTTTTTTACTCCAGATAAAGATGGACCACTGCCACCGTTGCTCTTGTTTTCTGGGACCTAGCCATTCCTAGCATCTACAGCTATTCTCATCATTTAGCATTTTACATTACCGGGTCAATGGTGCATACTGTCTTTAGTGCAAACATAGCTGCTGGCCAGGCCACTGTCTTTGCTGTGGCTATAGCTGAAAGGCCCCCACTCGGAGAGTGGGGGCCTTGGGGAGGGACTTTTTATTTTCATTCTAGAAAAGGGTATGGTCATGCCACCGTTGCTCTTGTTTTCTAGGACCTAATCATTCCTAGCATCTAGCATCTAACATTCTATTTGCCGAGCCAGTGTGCTGTCTTTAGTGTAAACATGACTGCTGGCCAGATCACTGTCTTTGGTGTGGCTATAGCTGAAAGGACCCCACTCGGAGAGTGGGGTCCTTGGGGAGGGATCTTTTGTTTTTGCTCTAGAAAAAGATGGATCACCTCCACTGTTCTAGTTTTTTCTGTGATCTAATATTTATATTGATTCGCCTGCCTTATTGTCTTCAACCGTAGGTATAAATTTTTTAAAAATTTCTACGGAATCCACATCGTTAATAATAATCTTTTTGGAAGTGAGATTCCAAATAAATCTATAGTATTTCTCACTGTCAGTGTTTTTTTGATTTTCGGGAATTATATTGATAATTTGTATCAAATTACTCATGGCAGTTCTATTAAGAAAGGAAAATCCACCCCCTTCAGTTTCTGCGCTAGCTAAAAAGGAATTAAAGTTAATTATTTTTAATTCCCCGTCCACTAGGATCATTTCAGTTATCTGGGAAAGTGCTAGATTGCCAACGACAGAGAAACCAAAATTACCGGACACATTGTTTAGAAGAAAATTTTCAACTTTAATATTTACAGCAATAATCCTTCCATCGGAACCCAGCTCGCTGTCCCCCCTAATTGCAAATTCTAAATTCGCTTCCGAACTTTTATCAGTCTTTTCTCTGAATTTTATCGCGTCAATATTCATTTTAATGAGAAAATTTCCATGATTTTTTGTTTGGCTGGAAACAGTATTTAGAGAAAAATTATCAAGCCCCAGGGTATCCTCCGTTTTATAGCCAATCTTGATCCTATTAACTTTCATATCCAATTTAGATATCGACTTCCATTTTTTCGCTAGTGTCATAGTAATGACATTATCAACAAAATCTATATCGAAAACACTGCCTTCATTGTTAGGGACAGCGTCAGCATTGTTTGTCTCTAGGGTCGTTCCTTCGACAATTGTAATCAGGAGTTTTTTACTAAATAGTAAATTCCTAATGAGAATTTTTTTAAAAACCACTGTTTCCGCTATATGTTTGTTACCATAGAGCAATACTCTAAGATTTGAAACGGAGACTTCCCAGCCAAATAGCTTTGGGCTCATAGAAATATCTTCATAGCTTATGCTATACGCTGCAGTCCTTTGATCAAGGGCGGCCTCAAATTTTCTTCTTAGAAAGAATAGGTATGCCGTGTGCATTGACAGCAGGATTAGAGTAAAGATCGCCAATATAACGATAGTTACTTTGAAAGTTTTAGACGTCTTTTTTGTTTGTTTGTCCATAGGGATCTCCACACATTATAGGTTGTTTATATAAAATAATACCACTACCTTCGAGAAAGGTATTTTGTCGGGTCAACGGCTACTTTACCTTTTCTTAGGGAAAAGTAAAGCTGTGGTTCAGAAACGTTTCCAGTGTCACCGACAGTGCCAATTATTTGGCCTTTCTGCACAGTGTCACCATTTTTAACATTTATAGATTCACAGTGGCCGTAAACAGAAATCCAGCCGCCGCTGTGCTTCACTATTACAATTTTACCAAAGCCCTTGATTTCATCTCCGGTATAGGCCACTTCGCCGTCAGCTATAGATTTAATTTTGGTTTTTAGAGGCGCTTTTATGCCTATCGAATCATTAGAACTGCCATCCGGCTGTTTTCCAAAAGTTTTGATAATTTTTCCCTCATCGACAGGCCAAATGAGATCACTGGCTGCTCTATTCTGAGGCTCTCTGCCAGAAATATTATTCTCCATCTCCCCGCCGTTGTCTTTAACTCTCACTAGCTTTTGTCCGTCCGAGGTTGCTCTCCCACGCGAATGTATGACTGCCTGAGAACTATCTGGAGATTTTTCTGGCTCTAGAAAGAGTTTCTGCCCAACCTGGAGATCATAGGGTTTTTTTAGATTATTATCTCTAATTAGATCAGTAAATTTCACGTTGTTTTCATAGGCCACTCTGTAGAGATTATCCCCTGGCTTAACTGTGTATAATAAACGTTTCTCTCTCTGGCTAACAGTGGCATGGCCACCAGCCACGGGAATTCTAATTTTTTGCCCAACATATATATTATAGGGAGATTCAATACCATTAAATTTGGCTAGTTTACTTAGACTTAGATCGTAGTTAGTTGCTATTTTAATTAGTGAATCGCCCCGCTGAACCACTACAATTTTGAAATTACCTGTGGGGAAAGAATGGCGGCTGCCCAGAGTAGTGTCACCAGCATGCTCAGAATCCTCGTCTTCATCAGTAGGAGATCTGTCTGGAGTCCTAGAGAGATCTCTGACTGTTCTGTTATCTTTGGTTCTGACATATTCACCCTTCATATAGCTGGGTTTCAGAGAATTTATTCTCCTGATTTCCGAATTATTTTCTCGTATAGTAACTCTAGCTGGATCCTGGCTACAGGACAAAACTGCTAGAAGAAATAATATAGCGAACATTTTTTTCTTTTTCATAACAAATTTTCAAATAGATACTAACTAGTAATTTAAAAACTCCTGATTGGTGCTAAGCACAATCTTTTCTCCATTTTTAAACTGTAAAACATAAAGCTTTCTTTCAACCAATCCATTAGGTAAAAATCTGAATCTACCATCTATGCCGCTAAACCCCTTTGGGTCCAAAAGAGCATATTTGTCGGGTCGATAGATTCCATCCTCTCTCCTGTAAACCCGGTCAATCACATTAATTAGATCATATACTATAGACGTAATTTTTAATGGTCTATGCCCGTATACCTTATCGTAACTAACCGAATATTTTTCATACTTCTCTGGATTGGCTCCAATAAATATAGTTTCATCCAGATAGGGATTTTTCAATGTATTTTCGTTTCCATCTAACTTGCTTGTTCCAATTAATTGTACATTCCTCCTCTCTTTCCGCACTGAAAAAACCAGGCTGCCAATTTGGTCAGCAAATCTGCCGCCTTCGGCAATAAACATAGCCTGAGGATATATTTTATCCTCCTCTTCAATTTCTAACTCAAGATTCTTTTCGTCGCCAAGTATTCTGGATTCCAATTTTTTCTTTTCAAAATTTTCATAGATAGTTTTGGGAATCTCATAGAAAGAAACCAGTTCAATGATTTTTTTTAGCATATGCTGATCGTTCTGATCATAATATTCTGTTTTGATCAACACAGCGTCCTTACCGAGGATAGCTTCCCTTAAAATTCTATTAACAGAGGCGCCAAAACTTGTGTTTGGCATAAGGCCAACATAGTTGTGGACATCCTTTTCAACCATATAGGAAATCAACAGCTGTATTTCCTGTTCCACTATTGGACCGGTGACAAAAATATTTCTTGAATTCACTAGATCCTGCTCGCTAGACAGAGAAAACACGAGGATATCATTTCTTTCAGCTATTTTTTGCACCGCCTTTGTTTCGGCTCTGAAGACAGGACCAATGATCACATCCACACCCTCCTCAATGGCCCTATTCATGGCTTCCACCACTCCAAAGGTCGTGCCCTTGGTGTCATACACCCTCAGTATTATATCCTTCTTCCTATTCTCAAAAAGAGACAATTGTGCCGCATTGGCCATATCCTCCCCAACGGATTTCACGGGTCCACTCAGGGGAACGAATAGTGCCACTCTCAATAGGTTATTTAAATTCCTTTCGTACTGTTTCTTCAGGTCAGCATCACGAAAATCTATATCACTTTCTACAATGTTTTGTCTTTTTAGAAAATAGTCCATATTTCTCCTGCAGGAAACTATTGAAAGTACCAGCAGAAGGTGTACCATGGCCATAGAAAACAATTTCGAGTATGTAGTCATATATGACAACTTTTCAACTAAAAACAGTAGGCAACTGGATAGTATCCAGCTACGATAAAATAATTAGCAAAATATGCAAGTAATATTTGATAACACAGACAAAATGGCCCTGGAAAGGGCGCTCTACATAGTTGCCACACCTATAGGAAACATGGAAGATATAACCCTAAGGGCGCTAAAAGTTTTAAATAGCTGCGATCACATATTTTGCGAAGACACCAGAGTTAGCTATAAACTTTTAAAATTCTATGACATGGCTCCCAAGAATCTTGGAATCTATAATGACAATAGCGACAGTAGCCAGAGATCTCGCATTGTAGAGATCATAGAAAATGGTTCCAGCGTGGTTCTGATCTGTGATGCGGGCACACCGGCCATAGCCGATCCAGGATTTAAACTGAAGCAAAAATGTAGAGAAAATAACATAAAAATTATCCCGATAGCGGGATCATCGGCCTGTGCAGCCGCCATCAGTGCCGCCTGTATAGGCAGTGATAGATTTTTCTTCTCCGGTTTTCTTCCGGCTCCACTGGACCGTAGAAAACGTGAACTGGGGGAACTGCTAGGGCGCAGCGAAAGCGTGATATGTTTTGAGTCCCCTCTGAGACTAATCACCACACTGAAAATCATAGTGGAATTGGATAACAAAAGGGTGATTTGCGTTGCCCGGGAACTGACAAAGATATTCGAAGACATACGAACCGAAACGGCAGATGAAATGCTTGAATATTACAGCAATAAATTTCCCAATGGCAGAGTGAAGGGGGAAATTGTTCTTCTGCTGGAGAAAAACACAGAGCCAACGGGGGTTGATTTAAATGATCTGGACAATATACTAGCGATGAGTTTAAAGTATCTTTCCGTGAAAAATTCTGCTGAACTTTTTTCCGAGGTTTTTCATTTGGCCAAGAAAAAGCTCTATAGTAAGTTATTGTTTTTGAAGGAAGAACGTGGGTAGTGGGACTCTTATTATGCTTTTGCTGGGATTAGTATTGGTAATACTGTATCTCGTTTTATTTGGTTTTAGTTACGATCTGGGTACAAAATTGGGCCAATATGCCGCCCTGATAGTGATTTGCTATTGCATTGTGGATGAAATTTTCAGAGAACGCTGATAATGCTAACAGTAGCCATTGTAGGAAGAACCAGCGTGGGCAAGTCCACGCTCTTTAATAGACTCTGTGGTAGATCCATAGCTATAGTGAGTGGACAATCAGAGGTCAGCAGAGACCGCAATGAATCCATTGGACATATAGGCCCCAGGGAATTTCTAGTGGTAGACACCGCTGGCTGGGAAGACTCTAGTTCTAGCGGTAGCCTGGCCCAGAGGATGAGAGAACAGAGTGAAATAGCTATAGCTGGAGCCGATGTTTGTCTATTCATGGTGGACGGACGTGCGGGGCTAACGGCGTTGGACATATCTCTTGGCCAGAGACTGAGAAGCTTTGGAGCGGCAGTGATTCTTGTTGTCAATAAATGCGATGGAAGACGAACCAAAGATACTTTTGTCGATGAATTCTATAGACTGGGGTTCAGACCAATTGTCTGTATATCGGCCGAACATGGTGAGGGCCTTAACCTTCTCTACGACTCTCTGGAACCGCACGAAAAGGAATATCTCGAAAGAAATGGGAATCTAGCCAATCCTCTTGATCCTAAGGTTGGAGAGCAAATAGACGACAAAAGCCCAATTCAGATAGCTATCCTTGGGCAACCAAATGTAGGCAAATCAACCCTTATAAACCATCTGCTAGGCCAGGAGCGTCTTCTGGTTGGTCCCGAGGCCGGTATAACCAGAGATTCTATAGCCCTAGACTGGCAATACGGAGGCAGAAAAATAAGAATTATGGATACCGCCGGCATAAGGAAAAAACATAGAGCCGGATTAGATCTGGAAAAATTCTCCGTCGCAAAATCCATTAGAGCACTAAACTATGCCCAGGTGGTAATACTGGTGCTAGACGCCACAAAACATCCTGAAAAACAGGTCCTGTCTCTAGCTTCCAGGGTCCAGGAGGAGGGGCGCGGCGTTCTGTTCGCGCTGAACAAGTGGGATATGGTGACCAATAAAAATAAACAGCTGCGATCTATAACGATGATTTTAAATAGGGCTTTGCCGGCCCTAGTTGGATGCCCAATTGTGCCCATATCGGCCACAGATGGAACAAACCTGGATGAGCTCATGGGGAACGCCCTTGGAGTTTTTGAAAGCTGGAGCAGCCGAATATCTACGGGCAGACTTAATCGTTGGCTGCGGACCATAGGGTCAGAAAACCCGCCACCTTTATTCCGTGGCGAAACTACGCGGCTGAAATATATGAGTCAGATAAAAACTCGCCCACCAACTTTTGCTCTATTCACAAACTCTCCGGAGAGACTGGAGGAAACATTCTACCACAGATTTCTTCTGAACAGACTAAGGACAGACTTTAGCCTGGGTACCACACCAATTCGACTATTGCTTAGAAAATCTTCGAATCCCTACGCCAGCAAGCCCCGCCCGAAAAAGCGCCGACAACAGTGAATCAGCTAGGCCACAGTAAATAGGATGAAATTTTTTGCGCGAATAATTTGATTTTTAAAGACTCTGTGCCAAACTGCCCCCTATAGTTTTTTAGACAATTATGAAGTTCACTCTGTCATGGCTGAAAGAATACCTTGAAACTACCGTTCCTCCGGAGAAAATAGTCGACACTCTAAATAAGATTGGTCTGGAAACAGAATCCTTTAGCAATCGAGCAGAGGAGCTAAGGAGCTTTAATTGTGTCCAGGTGGAAAGCGTAGAAAAACACCCAAATGCAGATAATCTGCATCTCTGTCGCGTAAGGACAAATGATAGTGAAATTCCACTGGAAATAGTCTGTGGAGCACCAAACGTGACGGCTGGCATGAAAACCATTTTCGCCCCTGTGGGATCGGTACTCCCAGGAGAAGGGGCTCAAAAAATAGAAAGAGTTAAAATTAGAGGAGTATATAGTGATGGTATGCTCTGTTCCGAGAAGGAATTATGCCTGGGTAACGATAGCGACGGCATAGTGGAATTGGACAAAAATGTTAAAATTGGCGCAAACGTTGCGGATATTTTCGGCCTCTCTGATCCCATAATAGAAATATCAATCACCCCTAATCGTGGAGATTGTCTCGGCGTCTATGGCATAGCCAGAGATTTGGCGGCGGCCGGTCTGGGAAAACTTAGAAAATTGGAAAATATCGATTCTAACCTAGAGATAAATAATCCCACGGGGAAACCTCGTCATCTAACCCTAGAAACCGCAAATTGCCCTAGATTTTTTCTGAGAGAGGTAAAAAACATAAAAAACTGTAGATCGCCCCAATGGCTGGAAAATAGACTGAAGGTAATAGGTCTAAATCCCAAAAATGCTCTGGTGGATATCAGTAATTATATAATGTTTTCTCTGGGGAAGCCTCTGCATTTTTACGACCTATCGGCCATAGAGGGCAATTTAGTTGTTCGGGATTCCAGGGAGGGGGAAAATTTCACGGATCTGTTTGGTGTCGCGCATAGGCTACCAGCTGGCGCTGTGGTTATCTGTGATGAGAAAAAAATTCTCTGTCTAGGTGGCATAGTTGGTTCTAGCTCTGGCTGTATCAACGAAAAAACCAAAGACATTATCATAGAATCGGCAATTTTTGATCCTATAAATATAGCAAAAACTAAAAAAACACTTAATATTCAAACCGATGCAGCCTATAGATTTGAAAGGGGTAATGACCACAATGTGGTTGATTTCGCCCTAGAATACGCAAGTGCTCTGATCTATAGAATTTGTGGAGGTGGTTATTTTAGTGAAACCGCCAACCACGAGCATGATAGCTATAGAAAATCTTTGAAAAAAACCATAAGATTGGCCTATGGGCAGATAGAAAAACGTCTGGGTCTAAAAATAGCTAAAAAAGAAGTCAGTGGAATACTGAAATCTCTGGGCTATAGTATAGAGGCGGAGACAAAAAAAGATGGAGACGACTCCCTGCTGCTGGAGGTTCCTTCCTTCAGAAGAGGGATAGAATGTAAAGAGGAAGTCATAGACGACATAATAAGAATATATGGCTATGATAATTTGATCGATGGAGACTTCACGGATTCAGAAATCTATGAAACAGAAAATAGTCTTTTCTACAGAAAATTTGAAGACAATCTCCATAGGATTAGAAAAAGGCTTATGAGTAACGGAATGACCGAACTGGTGACCTATTCCTTTCTCAGAAAAAAAGACTGCAGCTATTTTTCCGAGGCGAGAGAAGATCTTGACTTGATTAATCCGATTATCTCTGATTTTTCTCACATGAGACAGAATATGATTCCCAACATTCTCAACGCCATAGCGAAAAATGAAAACAGAGGCTCTAGTGATCTGTCGTTTTTCGAAATAGGTCATGTTTACAACGAATGTGCTCTGGACAGAGAAAATAATGTCATCTGCGGCATAAGATATGGAAACTACGAGTCTAAAAGTTGCTATGGGGAGGCAAGAAAATTTGACATTTTTGATGTTAAAAAAGATATGTTTGATATCCTAGCTCTCTTTAGACTTGGCGATAGTCTCATAGTCAAAAGGGGGGCACCAAAATATTACCACCAGGGCAGAAGTGGCGCGGTTTTTGGAGAAAATGAAATTCTGCTAGGCTATTTTGGTGAATTGCATCCGGCCATAGCTGAAAAATTTTCTCTCAGAGATAGACCAGTGATATTTGAGTTCTTTGTAGACAACATAGACAAAAAGACTATGTTGGGCGATAGTCGCACAACCGATGGTTTTGTTTCAAATGACCTGCAGTCTCTAACCAGAGACTTCTCGTTTATCATAGATGAGAAAGAAGAGGTTGGGAATATCATTAGAGACATAGGCGACGTTGACAGGCTTTTGATTTCAAAAATTTCTCTATTCGACATATATAACTATGGAGATGGTAAAAAGTCCGTCGGGCTGACCATAGAAATTCAACCCAGAGATAAAACCCTAAATAAAAATGAAATATCCGCCCTCTCCAGTGCAGTGGTGGAACTTGTTGCTAGCAAATACGGCGGAATTCTAAGGGATAAATAAATAGGGGGGGTGGAATCACCCCCTGTGCCTACCTATAGTCATTGGGTGGGCGCGGGAAGAATCCACTATTCTCCCAGAAGATTTTTGGCTCTCTTTGAAATTTCTATATTCAATTCCCTGAGTTGCTCCTCGGCGACAACGGATGGGCTTCCCATCATCAGGTCAACACCTTTCCCATTTGGAGGGAATGCTATGACCTCCCTTAGATTTTGTTCTCCCAGAAGCAACATAATTATTCTCTCTAACCCGAAGGCGCAGCCGCCATGGGGTGGGGCACCGTACCTGAAGGCGTTGATCAGAGCACTAAATTTTTTATCAACCTCAGAGCGCGGATAGCCAATAAGTTCGAAGGATCTATAGGTTATTTCGGGCAGATGATTTCTTATGGCTCCGCTGCATAGCTCATAGCCATTGCAAACACAGTCATACTGATTGCAGATGATAGACAATGGATTATCAGTGTCAAATGCCCCTAGCCCGCCTCTCGGAAAAGAAAACGGATTGTGCGCAAAATCTAGTTTGCCGGTTTCTTCACTAATCTCGTAGAGAGGAAAATCCACTATCCAACAGAATTTATATTCGTCTTCGGCTATAAGATCCAATTCAAGGCCCAGTTTTGTCCTGATTTTCCCAGCCAATTTAGCTGCCAGGACCTCGACATCGCAGCAAAAGAATAGGGCATCATTGGCACCTGCGCTCGTTATTTCCCTTAGTTTTTTCAATTCCTCCTGCTCTAAGAATTTAGCCACAGGTCCTTTGGCCACACAGTCTTCACCGAACACCACATAGCCAAGACCTTTAGAGCCCTCTTCCATCGCGTAGTTTACCATTTTATCGAAAAAACTTCTTGGTCTGTTGGCAATATTTTTAGCTGTCACAACCCTAACTACGGCTCCATCTTTGATGGCTTTGGCGAATGTTGTGAAATTGGAATGCCTAAATACATCAGAAACGTCGTGAATTATCAGCGGATTTCTTAGATCTGGCTTATCTGTTCCATATCTAAGCATAGAGTCTCTGAAGGATATCCGTTCGAAATGCGGCCCAGATACATTTTTATCAGAAAAATTACTAAAAATATTGTGGACCAGGGGTTCCATGGTACGAAATATATCCTCCTGCTCCACAAAGCTCATCTCCACATCAAGCTGGTAAAATTCTAGTGTTCTGTCGGCCCTCGTGCCCTCGTCTCTAAAACATGGAGCCAGTTGAAAATATTTATCAAAGCCGCCCACCATAAGCAGCTGCTTAAATTGCTGAGGCGCCTGGGGTAAGGCGTAGAATTTGCCCGGGTGAATTCTGCTGGGTACCAAAAAATCCCTGGCTCCCTCGGGGGAAGAGGCGGTGAGTATGGGAGTTTGAAATTCTGAAAACCCCATTTTCCACATTTCCTGTCTGATGAAAGCAAAGACTTTATTTCTAAAAATAATATTTCTATGCATTTGTTCGGAGCGAAGATCAAGATATCTATATTTAAATCTCAGATCCTCTGGATAATGCTGATTAACAGCATTAATTTGAAACGGTATCTGTTCCGCTCTGCTTTCTAGAGCTATGTTCTCTATCTGAACCTCTATTTCACCGGTTGCCAAATTTTGATTTATTGTCTCCTCGGTCCTCAGAACAACAGAACCATCAACAAATATAACACTTTCGCAACTGAGTGTCGAAATTAACTCGACGAGATCAGAATTCTTCCCGCGATCAATGGTACACTGGGTTATACCGTAGTTGTCCCTCAGATCTATAAAAATCAGACTTCCATGGTCTCTGATGGCATGAATCCAACCACCTAGCCTAACAGAGGCATTTAAAAAATCTCTATTCAGCTGTCCACATGTGTGCGTTCTTAGCATATTTAGTTTAAAAAATTCTGGCCGAACTGTAAGAATATGCGCTGTTCCACAGAATTATCCTCTAGCATCGGTATCACAGACTCACTATCGGCAATAATTCTCTGAACACCAGCCCAAACGGGTCTTTCGACGCAGTATTTTGCTCCACCGCACAGCCCTAGCCTTTGCTAGAAAAGGCTACAGATGCGGAAATAATAGTCAATCCAATGGGAATAAATTATTTCGAAAATCTCCAAATTTCCTCGCTATGCACTAATCTTGCTCCAGCACAAATTCTCTGTGATCATCAAAAATATTTATTTTTACGCGTACAACCGATTCTTTGGGCCTCAGTCTATAGATCATGTCAGGCCACTCTACGAGAGAAACATTACGGGAAATAGTTTCAATGTCGAGCTCGTATAGCTCCTCAAACATTTTTATTCTATAGAGATCCAGATGATAGATGGTAAAAACTGGTGTATTGTATACTTTAACTAGATTGAATGTTGGGCTTGTAACATTGACATTGGCTCTCTCCTCCCGAGGGAAAAAATATCTAATGAAGGCGCGGGCAAAGCAGGTTTTACCGCTGCCGAGATCGCCCGAAAGGGCTATCATGGTGCCATTTTTTGTTTGTCTGGCAATATCTTCTGCTATGGCCTGTGTGTCGCCCTTTGAATTCGATCTATAGATCATAAAAACCTGCCAATACGTTTTCTAACATCCTCTGGCCCAAGCACATTCATGATGGAGTAGAGATCTGGGCCCTCCTCCCGGGCGGTGAGTAAAATTCTTATTATTTTTGTAACATCTGAAATACTCCCTCTGAAGTTTTCTGGGTTTTCTCTGAAATCCTTAGAATTGTCGGCATAGCCGCAGCATCTGGCTACAGATTTTATTTCACCGAACCAATTTTCCTTCACATTTTCTGGCACATAGCTAGACAGGAACAGTTTTGCAATTTTCACAATGTCACCAGAATCCAAATTCTGTAATTTCCTTTCCACCAGCGCTTCGTCCAGAACAAAAAAATAGTCTATTTCTTCCATTATTTCGCTCCATTTCGCTATATCTTTCCTCACATTCTTTGTTCCCTGGCGTTCTATGGAAAATATGCTAATGGCCATTTTTCTATGATTTTCTAACAACTTTTCTAGAGTAGCATCATATTTTTTAGCCCAAATCAGGACATTTTCATAGACCTCTTCGGCAGTCATTTTTGCGATTACATTTTTAGCTATGCTATCGAGTTTCACAAAATCAAAGAGAGCGCCACTCACATTCATTTTTTTTATGTCAAAGGGAAAATCATTATAATGCCTACCTGGATTCTGTCTTCTCCAGTCCTCAAAGTTAGAATTGGCTATGTTTATCAAATATTCGATAACACTGTCCTTTGGATAGCCCGCCCTATCAAAATATTCCACATCGGCCTCGGGATCTTTTCTTTTACTCAGTTTTCTTTTGGAAGTTCCCTCTGTCTTCATAAGAGGAGAAATATGAGCGTATTTTGGTGGTTTCCAGCCCAGCGCTCGGAACAACTGAATATGCAGCGGCAGTGATGGAAGCCATTCATCCCCTCTCAGGACCAAATTGGTGCCCATGAGACAATCGTCCACCACATGGGCAAAATGATAGGTCGGAAGAAAATTTTGCTTCAGAAGAACTATATCTAGGTCATTTTCTGGATATTCTATGTTTCCTCTGAGCATATCGTTGATAACAATCTTCCGGTCAAAGTTTCCCGGAGATCTAAATCTCAATGCATATTTTTCTCCCGCTTTGATTTTGTCTATGGATTCCTGAATGGAAGAATTTCTATATTTTGCCCAGGAACCGTAGTATCCTAGCTTTTGGCAACCCTGGATTTTCTGTCTACCGACGATATTCTCCAGTTCCTCCTCGCTACAAAAACACGGATACGCCAGTTCCCTGAGAACTAATTCTCTAGCGAATACTTTGTATATCGATGCCCTTCTACTTTGTACATAGGGACCATAGCTGCCAATATCTTCACTGTGAAATGTAGCTTCATCATATTTCAGTCCAAAGTGGTCAAGCGCTCCAAATATTTTATCTAGAGCCCCCTCCACTTCTCTTTTGCTATCAGTATCCTCTATTCTCAGAAAAAAAATACCACCTGACACATGGGCGACTCTCTCGCTGACCAATGCTGAATATAAATTGCCAATGTGCATAAAACCCGTCGGGCTCGGGGCATATCTAGTTACCCTTTGGCCGTCCTCTAATACCCTTCGGGGGTAGAGGGCAAATATGTCTTCCATCCCGGGCAAATTTTCGGGAAAAATTGCGTCTGCCAGAGTCCTAGCTAATTCCATTGTCTGTATCCCAATATGCCGGCCAAATCTAAATTTATAGTCTGGGCTAATGTCCTTTAGTATCTGGAAATCTACAGAGGTTATTCATTTATTTCAATAGCTAGAGTTTTCCCAGTTACATTTTTTTTAAAAAAACCAAGCCGGCCTCGGAAACTAGATTATAAAGTATATTCAGTGTCGCCGGCCCTAGACCAAGTCCACTGTCCATAATCTTGATTTTTATTCTGAATAAATTAGTAAATATTAAACATTACTTTTAAGTAAACACGGCTATAACTATAGAAAAATGTCAGGACATTCAAAGTGGGCAACCACGAAACATCAGAAGGGGCTAACTGATGCCCGGAGATCCAAGATCTTCACAAAAATTCAGAGGGAAATATACGTCTCTGTTAAAATGGGGGATGCTAACCCAGAATTCAATCCCAGACTGAGAAATGCTGTCATATTGGCAAAATCAGAAAATATGCCCAAGGACAAAATTGAAGCGGCTATAAAAAGAGCTTCCAGTTCCACCGGCGGTGAGAACTACGAAGAGATAAGATACGAGGGCTATGCTCCAGGCTCCGTGGCCCTGATAGTTGAAGTTCTGACAGAAAATAAAAACAGAACTGTGTCCAACATTAGATCCTATTTTACCAAACACGGCGGTTCTCTCGGAGAAACCGGCAGTGTATCCTACATGTTCGATAGGGTTGGTCTCATAGGCTACGGAGGTAAAAAAGTGTCCGAGGCAGAAATTTTGGAACTGGCAATAGAGGCCGGAGCAGATGACGTTGGCAGTACCGAAGAATGGCATAGCATTTTTACCAATGTTACTGATTTTATCTCTGTGAGAGATATAATTACATCAAAACTCGGAGAACCCGACACAGCAAAAATCACCTGGGTTCCCAGAAATACCATCGTGATCAGTGAAGCTGAAAATGCAAGTACGATATTAAAACTGGTCGAAAAACTTGAGGATGATGATGATGTCCAGGAAGTGGTGGGTAATTTTGAAATTCCCGAGGGTCTGGTCTAAATAGAACAACTGCACTCCGGAGACAGCGCGGGAAATTGAAAAATAAAATAAATACACTAGTTTTTGTCCAGGAAATGTCGAAGGCCTATGCCAAAAAAAATAATAATTTTCCCAGTCATTTTCCTCCTGGGGGGATTGCTTGTGTTTATGAAACTCAGAGAATACCTAGATAGGAAAATAGATAGCGAGAGTATATTGTACGTGAAAAAAAATACTGGGATTAGTCAAATTGTGACAGATTTGAAAAATATCGGCGCCATAGAGAATCCAACTCTATTTAAATTCATCTTAAAAATAAAAATGAGAAGCAAAAAAATAAAGTATATAAAATATGGAGAATACCTCCTGAATAGAGGGGATACTGTTGCTTCTGTCCTAGATAAACTTATAAATAATAGAATATTTTATAGAAGCATAACTATTCCAGAGGGATTTTCAAATAAATCCGTTTTTAGTTTACTAGAGAAAAATGAGTTCCTGTCTGGAGAAATATCTAATAGAGAAAGTATAGCCGAAGGCAGTCTACTGGCGGAAACCTATTATTTCAGGAGAGACGATAGCAGAAATTCTCTCCTGGAAAGAATGCAGAAAGATATGGAGGAATTTATAAATAACAATTGGGAAACGGCGGAGCTTGATCCCTCTATAGCGACAAAAAAGGACCTTCTCATTCTGGCCTCAATTGTAGAAAAAGAATCCGCTAATGTCGTCGAAAAAAAGATCATTGCCTCCGTATTTCTAAATAGACTCAGAAAAAAAATGCGCCTCCAATCCGATCCAACGGTCATATATTCTTTTGCCTTTGGCGACGTGGAAAAGGAGGGAAAAAATAAGATAAGCGTTTTCGCAAAAATCAAATCCCCCCACAACACCTACATGGTAGGTGGGCTACCTCCCACGGCAATATGTAATCCCGGAAAAGAGTCGATAATGGCAGTGCTGCATCCAGCAAAATCGGACTATCTTTTTTTTGTCGCCTATGACAACGGAAAAGTTGGATTTACAACCAACTACAGGGACCACCTAAAACTAGTGAATAAATTAAGAGTAAAAAATAACCAGCAACTCAAACAAAAAAAAACACTGGAAAAATAATGCTTTTCAGCCTAGGACCAACTCCCCAGATTTGTCCACGGCTAGGATAATTTTTCTTCCCCGAGGTAGTTTTCCAGCTATTATTTGGCTGGCCAGTGGATTTTCTATTTTTTTCTGTATCAACCTCTTCAGAGGTCTAGCTCCATAGACTGGGTCGAAACCATTTTTCCCAATGTATTCCACGAGATCATCGCTAAATTCAACGGAATACCCTCCGGCATCCAACCTTGCTCCGAGTTCCCGGAGCCTAATTTTGGCAATTTCAACCATATTGTCTCTGGTCAATCTAGAGAACAAAATTATTTCATCAAGTCTATTTATAAATTCTGGACGGAATGTATCCTTCACCTCTTCCATGACGCCTCTATAGACCAGATCCATATCGGCATTTTCCGGCAGTTCCGCTATATATTTGGAACCAAGGTTAGAGGTGAGAATCACAATTACATTTGTAAAATCAACTAGTCTTCCCTGGGAATCAGTGAGTCTACCGTCATCTAAAATCTGCAGAAAAATATTAAATATATCTGGATGAGCTTTTTCAATCTCATCGAACAGAACAATTTGATAGGGCCGTCTGCGCACAGACTCCGTCAGTGTTCCCCCCTCTTCGTAGCCCACATAGCCCGGAGGAGCACCAATTAATTTCGAAACAGCATGTTTTTCCATATACTCGGACATGTCCATCCGCAGAACAGATTTTTCACTGTTGAACATAAATTCTCCAAGGGTCTTCGATAATTCTGTTTTACCCACACCAGTTGGTCCGAGGAAAAGAAAACTTCCCATAGGTCTGCGGCCATCCTGAAGACCGCTTCTATTTCTCCTCAGAGCATTGCTTATAGAGGCTATAGCCCTATCCTGACCTATAACTTTTTTTCCAAGTATTTCCTCCATGTTGTTGAGCCTTTCTCTCTCATTTTCCAACATTTTATCAACGGGAATTCCAGTGATCTGAGATATTATACTGCTGATATCCTCTCTCCCGACAGCTTCTCTGCTAAAATTGGACTCATAGTACTCCTTTTCTAGTTTCTCCAGTTCAGCCCTAAAATTCGGAATTATACCATAGGATAGCTCTCCGGCCCTCGCCAGATTTCCGTCTCTCTGGGCCACCTCCAGATTATACCTGGCCTCATCTATTTGATTTTTTAATTGATTAATTCTAGTTAGTTTTTCCCTGCTGACAACCCAAACGCTCCTGAGAGTAGAGGATTCATCTTCCAACCTCTTCAGATCTTCGGTAATTTTTTCTAGCCTTGGATTCGGGTCATGGCCATTTTCCTTTTTTAAAACCTCATATTCCATTCCAAGCTGAATGATTTTCCTATCTATTTCGTCCAGTTCAACGGGTTTGCTGTCAACCTCCATCCTAATCTTGCTGGCAGCCTCATCTATAAGATCTATAGCCTTATCCGGAAGAAATCTATCGGTTATATACCTACTAGATAGAGTGACGGCGGCCACAAGTGCCTCGTCTTTAATTTTTATTCCATGGTGTATCTCATATTTTTCCTTAATGCCTCTGAGAATCGATATGGTATCCTCTATGGAAGGTTCGGGGGTATACACCGGCTGGAATCGTCTAGCCAGCGCCTGATCTTTTTCTATGTATTTTCTGTACTCGTCCAGCGTTGTCGCCCCTATGCAGTGCAAATCTCCTCTCGCAAGTGCTGGCTTTAGAAGGTTTGAGGCATCCATGGCGCCATCGGTCTTTCCGGTGCCAACTAGAAGATGCAATTCATCAATGAATAAAATTATCGAACCACCACTTTTCTCAACCTCATTGAGAACTGTTTTCAGCCTCTCCTCAAATTCTCCTCTATATTTTGCTCCGGCCACTAGACTCCCCATATCTAGGCTAAGAATACTCTTATTTTTCAGGCTCTCTGGCACATCACCGTCGATTATTCTTTCGGCCAAACCTTCCACTATGGCTGTTTTTCCAACGCCCGGTTCTCCAATCAGAACTGGATTATTTTTTATTCTTCGGGAGAGAATTTGTATAGTTCTTCTAATTTCTCTGTCTCTTCCTATTATCGGGTCAATTTTGCCGTCTCTAGCAAGTTTTGTAATATCCCTAGCAAACCGCTCAAGAGCCTGGTAATTACCTTCAGCCGCCTCTGTGTCCGCCCTCAGACCAGCCCTTATTTTTTCTATGGCCAGGGCCAGTGATTTGCTATCAACCCCGCCTCTTTTAAAAATATCACGCATATCGGAGCTAGAATCCGAAATAGCCTGCAGTACTCTCTCTATGGTCACAAAATTATCTCCGGCAGACTTGGCTAGCATTTCAGCGGTGGACAAAACTCTGAGCGTATTTGAAGATATGCGTGGTTCCCCATAGCCATCACCACTCACCCTGGGTAGTTTATTTATTCTATCCCTTAGATTTTCAACTATCACCGCACTACTACCCCCAGCAATGTCTATCATCCTTTGCACTAGACCATCCTCATTTTCAAACATGGCTAATAGCAAATGTTCTGGCTCAATGAGCTGATTAGCGCCCATGACAGCCACAGTTTGGGCCCTCTGTAGCACCTCTCTCAGTTTATCAGTATATTTGTCAAAATTCATAGTCCCCCATTTTTTATAAATGTTATACATCATTACTATATAGTGTCTCTATTATCCAAAACAATGGCATCAGCGGAGACGACCTATAGGGTCCGCTCCTAGAAACATTTTCAATTTACACAGTAGATCCAGCGGGAAAAATTTAGATTCTGAACATTTTCAAAAAACATTCTCCTCCACTGAATAACCCCAACGGTGGTGGGTTTCCTTAGACCATGGCTAATCCCCATAGGATAATGGATTTCCAGAGAAAAGAATTACGTTAGAAAATAGGCTTTGGGAGCTAGACATATCACCGGAACAGAGGTGATCCTATCGAGAAAAAGATATCGAGAAAAAGATAATTGATTTTAAAAAATAGGAGAATAATTCCCAAGCATAGACACTTCCCAACGGCCCAATTCTGAGATTATCTCTATAGATCTGAAACAGGGGAATAATTAACCCCCCCCAGAGAAACCTAGGTTTTTTATCTCAGATTTGTTCTGGAGAGAAGAGAAAACCTAGAAACTCAGCTAGTTTTTTTTATTTTTTCCAGATCTTTTTTTAGATCTAGAGAGATACTAACCCTATCTC
>JAIRXW010000014.1 GCA_031268035.1 Rickettsiales bacterium
CCATCACATCCCCTTCACCACCAGATCAAAGAACTCATCACCTCTGAGACTTGCTCCTCCCACCAGGATTCCATCCACCGAATCAAGGGCACAGATATCTCTGGAGTTAGATATCTTCACAGAGCCTCCATAGAGAAGAGTTATCTCCTCCGGAGAGAGGGAACTCTTCTTAGAGAGAACTTTCTTAATATAGCCATTAGTCTCCTCTATCTCTTCGGGAGTTGGAACCTTTCCCGTTCCTATAGCCCAGACTGGTTCATAGGCTATGAGAGCTCTAGTCAGATCAACGTTCTCGGTGGAATCAAAGACCTGCTTTGCTAGGAACTCCATATGTTTTCCAGACTCTCGGATATCCAGAGGTTCACCCACACAGATGATAGGGGTTATACCATTCTCTAGACAGGCCAGAGCTTTTTTAGCCACCAGAGTATTGGTTTCATTTTCAAACTGTCTTCTCTCACTGTGACCCACTAGAGCATAGTCTATGGCAAATTCTTTCAGCATCAGAGGACTGATGTTTCCGGTGAAACTACCACTAGACTCATAGTGACAGTCCTGGGCTCCTATCAGCACAGTGAACTGTTCTGAGTCCTTATTATGGCCTGCGGCCACCTGCTTTGCGAAGGGTAGATAGAGCGAAGGAACACAGAGTAATATATTTGGAACCTCTTTCCTATTTATCTTCTCAAAGAGTTCAACTTTTTTAAAGAAATTCTGAAACCATTTCTTAATTTCCTTACGGGATCCATTCATTTTCCAGTTTCCTAGAACAATCTTGACCATATTCACTCCTAGATTTCTATGATTTGTAATACATCTGTGAATAAACTATAGATCGTCTATGTAAAAATCAAAGGGGGAATAATGGATTTCTATTTGAGAGAAACTCCTTTAGAGGGATTCGAAATTTCTATTTTATTAGAATGGTTATTGCTGCTGGAGGATATTTCATCAGTGGATGTTGAGTTTTCTACTGCTTTACAGGAACTAAGAACATTAAGCCCAGGCGAATCGCTATTCTTCTTCTGCCCATCGGCCCCATGTTTCACTATTTCATCTCTGATCTTCCCAGCTACAGCCACGAAATCTTCTTTTCTTTTATTTTTGGCAAAACTATATTGGTTGCGCAGTTCTGTTGAGATTTTTTCTTTTTTTTCCTGGAGTTGTTTCGCAGATATTTCTGTTTTTTCTAGCTTTTCTGCAAGTTCTTTCGTCCGCTTGGTCAACTCTTCCTTAATTTTTTCCTTATAGGGGACGAGAAATTTTTTTAATTCCTTTTCCAATTCTTCTTTTTCATTTTCTTTAGAAAATTCCTCCGAATTTTTGGTATATTCAGTAATAAATTTGTCTATTGCTACTTCGCTCTGGCCAAACTTTATAAAAAAAATAGGCATCGTAAACATGTCGCGGTTTTCTCCCAGTTCCTGCAACTTTGCTTCATTAGTATTTTTGGGACAATGAGTTTTTAGTATATTGTCTAAACATTCTTTTATACTTAAATTTTTGTTTTCTTCTTTTTCTTTTTGTATATTTCTACACATTTCTTCGGCGAACATCAGTGAAAACGATATACAATTGGAACCATCTTTTTGAATTCCGAGTAATCCCGGTTGATAATACGAAATCTTATTAGTCAAATTAATAACAGCCTCGAAATCGCCCTTTTCATTGGCTGAGTCAATTAATTTTTGTATCTCAGAGGATTTCTCTAATACTTCCATATATTCTGGTGTAGTTGGGTACAGTATAATTTGGCTCGAAAAAGCTTTTTCCAATTCTGGATCTTTATTATTAGCGTGTGAATCCATTATGAACACATTCTTCTCTGTTTCCACAAGTAATTTAGTGTGTGATTTTCCACGCCATAGGATTAGCTTTGGAGCTTTTCCCGCCTCGATGTTCGGTGTTTTAGAATTGCTGGCATCGACCACGCTGATTGGGATATCTTCCGCCACTTTGGGATATTTTTCCTCTATAATTTTAACAGCCTCCTTGATAAAGGATATTGGAAGATAGTTATCATCTGGTATAAAATCATCTCCTAGAATACCTCTATCCTTTAGTAATTTTATATCTTTCTCGGTGACCTTTTCAGCATCTTCCAGTGACTCTCCGCCCTCACTAATTTTGTGTATTATTGGATCCGAAAAATTATCTTTTTTTGTCCTTTCCATTTTATTTTAATAATTAATCCCATTAAACTAATGTTCGCGTTCTTTACGGTAACTCATCTAGTTACAATTTCTATGATTCTGATGGACGAACACTGGGAGATTGTTTTTGAAATGAAGTGGGTCACTAGGAAACAGTGAATATCTCAGCACCGTCTTTGGTAACGCCCAGAGTATGTTCAAATTGGGCGGATAGACTCTTATCCCGGGTCGTCACAGTCCAACCATCAATTCTGTTGGTTATAGTCCTAGGGCCGCCAGCATTTACCATTGGCTCTATGGTAAAAACCATACCCTCTTCGATCAAATCGCCGGTGTTTTTTTCACCAAAATGGCAAATCTGGAGTGTGTCGTGGAAGATTTTTCCGGTTCCGTGGCCACAATATTCTCTCACAACGGAAAATCCCTCTTCCTCTACAAAGTTTTGTATGGCGAAACCAATGTCTCCGATGTGTCTACCGGGTTTCACCTGCTCTATGCCAAGCATAAGTGATTTCTGGGCCACCTCGCAGAGCCTCCTAGCCTTTATGGAGGGAGTGCCGACGTAGAACATTCTACTTGTATCCCCATAGTATCCCTCGAGAATAACTGTGACATCTATGTTTAATATATCCCCATTTCTCAAAATTTTCTTTTCACTGGGTATTCCATGGCAGACAACATGGTTAACGGATATGCAGGTGGCCTCCGGAAACCCTCTGTAGCCTCTGTCGGCGGATATTCCGCCATTGGCCACCATAAATTTTTCGCACAGATTACTTAGCTCTAGGGTGTTCACTCCTTCGCTGACAAAACTGGCCACATAGTCCAGCGTCTCCGAGGCTAATTTTCCAACATTTCTGAGTTTAATGAAATCCTCTTCCCCGTATATTGTATTTTTTTTAATTTTCATTCTGCAGCTAGAGCCTCCTTTTGTCTATGAATTAATTTATTTACTCCCACCAGGGCCAATTCAAACAATTCCACAAGTTTTGGGGCGCTGAAGGGGGATTTTTCTGCCGTTCCCTGAATTTCTATTATTTCGCCTCTGTCATTTATCACAAAATTTACATCTGCGCTACTATTACTATCTTCCTCGTAGTCCATGTCCAGAAGACAATTTCCTTCATAGATCCCACAGGATATGGCAGAAACGAAATTTTTTATGGGATTTTCAGAAATAACACCCCTTTTCATGAGACTATTTACGGCTAAATACATGGCCACAAAACCACCAGTTACGGAGGCACATCTTGTACCGCCATCGGCCTGAATCACGTCACAGTCGATCAGTATTTGTCTGGCTCCAAGTTTTTTCGTGTCCACACATGTTCTCAGCGACCTGCCAATAAATCTCTGTATTTCTAGAGTTCTGGCATTTGTTTTTTCTCTATCTCTCTGCACTCTAACGCCTGTAGATCTGGGTATCATGTTGTATTCTGCCGTAATCCAACCTTCATATTTATTTTTCAGAAACTGGGGCGTTTTTTCCTCCGCTGTGGCAGTACATATAACCTGGGTGTCCCCACAGCAGATCATACAGGAACCTTCGGCATGTTTGTTTATGGCAATCTGTATATCAACTTCCCGGGGTTCATCAAATTTTCTTTTCGACAGCCTAATCATTGTAGTCTAATAGATCCAGAGCAAATCATAGGACTATGGTAGAAATGAATTTTCAATAAGGCAAGACCCAATGATGTAAAAATATAATTAAAATTGGAGCTAGGGCATATTTCCAGCTGTTGCTGGACGCCATCCCCCCAACCTTGACATTGTACAGCCCATTGGCTATAGTCAGAGAGTCAATTGGTTTTTAGGTTTCTCATGGCCAATCTATTCTACGATAAGAAAAAAAACTATGGAA
>JAIRXW010000027.1 GCA_031268035.1 Rickettsiales bacterium
AAATAATTGCCCTATCGATGCTAAAAAAAGGTTTACCTCTAGATATGATAGTCGAATGCACCGGCCTTTCCCCGGAGGAAATTACCAAACTAGCCCAGAAACTGGACTAGGAGAAGCTTCTAGTCCAACTAAACCTAGTGGAGGCTAATGGGTAGCCAATGACTAACTTGTGGCCAATACAAATATTCCCTGCCCTAGCCTTCAGGTTTCCATCAGCAGTAGTTTCTAGTTCCGGTAGTTTCTAGTTCAATTGAACCTAGCAAGAGCTAATGGGTAGCCAATGACTAACTTGTGGCCAATACAAATATTCCCCTGCCCTAGCCTTCAGGTTTCCATCGGCGGCAGTTTTTAATTCCGGGAATTTCTAGTTCAATTGAACTCAGTGAGGGCTGACGTATGGTCTGCGGCCAATGCAAATATCCCCCTGCCCTAGCCTTTGAGTTCCAGAGTCATCATTCTGTCTAAAACTCCATTGGTAAAATCAGTGCAATTTTTATCACAGAATTCTGCCACAATATCGACATACTCACTGATGATAATCTTTCTAGCTGTAGTAAAATTACTCAGTTCGAAACAGGCTAGCCTTAGACTTTGGAGTACTATGGAGTCAAGAGAATTTATACTGGAGCCATCCCGAAGAAGATTTTTGATTTTATCATCAAATTTCTCTCTGCCGATGATGACACCCTGGATAAGATTTAGAGTGAACCTACCTCTGTAGATTCCTTGGTAGATATTTTTACCGTCGGTATCTCTAAGGGCATCCTCCACATAGTGGTCATTAACCATTCTAGAGAGAGATTCTATGTCTTTGTCTTCGTTATTTTGGTCATAGTACATAGCCAGTACCTGGCAGGCTATAAGTCTGGCTACACTCTTCTTAGATAACACTAAATCAAACTTTTGTGCAAACAATATGTTTCACATTAGCATATTGTTTTTAGTTTTTAAATAATCCCTCTGGCCAAAATGATCAACCCAGATCTCTGGGAATCTGATTCCGAGAAGCAAAGATTCCCTGGACCAGCAACAGCGCCTGACTAGAAAGTTAATTCTCTGTTCCAAAGGTATTTGATATTTATTTTATAGAGTGGTTAAATAGCCCCAGAAAACAAACGGGGGATGTTAATCACCAGAAAGTTGTAAAAATTAATAATGTCACATTGACTTTTTAAAACCGAATAGCACCCTACGTTAATAATCTAGTACTTTACAATGAATCCGGACTTGAAAATTACTAACAGCCAATCTAACAGCGTCGATCCAAAGTTTGGAACCAAAAATTTTACGGTCGCCATCATCTGTGGCGGTCCATCTCTAGAAAGGGGGATTTCTCTAAACTCCGCTAGATCTGTGCTAGATCATTTGGAAAACAAAAATGTGACAGTAAAAATATTGTATGTTAACCCAAATTTGAATTTCTTTATCTTGGATAAAAAGCAGTTGTATTCGAATACTCCCTCGGATTTCGACTTTAAACTACTAGATTCTAGCGCCAATCATCTTTCCGAAAAAAATTTTATAGCTGAATTAAAAAAAACAAACATAGTTTTTCCTCTCATCCATGGAAGCTATGGGGAGGACGGAGGTATCCAACAACTTCTCGAAGATAATGCCCTGGCCTTTATCGGCAGCGGCAGTGCATCCTGCAGGTCTGGTTTTGATAAAATAGAGGCCTCAACAATTTTAAGTAAAAATGGTTTTTATGTTTTCCCCTCCGTACATTTTAAAGAAAATAGGGAGGAAAATGTAAAAATTATAGAGAGATTTTTTAAATTAAATAATCTCAGAAAGGCCGTGGTTAAACCGGCCTACGGAGGTTCTTCCATTGGAGTGCACTGCGTATATTCTCCCGATGAGGCCCTATCCAGAGTAAACGCACTATTTAGCCAGAACAATGCTCCAGTCATACTGGAACCCTTCTGCATAGGACAGGAATTTACCACAATTATTCTTAGAAACGCCAACGGAGGATGCCCAGTGGCGCTGCCGCCCACTGGAATAGAGATGAAATATGAGAATTATCAAATATTTGACTACAGAAGAAAATATTTGCCCACATCCCGAACAAGATTTCACACTCCGGCCAAATTTAGCGAAGAGGCGATAAAAAATATAATGAGATACTCCGAAGAAATATTCGAATTATTGAAACTAGAAGATATCGCGAGAATCGATGGCTGGCTATTGAATGATGGGAGGATTTGGTTTTCTGATATTAACATTGTCGCTGGAATGGAACAAAACAGTTTTGTTTTCCAACAGTCCACAAGAATTGGGATGACCCACAGAGATCTCGTCGGCTATGTGCTAGCATCGGCCTGCAGCAGATACGGTTTAGCATATCCTAGATATATCTCCGGGGGTAAAACCAGAAAGAAAGTCAATGTTTTATTTGGCGGTTCCAACGCAGAGAGGCAGATTTCTCTGATGAGCGGCACAAACGTCTGGCTGAAACTATTAAAATCTGAGAAATACTCTCCAAAGCCTTATTTTTTAGATAAAAATGGCGATGTTTGGTATTTGCCCTATTCCTATGCCCTTAGCCACACGGTAGAGGAAATATACGATAATCTCCTGGAAACAGAGGAGATAGACAAAAAAACGAATCAAAGGCTAGTCGATGAGATATGTTCCAGACTAGATATTTCCCCGGGACAGAGCATAGAAACTCCAATCAGATATTCATTCGACAGGTTTGTAGCGCTGACAAAGAAGGAGAAGGCCTTCGTCTTTCTGGGGCTGCATGGAGGGATCGGCGAGGATGGAACCCTGCAGAGAAAGTTTGATGAAAATGGACTGAAGTACAATGGCTCGGGGGAACAGGCCTCAGGTCTATGTATGGATAAATATGCCTCCGCCAAAGTCATCGAAAATCTTAGAGACGATGTTCTGACTGCTCTACCAAAAATAAAATTTAATCTCGATGATTTTAAAAATTTTTCCCGAGAGGACTATGCAAATTTTTTAGAGAAAATGGAAAAGAAACTCGGCTCCAATAGTTTTATTCTGAAGCCCCGCAGCGATGGCAGCTCAGCTGGCATAGTGGAAATTTGCAACGCCAATGATCTTATAAATTACATAGATCTGCTGAAAAACGGTATTTTGTTCATACCCCCTCGTACCTTTAAAGGACAAATGGGCATAGTGGAAATGCCAAACAACAGTGCCCAGGATTTTTTACTGGAAAACTTTATAGAGGCGGATAAATTGATAATTAGAAACAATGACATAGTGCGGCAGGAAATCGACGGCTGGATTGAATTAACCGTTGGTATCCTAGAACACGGCGGGATCTATCATTCACTGAGTCCGAGCATAACGGTGGCCGAAAGTAAAATTCTAACTCTAGAGGAAAAATTCCAGGGAGGAACTGGTGTTAACATCACGCCTCCCCCGACGGAAATAATTAGTGCCGAGTTTTTGAAAATAATTAAACTAAACATTGAAAAAGCCGCGCGGGCACTAGCCATAGAAAATTACGCTAGACTTGATGTGTTTGTTAATCAGAAAAAAAATAAAATACTCTTCATCGAAGCAAATACCCTGCCGGCTCTGACCCCCTCTACGGTCATATTCCACCAGGCCCTCAGAGAGAGGGAGCCTCTGGTCCCAGAGAAATTTCTAGAGAAGCTCATTGAAATGAAAAATTTCTAAAATCACTGGAAAGGGCCAGGTTCTTCCGATTTTTTTTGTTCCAGAGTGCCCGGCAGACCATTGGGGTGACATTCATTAAATGTTTTTATCGATAAATACCTTTGAATTCTGAATTTTAATTAATCCCTTCTGGCAGGCTCGCCACAGAACAACGTCGATGAAGCCAATTTGCTCCCCAGTTTTTGAGAATAATTCCTCAAACATCCTGTCGCAGTATCCCTTGATTTTAGGTATAAGTTTTGAGTTATTCACCAGCGCCATATCTTCGAGTTCACCGTAGAAGGCAGTACCCAAACGCTGTATCCATATATCGTACTTAACAAAATTCAGCCCAAGATTCCTTGCTAGATGGTATTTTGTGATATTTCCCACATAGGGCAGCGTTCCCAAAAAATCTACCTTTTCTCCGGGAGTGGCCAGGGAATAAAACTTTTTCCGATATCTGTCCCGGTTACACCAGATATCCCATATAGCCGCAACTTTAGATTTATTACCATATATTTTGTCTAGATCGTCTCTGCTGCAATCCGGATTCTTAGAAATAAAATCTATAATTTTTTCACACATAGCCTTAGCTATATCCTGCCTGAATCCAGCCACGCATATTACATAGAAACATTCCCAGGCGAATTCCTCCGAACTAAACACGGCCCCATTTCTCAAAAAAAGCTGTATTTCTCTAAAATTCCTCCTATCTGAGTCTAAACCCAGCACGTTCAGCCGGAACAGCAGATAATTGAATATTGGATAGGTTATGGCGCCTATTTGCTCCATCGCGCTCACTCAAGGCTATCAATAAAGGCATCCATTTCCTCGGGTTTTCTACAAATTATAAAATTTGGATCATCATTAATTCTATGTTTTTTGAGTTTTCTATTTTTATTCAGAGCAAAATTTAGGAAATAGTCAGATACCTTTTCTCTATAGACCTTCAGATCCGGCATCCCATCCCCAATCATAATTATTTTTTCATCCGAACGAATAAAATCCTTATTTTTCAAAAATTTTATGATATTCTCCTTGCCACCATCATTTGCCAGAGGATTACTCTCGTCGAAGCCAATTATATAGCCATTTTTATCGGCTATATGTTTATTGGCAAAATATATGTCCACACCGTGTTTTTCCATTATATCCTTTAGAATTAATTTAAAGCTGTTACTTATAACTATAATTTTTCTATCCAGAGACCTGATGCGCTCCAGCAACTTTATGATGTGGGGAGACACCTTATCTTCCAGAATCTTTGATACTCTCAGCAGATGCTCCTCTCTTAGAGATTGTTTTATTATTTCTATCTTCATTTTGAAATATTCTTTAAAACCAACCTCACTTTTCATACAAAGATCCGATAAAATTCTCAATTTACTCCCCACCTCGGACCTTCTCTGGTGCTCTCTAAGAGCCATATCAACCATCAAGTTTAGAGATTCTCCGTTAACAAATGTGGAATCAAAATCAATAACAAAAATGTCTATTTTCATATTAAAACTCTCTTTTATTTCTAAATGCAATGTCAAGCGTGCTGTCATCGAGACAACTGAGTTCGCTTCCCATGGGAACTCCCAATGCTGGCTGCGAAATTTTTATGTCAAATTCTTCCAGATGACTGGCTATATAAAAGGCTGTAGTCTGCCCATCGTTAGTGGGACTTGTGGCTATTATAACTTCTTCTATGGCATAGTCCTTTATCCTTTCTATAAGTTTTTCAATTCTTAGAACTTCGATTCCTCTTCCCTCTATGGCCGATAGAGTGCCATCGAGAATATGGTATATCCCATTGTAAATGTTCACATTTTCTATAGCCCATAAATCCGCTATGTTTTCAACAATACATATGATTTGCCTGTTTCTCTTTGGATCTGAACAAATTTCACATACTTCCTCCGTAGTAAAATTACCACATAAATTACAGTTTCTTATCTTCAGGAAAGCCTCACTGAGGGAATCCAGAAGGGGTTTTATCATCTCTTCTCTATTCTGCAATAAACCTAACGCAATTTTTCTCGCACTTCTGTGCCCAACAAAGGGTAATCTCTGCAGAGAATTTACTAGATTATTTATTATGTAGTTTTTGCTCATTTCTAGTATTCACCTGCGGGTCTCTCAGATACACCGGTCGGATATCTCCCTCATTAAATTGCCCATTTATATATTTGAAATGGTTCAACGCCACAATCACAGCGGAATCAACTTGTCTAGAGACAATATTCGAACTTTTTAAAAAGTCCACATTGCCACGGTAGTTTGTTATTATGCGACTATCCCGGTCTAAAAGGTTATAACATTCATCTTTTTGAAGGTAACAATTATATTGTTCTTTGTTGCGTAGATACAAACTGCCATTATTAGTTTCTAATAGAATAAAATCGTATTCCTGTTGGAACGATAAAACCTGAAATAGGTCGTTTAGTATAATCCTGGTCTTCCCCATAGCACATTTGAGGGCCTTGATGAAGGCAATGGAAACCTTTAGGCCAATAAAACTACCTGGCCCATTTATGATGGAAAAACAATCGATGGAACTATAGGTAAGAGCATTTCTACGCAATACATTTTCGATGACAATCAGGAGTAGTTCAGCATGTTTATTTTCTGTATCGATAGATATATCATAGATTGGCTCTTTACCCTCCTGTAAAATAATATGAATGCAATTCGTCGAAGTGTCTATTGTTAATATCTTCATACTTCTCTTGACTATTTCAAAAAATTAGTGTATCTTATTTATCGATCCAATGAAAGTTTGTTTCTTTGGAGAAAATATTCAAGCGTCCAGTTACTGAAAGATTAAAGTTAAGGAAAATGAAAAAATGGAAGAAGTGTTACACCCTTCGAGAAGAAGGACAATAGTTTTGATTGGGATGATGGGAGCCGGCAAAACAACTACAGGTTTTGGTTTGGCACAAAAACTCGGAATAAAATTTATGGACTCGGACAGAGAGATGGAAAAAATTGAAGGCATGACAATGGCGGAAATTTTCGAAAAAAAGGAACCTGCCCAGTTCAACGAGGTTGAAAAAAATATTATAAGAAAAATGCTAAAGACAACAAAACCGCAGGTTTTGTCCATAGGTGGTAATGCCTATGATGATCCAGATATAAGAAGGGAAATCAAAGAGAAAACCATCTCTGTGTTTGTCGATGTTGATCTAGATATTCTTATAAAAAGAGTTGAGAGGAGAAACAATAGGCCGTTTCTCGAGGGAAAGGATAAGGCGCGAGTTATGACCGATATGTATAATGAAAAATATCCTATATACAGCACCACGGATATAGTGATCAACACAACCTATCTCAGCAAAGACGCTACAATAAACGTTATAATGCAACTTATAAGTGATTATATAAATAGCTATGGCAAGAATTAACTCCACCCTGGGTAATGTGGAGATTTCCCTTTTCTCAAAACTGAAGAGGTATCTGTTTGTTTATAGTGCTTTTATATTTGCAACAGTTTTTCCTAAAACTCCGGGGCCCCTGTCGAGGATAGCTATTTTTTTCCCAGACATAAACATAATTTATGTTTTTTTTATTTTTTTCTGGTCCAAAGAGAAGAAAATTCCGATCTCTACGAATGATTTGTTTTTTTTTGGTCTCATAGTGGATGTTGTAAACTTTCTACCCATAGGTCTTTCTAGCCTAAGCTTTCTCGCTTCCTTTAGAATTATGTTAGAAATACACAAACATTCCACCAGAGGAGGGAGTATGTTGTATTTTATGGGTAACATAATGCTGTTCATGTCTATATATATGTCCATACAGTGGTTTGCCTATTCGGCCTATAAAAATGTTTTCAGCTCTTTTACCCACGTTATACTAAATATATCAAAAAATTCAGCCTACAGTTTCCTAAGCTACCCACTATGGAAAAAATATAAAAATGTCTAATCTACTGCAGGAACATATAAAGGGTTCGATTTTTATAGGGAGAGTACTGGCATTCTCGGCCTTTCTGTTTGCTGCCTCTGGTCTGCTGCTCCTTAGACTTTTTTATTTGCAAATCAGAAGTTTCAACGAACTTAAAAACAGATCGGAGGAAAATAGGATAAGAATAGATATTATCCCCCCTCTAAGGGGTGATATATTTGATAGAAATGACAACAGACTAACTAATAATAGGGTCAGCTACGGGGTTATTTTACATCAGAACAAATACAGTTCAGCAAAAAGCATAATGAAAATTCTTGATACGGCAGCTGAAAGACAGCAGAAAATAATCAAAAAACTTGCGGCCAACAAAGATAGAAGGGCTATCTCTATAATAAACAATCTGACCTGGAACGAACTTGTTAAAATTTCAACTAACAGCTATATGGTTGATAATTTTTCTATCGACGAAGGCTACGTGAGAGAATATATCTACGGCAAAGAATTTGCCCATGTTCTTGGCTATGTGGCTATACCAGATGAAAATGACATAAAAAAACTATCCAGGCAAGCCGGGAAAAATATACTGCTGCACCCAAATTTTAAAATAGGCAAGGATGGCCTGGAAAGCTCGCTGAATTCCAAAATAACTGGAAAATCCGGTTACAAAAGAGTGGAAGTAAACGCCCGTAACATACCCGTAAGGGAAATTAACAGAAAAGATCCCACAAGGGGAGAAGATATAAAATTAACCCTGGACTCAAATCTTCAGAGAATGGTTTACAGCAAAGTTAAAAACCTTAGATCAGCTGTTATCGTTATGGACGTAGAAACCGGAGAAATACTGTCCATGGTATCTACACCATCCTTTGAGGCCAATGAATTTGTCGATGGCATATCTGGAGACTACTGGGCTGATCTATTGGCCGACGAGAGGAAGCCGATGCATAACAAGACTATCAATGCTCTATACGCCATGGGCTCAACCTTTAAACCCATAGTGGCCATAGCTGCAATGGAGAACGGTTGGAATGAAAACAAAAAGATGGAATGTTCTGGGCTGCTGAAGATCACCAAGAAATTAGACTTTAGATGTTGGAAAAAGAATGGACATGGCCACATTAACATCATAGAGGCGCTGGAAAGTTCCTGTAATATATTTTTCGCAAACCTTGGCGTTTTCGCCGGAATAAACAGTATTCACAGTGTCGCAAGACAACTGGGCATCGGGGAAAAATTTGAAATAGATTTGCCTGGCTACAACAATGGAATTCTTCCGAGCCCAGCATGGAAGAGAGAATACTATAGCGAAAGTTGGACCAGGGGGGACACAATAAATCTATCCATAGGACAGGGCTATGTGTCGGCCAATCCACTACAGCTGGCCATTATGGTCTCAAGAATAGCCAATGGCGGTTACCCCATAAAACCATTCCTGATTTACAACAGTAAAATAAGGGAATATAACAGGAATTTATTTCTGAAAAAACCAATGTTTCAGGAAAAAAGTATAGCCATTACAAAAATCGGTATGTTCAATGTGGTAAACGGAAAATTTGGCACAGCCTCCTGGCTAAGAACAAAAAAACATTACCAAATATCTGGAAAAACCGGAACAGCCCAGGTGGTATCTCTAGAACTGAAGAAGAAAATGGAAAAACTTCTAAAGAACGGAGAAAAGCTAGAGGAAAAATATAGAGATCATGGCATTTTTATAGGATTCGCTCCCTTCGATAGACCTAAATACGCCGTGGTAGTGGTTGTGGAACACGGCGACAGCGGCAGCCTCAGCGCATCTCCCATAGCCATAGGCATATTGAAATATCTTCTGGATACATGGGAACAATTTTCAGATTACAAAATTAATTCATAGATTTTACCTGGAACAGAAAAATTCTGGGCCCATCGATGATAATTCTAAACGTCCGCGGCCCTAGAGGCCTCAAATAATGTGTAAAGAGGCAGATTTCTGAGATGCTCACCACCCGCCATTCTGGAGACAAAAGCAAATGGCCCACGGCGAGCACAGGTTGATTTTTTTTAAAAGACAATCTATCATCACTTCGCAACTTTTTTAACCTGGAGAGATTATGCTATCTAATGGCCGCAGTCTCGTTATGATAGGTCTACTTTTGTTCTACGCCGATACCGGCGCTCTGGCTAGTAAAAATTCAAAAACATCTGAGGTTCGTAGTTCCCTAGACAATGTATCGTTTTTCGGAGGAATTAATCATCAGTTTTCTACTAATAATAACTCCGGTAAAGCTGGAGAATTATTTGGGATTCCAGCTATAAAAAAGAGATATGATGATGTTAATACCCCAAGGCTTATGCTTGGATTGAGCTGTAATGTCGATGATAAAAATTCTCTATTTATACAGTTTAATTCAGAGGGGAAAAATATGGCGTTGAATTATCTCTATTTTAAAAATAGGATAACCGACAATCTAGCCATAAATTTTGGTCAAATGTCAACTTTGTCTTCGATGGAAAATGATACCGGCAATCGTTCTCTTTTTAATGAAAAAACCAGAAGTAACATCGGAAACGTTCCAGAAAGGAAGAAACTAAAGAAAAAATTTGCAACCATGTTCACAACCAATGGAACTGGTGTTGGTTTGGCATATTCCACTGAACGTCTTAGTCTGGGAGGCGGACTGTATGGCAATAGTTTCGGCGATAATGATGATGACATAAACAAATTAATTTTAAATTTTAGAGGTTACACTAATCCCTATCTAGACGGCAACAATGCAGTTCATATGGGAATTAATTGTTTTTATGAAGATAGGAAAATGTATTTTGATAGATCATCGCCCGCCGATAATATTAGCACCGTGCCCATATTTAAGACAAAAAAAATTGGCCTTGAATTCGCTCTGAACTACGGAATATTTAATGTCCAATCGGAATATCATTTTCTGTTCGCTAAGGTGGGCAATTTCTATGACGAGTCTTCCAAAGTCTGGACCAAAAGACTCGATAATTTCTATGTGCAATTGAATGTCAGCCTGACCGGCGAAACTCTGGGGTACGACAGGGGAACATTTAGTTTCTCAAACACTAGAAACCCCCTAACAAATAACGGCTTTGGCGCCGTTGCTCTGGCAGTTAGGTTTTCAGAGAATAATCTAAATGACTATGGGGTCAGAAAACTTTTTGACTATGGTAGACACAGGGAAATAGCAGTTGCTCTAAACTGGATTCCGGTAAAAAATTTGAGATTCACGGTTCAATTTTCTAATTTTAGAGAAAATTTCGACCTCGAAGAGGCCCAAGAACTCAATGGGTGGAAAAATATAAACTACTACAACGTCTTTAGCCTAAAGAGCGGGTTCTCTTTCTAAAAGTTTCTCAATTAATAGGATCACACGAACAACACATGAGCCCATCTCTCTGGAATAAATAATTGGGAGTTTTGGCCCTTCTCTGGTGATAGACCTCTGGGCTAGAGCTGATGTCCATAATTTTTCTGAAGAATTATGACAAAATCTAGCATGTTGAGATTCGAATTTAGTTTCACAATTGATCTTTTGTCTCCTTTCATTGTCCTGCCTATTGGTGTTCCCTCCTGCAGAAGACTGCCATCATTTGAAGTGTAGACATCTTCATCTAGCGGAATATCCGTTTCATTATTAAAAATATATCCTATGTCCAGTGTGTCGGTGCCATTTCCACAGAGAATCACTTTAAATTTGCTGGTCTCTAGGATAGCGGGTATTTTCGATCTGTGATCGGATACCAGCATGATTTCTGCCGTTTCTTTTGTTACGTTTACAACGCGGCCAACTAGATTGCCATGCCTATCCAGGACTAGATCATGCTCCGTTGTGTTCTTTCGCTCCGTTTCGCTCAGGGGGATTAGAACACTGTGGACAAACCCGTGGGTACTTATCAGATTTATTTTTTTTACCATATAATTATTTAGGGATCTCCCAGAGATAAAATTTAACACCTCCCTAAAGTCATTATTTTCATTTCTAATCATGTCGAATTCAAACAATTTTAGTCTCAGGCTAAAATTTTCCCTTACCAGTTCATTATTTTTTTTGCTGAGAGACCACATATGCGAGACTATCGTTAGACACTTTTCCATGGTGGTGGAAATACCTCTGGTAACAAACATGAATGGCTCTAGATGATAAAACATTACAGTTCTTGCCTTTTCCCCAAATTTTTCGTTGTTCTTGCCATAGAAGAGCAAAATTACACTGAAAATCAACAAAAAGCCGTATGAAATTTTGCTAACTATTATCTGGATGCGGTAGGCTATAGACCAATATAGACCCCTGGGTCCCGTTCTACTCCTGTAGATAGGTTTCATCTAACTTTGTTTAAACAATACCCCTTTTAAATTTTTAAAATCATTTATCACCTTGCCTATCCCATTTATAACACATAAAAGTGGATTTTCCACCACAGTGGCCGGCAAATTTGTGGCTTCACCTATTGCCACATCGAGATTCTTAATGAGCGAACCGCCACCGCTAAGTGTTATACCTCTTTCCACTATATCGGCCGATAATTCCGGGGGCGCAGATTCGAGAGCAATCTTGACAGCATTGACTATCTGATTAATGGGCTCCGCTATACCTTCCGCCACCTGTCTTTCGGAGAGAGTAATTTCCCTCGGCACGCCATTATTAAGATCCCTCCCCCGCACCTTCATAATCTCTCCCTCAGAGCCATTGGCCGGCGGACACGCCGCACCCACAGTTGTCTTTATCTTCTCTGCCGTTGTTTCTCCTATCAGGAGATTATGCTGTTTTCTCACATAGTTTATTATGGACTCATCCATTTTGTCGCCGCCGACTCTCACAGAACGTCCGTAGACTATGCCGCCCAGAGAAAGTATGCCTATCTCCGCTGTGCCTCCACCTATGTCGACTATTATCGACCCAATGGGATCCAACACCGGCAAATTAGCTCCTATTGCCGCAGCCATGGGTTCTTCGATGAGGTACACTTCCCTGGCTCCAGAACTCTCCGCAGCCTCCTGAATAGCTTTTCTTTCCACCGGAGTAGAGCCTGATGGAACGCATATCACTATCATCGGACCGAACCAAGATCCGCTTCTGTTTATAGTTTGAATAAAATATTTTATCATTTCTCCGGCCACTTCGAAATCGGCTATTACCCCGTCTTTCATGGGCCTTACGGTTTCTATGAGCGCAGGCGTTTTTCCAAGCATCATCTTAGCTTCTCTGCCAAAAGCATAGGGAACCTTCTTACCATTGTTATTTATCAGGGCTACAACCGATGGCTCATTTAGAACAATTCCGCTACCTTTAAGGTATACCAGAATGTTAGCTGTACCTAAATCTATAGCCATGTCTTTAGCTTTAAATGAAAACACTAAAACTACCCCATTATTAGTGATAACTAAGGATGTGGATACAGCAAAAATTATATTTTGCAACATGATTACAAATATTTATAAATGAAAAATACTGACATTTATACACTCTCTAAATCTAACCAGTGGCCACTGGCGCCGATGGTTCAATGCTAAAAAATCATCCGGAGAAAATTAGATCGAAAAACTAAAAAATTTAATAAATCATTACAAATGTTTTTGCTATGCCCCATATAATTAATTATTAAATTCAATTTACGTAGTAGGTTTTCTATTGTATTTTAAAAAATCACTGGGTACCATTCCAGGCGTATAGTGGGTAACAATAATTGATTTTTTATCATGTCTACAAAGAGAACTTTTCAGCCCAGTCTCCTTAAAAGAAAAAGGACACATGGATTTTTGGCTAGAATGTCAACTAGAGGGGGAAGACTGGTAATAAAGAGAAGAAGAGCAAAAAAACGAAGGGTACTGTCTGCCTAGGGGCCCCAGTGTCGTTCCCACTGGTATGTGTTTTTTGACGGCGGGGTGTAGCGCAGTCTGGCTAGCGCAGCTGCTTTGGGAGCAGTAGGTCGGAGGTTCGAATCCTCTCACCCCGACCAGAGCAATCTGTTGGCTGTCTCTGGCTTTGACTCTATATCGGCAATCCAGCTGAACTAACGACAACACCGGTGGGCTGTGAGTGCGAGGCGCTCGACAATTTCCCAGAACTCTTATGGTTGATTTTTTTGATGGAAATCCTAGAATGGGGATCATGAATTTAGTCTGTAAATCCTTTTTTGTGGCGAGTGTATGCTGTGTGGCAAATAATAGTCATGCCTACACAATAGAAAGAGCCGGAGATATGTTGAATTTAGCAATTCCCGCCTATGCTTTTGGCGAAGCAGTGCAGGAATCAACGCAAAAATCAGATTACACTAGCACAAAACAATTTGCCTATAGTTATATCACCGCCCTGCTAACCCAGGTTGCTATAAAGGAGCTGAAAATAGAGCAGAGACCAAATGGTGGGGACCTAAGATCGTTTCCGAGTGGGCATACCCAAAGTGCCTTCTCAGGCGCCGCATTTATCCGGAAAAGATACGGATTTAAACAGGCGATAGTTCCATATTTATTAGCAGGATTTGTTGGCTATAGTAGAGTCTACGCCAAAGCACACTACTGGCATGACGTTGTGGCAGGAGCAATGGTGGCGGAGCTATGGGCTTGGCTTCTAGTTGATAGATGCGATTCCGGAATCAACATTCTGGTTTCGGCTGATAAAAATGGAGTGAGTTTATATTTTAATTTAAAATTCTAACAGTAACCCAGTGGGGAATGTTAGATGTGGGGCTATGTCGCCCTGTATTTTACCCGGATCACTGGCTGTTTTTCCCATTTTGGATGATCTTGTTTTTTTCTATGGAACCCCAGAAGTCACAGTACGTTCGTAGAGCACAGGAGGAACATAGAGGTTTCAGAGCCTTGCATTGGTATCTTCCAAAAAGTACGAGAAAATTATTGGCCTGGGCTATGTATTTTTTGGGAATTGTTTTTAGCAACTGTCTTTCAGTTTCCAACACAGTCTTCGCTTTCGCGATTCCAAGTCTATTGCTAACGCGAAATACATGCGTATCAACGGCTATGGTGGGTATTCCAAAAATTATGTTAAGAACAATATTTGCCGTTTTTCTTCCCACACCATCCAAACTTACCAAATCTGTCATGTTGCCAGGCACTTTTGAGTCAAATGTTTCAATTAATTTTCTACTTGTCGAAAGTATATGTTTAGCTTTGGTATTATTATAGTTAATACTTTTTATCAATTCTCTGAGCCCATCGAAACCAAGGTTGACTGCGTCCTCTGGAGTTTGGACAACTCTGAACAATTTTGATGTGACTCTATTTACCCCGACATCCGTTGATTGGGCCGAAAGCATAACGGATACCAGTAAAGTGTAGGGGTTACTGTAGCTGAGCTCCGTGAGACCCCGCTGATCGTATTCTTTGGCCAATATAGAAAATATTTTGCCAATCTTCTGTCTTGTCATCCTAGAAATTTCTGTTTCAGAATCATCAGGGTACTTTTGAGAAAAATATATTTATTTCTAACAAACAGAACCATGCTCCTGAAAGCCTCCAGAATAACATGAATTTTGGCCGCCCGATAGCTGAAATGAATTATTGTTACCATCGTGACAAATGATAACAAAAATGTTAGGTTTGTTCCAAATACAGGTTTTATAGCATCTTCAATTCCATTTACTTTCGCAACCTTTTTAATTCTGGAGCTAGTCAGAGGATGGGAGGAGAAAATAGAAAAATAGCCCCCATTACCCAGTGGACTAAGCGCCCGCGCCATATTTTGCCCGCCTATGACCATTGCCGCCTGTCTATCTGCTCTGTATTCCACGCTTTTGCTGATCTGCAGTTGAATAAAACTATATAGATTTAGCATAATGAATCTATAGAAGAAACGCATACTAAAGTCCAGGACACCGTAAGCACAATCTATGGCTAGGGCGATGTATTGGCCGACCACTGGAATAATTTCAAAAATCCTAGCCAAAAGTCTGAAAACCCTATCTATTATTTTAGAAACTAGACCCGTAGCTCTCTCGTTCACTAGAAGCATAAGGGCTAAAAAATAATCTTTGTTAGCTATATGGGACATCTCATGGGCCATTATGCCCTCTATAGACATCAGAAATTCCTCTCTGTTTTCCTGGCTGAGTCTGTAGCTGTTCACAAGTCCTGTGGTTAGCACCACCACATTCCTTCTCAGGCTACCAACGGCATAGGCGTTAACGTTGTCGGTTTTCTCTATATATAACTCCACATTGGGAACAGAAAATTTAGCTCTAACGATTTCGAAAATCTCGGAAAAATTTCTGTAGCTGTCCTCTTTGTTTTTTGCTATAGAAATACTTCTCGCCGTATAGTAAGCTATGCTGGAAGAGAATAGAAAATCGAAGAACAAAAATAGAAGCATAAGAAAACTCACAGCGGCCAGCAGAAGAAAAACTATGGATTTTGTATATTGCACCTGTATCGACACATTTAGAAAATGTTTCCCTAGAAACACAAAAATAAATGGGCTGAGAACCAGAATGAAGTTCGCCACACTCAGCACATAGACCAGTAGAAAACCTAGGATTTTGGAAAACACTGGGTCAATACACCTATCATTTACCCCACATCACATCGGTGATTCTGTAATACCTCGTGCCATTTGGCACTTTTATTTCTGCGGATTCTCCAACACGTTTACCGAACAGGGCATTGCCTATGGGTGAATTTAGAGAAATGACATGCTTAGATGGATCTGCTTCAAATTCACTCAGCAGAGTGTATTGAATTTGTTTTTCCGAATCCTCATCCACCAGAGTCACTGTGGAACCAAAATCAATGGAGTCGCCGGATAAATTACTTATATCAACAACATCGGCATTGGAAATTTTTTCTCCGAGGGTAGATATGAGCGCCTCGTTAATCAACTGTCGTTCCTTAGAGGAACTGTACTCGGTGTTTTCACTTAGATCACCAAGTTTTATAGCTTCTCCTATTTCTTCGGAAATTTTTACTCTTTCCCTGTTAATAAGTTTATCCAAATCGGCCTTTAGTCTATTGTAGCCGTCTTTTGTTATTTTAAATCTCTGCATAGTGGGTCCTCATTTATAGCTCGGCAAAAATACAAAAATGGAACCAGAAAACAACGTTACTGATTCCATTACCTATGGATGGTAAGGCTAATATAACATAAAAAAAAATCAATAAACATTTTATGAAGAGAATAAAAATAACCAAGTTTTATCATTGCCTAACTAATTACCACTGCCAGATCTTGGTTGGACACTGGATGGAATAGATAGGCTTTCAGCTGAATTCACCCCATCCCCCTAATGTAGTCCCACTGGGCCGTAAACGCGCCATTTGGAATTGCACAGTGGGGGATAAAAATTTAGCCATTGTTTTTTAAAATTATTCTGAGAATCTTTAGGAGAATTGTTTTGGTATTTATTAATTATGTTTAGAGCAGTCGTCTGACCCAGTACCCATGAGTTACGCGTTTGGTCTCTCTAGGAGACTGAGACATTGTTGTGTATTTTTAACGGGAGAAGACTATGCTAAAATTAGAAGGAATTTCAAAGAGCTTTTCTGGGCAAGAAATTTTCAATGATATCAGCTTTGTATTAGACGACGGCGAAAAACTAGGTTTGCTGGGCAGAAATGGCTCAGGCAAGACCACTCTACTGAAAATTATAGGTGGAAAATTAGCCCCGGACAGTGGAAATATAACCATGTCCAAAAACTACAGAATCGGCTACCTGGAGCAGCACTTGAATTTTAGTAGAGAGACAGTGTTAGAGGAGGCCTGTTCGGCCCTGCTGGAATACCGAGAGAGCCACTACTGGGAAGCCGAAATAGTTCTCCAGAATATGGGCTTTTCTCCAGAGGATATATATAAATCACCTAGAGAACTCTCTGGGGGATGGCAGATAAGATTAAATATCACAAAATTACTTCTTTCCGAGCCGGATTTGCTGCTGCTAGATGAGCCTACAAATTACCTGGATATCATATCCATAAGATGGCTAAAGAGATTTTTAAACGGCTGGAAAAAATCGTTTATCCTTATAACTCACGATCGTGGTTTTATGAATGAAACCATAGACCACACTCTAATGATCCACCGGGGGACATCTAGAAAAATCAGGGGGAATGTCGATGATATGTACCAAAAAATCAGAGAGGAAGAGGCTATCTATGAAAAAACTCGTCTGAATGAGAATAAAAAACGTGAGCAGACACAGAGATACATAGATAGATTTAGATACAAGGCCACACTCGCCAAACAGGTGCAATCTAAGATAAAAATGCTAGACAGGCAGGAGGAAAAGCAAAAACTAACCGATCTGGAAGATCTGGAATTCGAATTTAACTTTAAAAGTACCATCACAAACAGACCTCTGATAGAGGTCAGTGATCTGAAGTTTTTCTACGACAGCAGCAGAGTCCTAATAAAAAATCTATCATTCAAGATAGATATTGGTGACAAAATATGTGTCATTGGCAAAAACGGCGCAGGTAAATCAACTCTGCTGGAACTTCTAGCTGGAGAAATTACACAGACTTCCGGCAGAATCCGTGTCAACGATAAAACCAGTATCGGGTATTTCGGTCAGATGAACGTCAATAGACTAAATTTAACTAATAGCATAGAGGAGGAACTGCAGACAGTGGACGAACATCTCCCTAGAAATAGAATTCTCAGCACAGCTGGACTGATGATGTTTAGTGGGAATGATCATAGAAAAAAACTGGAAGTTCTCAGTGGGGGTGAAAGAAGCAGAGTCCTTCTGGGTAAAATAATACTGCAACCGTGTAATTTGCTGCTGCTCGACGAGCCAACAAACCATTTGGATATGGAGAGCTGTATTTCTCTAGCTGAGTCGCTAAATATCTTTCCCGGCGCAAGCATCACGGTCACCCACGACGAGGATTTCCTGAAAAATATAGCGAATAGGCTAATTGTATTCGATAATGGCAGAGTTTTTCTGTTTGAGGGCTGTTACAGAGATTTTCTCAGAGAGGTTAAATATAGTGACGAAAAATAATTATTCTTCTACGGTTTCTATGCTGGAACATAGGTGCCACCCAAATATAATTGTATTACCGCACCAGTAAATCCCAGTAGAGTTCATCAACCAGCAGCAGAAGATATCAAATTACAGCCGAAGACTGTAATATGGCTTAGAGCCCTTAGCATATTTTTCCTAGTAGCCAGAGTAAAAGTTCCTCTTCATTCTCTAGAGTAGTATCTCTGGGCAGCGCCATTCACAATGCCGGTTCTATCTATTTTTCCAGAGTTATAGTGCTAGAGAGAAATTCCACCACTAGAGAGGGAACACACAGCGCTCAGCTAAAGAATATGAGTGCTGGTGTGCTAGTTCAGCCGATATTTACTAGAATATTATCTACCCGCAGGATTTAATTTTGAAGCTTAGCATCGGGTGGCAGCTATGGAACGGCGATTAGATATAGGCAGTCCCGTCATGGACCTTTTGCACTCCCTTGACTTATTTTAAATTGAGTCTAACATATATCAGAAGTTGTTTCTATTTTATTATCAAACGTTATTTTTGGAGAGGTCTATGTTTAGAAAATTGATTATTTTAGGAAGCCTACTGCTAGTTGTGTCGGGTGCCAGAGCTGCTACGATAAATATTGATGACTATATGGAACCGTTTATCCTCGATGAGTTCGGAAAGAGAGTGGGAATGGAAGAGGAAGAGGAAGAGGAAGAGGAAGAGGAAGAGGAAGAGGAAGAGGAAGAGGAAGAGGTTTGTAAAAAGACCTATGAAAATTCGGGAGTCTATACAAAAATCATACCGGTTCATCTTATCCCAGAAGAAGAGGAAGAGAAAGAGAAAGAGGTTTATAAAAAGACCGATGAAAATTCGGGAGTCTATACAAAAGCGTTTATCCTCGATAAGGCCGGAAATAGAGTGGGAATGGAAAAGGAAGAGGTTTATGAGGGGGTCGATAAAAATTCGGGAGTCTATACAGAAATCATACCGATTCATCTTACCCCAGAAGAAGTTGCCGAGATGGTTGAAAGTTTTAGAAAAATCATAGAGAGTGGTATTTTTGCAGAACTTGCGGTAACAAAGTAAAATAATATGATAACATTTCTTTTGTCTGCCCTAGTGGGCGTTATAGTTGGTCAATTCCATATTCCTGTAACCCCTCCGGCTAGAATGATGGTGGAGGATACCCTGGGAGGGACGAGACAACCAGACTACAAAATTAGTGAGTCTGATCCATTTAGATGTAAATTTAATAGTGGAAGAGAAACGATAGCTCTTGATTGCTTCCTAGAGAAGTGCGTGACGGATTTGAAAGGGGGTGGCAGCTGGTGTAATGCATATATGATGTATAATATTCATTCCGCAAATGAGATAATCAGTAGATACAAAAGTATGGCTAGAGCTCATTTGAATTATACCAATACGACCGCTGTATTTTTTGACTCTGTAAAGTATTCCAGTGTTCAGTTAGTAGTCAATGGTACCAGCGGTCCAGTGGTTAGTACAGTCTATGGAAGTGATGGGTTCAACATCAAAACCATGCAAATTGTCAACACCAACGAAGCTTCTACGTATACCACAGCTAAGTCCATAGAAAACGAGGCCGATAATCTGATTAGGGGTCCAGATGGCCAACTATCTGGAAAGATCTATGGCAGCTTCAGTGTTAGTAAAAGCACCTATGAACTTAGAGAATATCGGGATAATGGAAAGTGGAAAGAAAAGACTAGAGAGGTATTGGGTAATGTGGTGAAAAATGCCGTCTACGATGCCAATGGTGGGATTAATATGCCACTCGCGTCATCACAGATATTTTCCTACGTGGCGGCCTCCCTATCAGAGAACAGTGAAGCTCTACAGAGCGTTAGATTTGTGCCCCCTGAATTCTTTAAGTTAGAGTACATTCTTGAAAAAAACGGTGAGAGAGCCGTTTTTTCTAACAAGTATCTAAAAAACAACAGAGGTAAGCTGTGGGACAGCCTGGTGAGAGATCTGAAGCTTGAAATTGTGACCAAAGACCAGATGGCCAAGAATCCAGAGCTGAAGGATTTTGTCTTGATACCACTGATAGCTAGTGGGTATACTGATAATCCGATCGGACATATAGGGTGTCTTTTAGTTGATCTTTCGGAAAATTATAGAGATAAAAACGTTTATTTATTTGATTCTTCGCTATTTTTCTATCTGACAAAGGATTCTGGGGGGAAAAATAATGCTTTTGGTGAGGCACCAGAGGGTTTTAAGCTAAACAGTGGTGGACTGATAGCTAAAATATCAAAGGGCCGAGGTTCTAGTGGTGAGGTCATTCTATTGAATGACATGGAACTACAGGGGAAGACCGGAGATTGCGGGTTTTTTGCCAGCGAGTTCATGATATATGTCCTAGATAAATTCCGGCAGATAAAGGACATTAAGAAAGCGTTTAAAAACAGCAATAACAATAACGAATTGCTGATAGAAATAGCCTCCAAAGTTTCCGCTACTGTGGATCCCCAGGGAAACAGAGCAAGGACCGTGGTCATGGACACGGATCGCGACAATATCGATTTGTCCAAGTATGACGAATTTCTCATTGGAAATAGTGGTGCCGAACATAGTGTTTGGATCTTGAAATCCAACGAAGCGCAGGAAAGTCAATTCGTATCGCTTATATCCATCAGACAGGCCGCATTGCAGAATGGCATAGGCTTAGGATATGCTGCTTGCAAGGATATTTACAAAAAAAAAGATGGTAAAAACATTCAATTAGAAAATTGCAAGGAATTAATCGTAAATCTGTTTTCTGTAAGCGGGATAGTATATGAGAGTAATAATTGTGCTACCAACAGTAACAAACGTCAGATATGCCAATATCCGGGATCCAACAGTGGCATTGATGAATTCCAGCTTCGGTTGAGTCAATCTTATATCAAAGATCCGTATTTTAAATATCTCCTCCGGCGGGGTGATGTGGAGATAGATGTTGCTGCCAATTTCTTCAGACATATAGTCGAGAAATACACAGAGTGTTCGGGTTCTACCTCAGATGAGAAGTGTTTACCCGGCATTGTGCTCGGAGACAGTGAGATTGTTTCCAAAAACAGAAATCTCTATAGTGCTTACATAGTACCACCCAAAATAAACAAAAAGAAATGTGCTGAAGAAAACTCCTATGAGTGTTGGAATGCTAAAAATCCAAAAACGGTGTTTATCAGAAAAGCCGACGGAAAGTATGTGAATAAAGATGCCAAGAATATCGTCGATGAGCTAAGTAATGACCTTGAAAATATGTCTAGCTTTGTCTATTGGAGGAAGTTGAACGATGACGACGATAACAACGGCGGTGGCAATGCTAATAATAGTGATCTATAGGAGTTTTGCTCTGGGGACTGTTCATTCATAAATCTATCACTCCAGAGCTGTTCCCCTAACAAAGTTCATCAGATGACAGCCGAAGACTGTAATATGGCTTAGAGCCCTTAGCATATTTTTCCTAGTGGTCAGAGTAAAAGTTCCTCTTCATTCTCTAGAGTAGTATCTCTGAGTAGCGCCATTTACAATGTCAATTATTTCTATTCTTTAAAGTTTAACAATGGAGCAGCTATGAAATAGTGACTATGGAAGTATATACTAGATATAGGCAGTGCCATAATATAAAATCCTAGAGCCAACCAAACTAGATATCTAATTTTTGGACAATCATATATAAATCCTAGAACTGCCCGAACTTGGCATCTGATTTTTGGACAATCACATATAAATCCTAGAGCTAACCAAACTAGACAGCCAGTTTCTGGGCAATCACATAGATCTCCGGCGAATCCTTCCTCGAAGATTTTGGCTTGAAATAGCTAACTTTTTTAAAGTGCTTTTTTAATTTTGACACAAGCTCTCGTTCTAGCCCACCGTGAAAAATTTTACTGACAAATGTTCCACCGGTTTTGAGAATATTTAGACTAAAATCAATCGCCTTTTCCACAAGTTCAATAATTCTAAGATGGTCAGTTTTTTGGTCACCACTAGTATTTGGGGCCATGTCGCTCATAACTATGTCAAATTTTGTTTCCCCCAGCTGGGCTAGTAGAACATCCACGGTATCATTTTCCAAAAAGTCCAATTTCATAAATTTTACACCGGCTATCGGTTCCATGGGAACAGTATCTAGGGCAAATACATTACCCCGACCAACCAGAGTAACCGCCAGCTGGCTCCAACCACCCGGAGTTGAGCCAAGATCCAGCACCCGATAACCATCCCTGAAAATATTATAGTTTTGGTGTATTTCCATTATTTTAAAGGTGGACCGAGATCTATAGCCTTTTGCTCTGGCTTCCCTAACAAAGGGGTCATTAATCTGTCTCTGGAGCCACCTGGCAGAAGAAATTTTTCTGTTCTTTGAAGCCCTCAGGTGTTCGACTCTATGTCTTTTTTCTGGGGAATATTCATCGGCCATAGCCTAATATTTATGTGCAACTGCAGCTATGGACGAATAATCCCGTAGTAGTCCCTCTACTCTGTTATTCAAAAATTTATTAAAAATCGAATCGGCTAAAATCATCTTTTTTTGTTCGTTCGCATCTTTGACGAGTTCTTTCCCGTCAATTCTCAGAATAAAGCAATAGCCCTTTTCTTCGCCGGTGCAAAATGGGCGGCAGATCCCATTTATTTTGAGATTTTTTATATTTTGGGACATGGCTTTAGACAGATCATCCTCAAAAATAAAATCCAGTTTCATGACCTCCACCCCCGTGGGGACGCTAGATTCAAGTTCGCTCTTGCCCGAATTCAACATTTTGTAGAGTTTGTTCATCTCCGCCAGTGCCCATGTTTTTTCCCTGGGGCTAGCGTATTTCGCAACTATTTCGGTTAAATCATACCTCGTTTTATAGTCGTTAGCGCCCTGGGATTCTGCATAGTCGGAGATTATATTTTCATTCACCTCAAAAAAAGCTAGTCTTTTGAGGACAGATGAAAAATATTTATGCCAGAGAGACCGATTTTCTAAAAAATTTGTCAAAAACTCAGCACTTATTTTATTTTTTGTACAAAAATCATTCATACTGCCAACTATATTAAATTCCCTCGAAAAGCCGCGCCAGAGGCCGGTCTTCTCCAGAGCTGACAAACTGATACCGTTCTTTCTCGCTATATTGGCCTTTTTTAGCATATCCTCATAGAAACTGCGACTTTTACTACTATCGTTGGTATTTTTTTTAGCCTCCCCCATGTGGATAAAAAGTTTAGTCACCTGCTCCACATCATATTTTGTCACCAGGATGGAATTGAATTTATTTTTACGTTTCTTTGTAAATTTGCGACGATAGACCGCCATTGTCTTTTTCTGATGGGCGCCAAATGCCGCATGCCTACAGTCAAAGGCAAACAGTAAAATTAAAAAAATAAAAATTTTATTTTTTACCATAAAAACTTATTCCAATGATGAGATCAATAGCTTTGGAGAGCTGATAATCCTTAATATTTGTTTTTTTATCGCTTCCGTTCTGTTCACTATTCTCTCTAATTGATTTACTAACTATATCTTCACCTTCATTTTCGGTTTTTTTATTTAAATCATCTTCCCTTTTTAAGTGTCCCACCAGATCTTTTTCTCGAATTTTTTCACCTCCGGCGGCAAAGTTCACCACGGCCTCCCCCACTAGCACATCGGGTTCTATCCCGTCGACCTGTATAGAACGACCGCTGGGTGTGTAGTATCTAGCTATGGTCATCTTCAGTGCTCCACCATTTGCCAGAGGAAAAACATTCTGCACAGATGCCTTACCAAAAGTTTTTGTGCCCATAATCAATCCTCTTTTATGGTCCTGCAGAGCTCCCGCGACAATTTCAGAGGCCGAGGCGGAACCCTCATTGACCAGGACGACAACCGGAGAAACATCTATCAAAACCTTTTCAGCACTGGACTTGCACACGTCCAGGGACACATCGTTTCTACCCTTTATAGACACTATGACCACATTTTTCTCCAGAAACAATTCAGAAACTTTAATGGCCTGGTCCAATAGACCTCCGGGATTATTTCTGAGATCCAATATGACACCCCGAGGAGCCGCCCGATCTCTAATGGAATCTTTGAGTTTGTTATAGGTGCTAATAAGATCCTTCTGGGTGTTTCTAGTAAAATTTACCACCTTCAGATAAATTATATCCCCATTCTCCAGTCTACCGTTGACAGAATTTGTCTTTATTATTTCCCGCTTCAGATTAAAAATCAGCGGCTTACTTTCTCCGACACGCAATATGGTAAGCTTGACCTTTGAGCCCGGCTTTCCCCTCATGTTATCTACCGCCTCATTGAGATGCATGTTGTGGGTAGTTTTACCGTCTATTTCACTTATAAAATCTCCACTTTTTATACCCGCTCTCTCCGCCGGAGTATCATAGATAGGTGATATGACTTTCACAAATCCAGAATCCTTTGTAACTACAATGCCTAGGCCACCGAATTCACCCTCCGTATACAATTTCATTTCGGTAAACTCTTTCTCCGTCATATAGCTCGAATGGGGATCTAGAGAGGAAAGAACCCCCTCGAAGGCACTTTCGTAGAGTTTTTTCCCATCAACCTCCTCAACGTAGTTTTTACTGATTGTATCCATTATGTGATCGAAAAGTTTTCTTTCGGCTTCAAATTGTAATTTTAATGCCGACTTTTCAGTCTTTGGGTCATTGGCAGCTAGAGCTAAGTTATCGTGAACATCACGCCTAGCTCCAGAACCTTCCCTCGAGTCCAATTGTTTCCCATTTATAGCTATTCCATAGCCCAATAGAACACCCCAAAGACAAACTAAAACTGACCTTAGCACGCCCCTAACAAGATTGCTTTTTTTCATATCATTTGTTTACTTTATTAATTTTGTTTACGAAATCATAGACCTATGCTTCAGTTAAATTTTGAGGACTAGACATTAAATCTTTCAGCCACCAATCGTTTATTGACCTTCTCGGACCACAGGGACCACCAGTTCTTGAAACACATGGGCTCTTCACATCTATAACCTTAGTGGCCGCACAGGACTGAAGGAACAGAATTCCCGAAAGTATGCCCACGTACTGGACCAAATAATTTAACTTCATAGTTTGATTAGAAATCATTAGAGTAATTATATTCCTCTAAGGTTAATTTTCAAGCTTTTAGAGTACACTAGAGGGAGCCATCACTGTCGCCCCTATGCCCTCCAAATTCTAGTCCCCAACTTAAATTTGAGTTAGCTAGATAGAGCTAAATCCAGGAACACCAAAGAAAAACCAATTCTTCTCTTCCGACAATTTTTCAGAAAAACATCTGTTGATTCCCAAAATCATTTCGTCTACCATTGGCAACAATTCTTCGAAAAGAGATTTCATAGACAATGGATAAAAAAATTAGAGGAATTTGGCCTCCAGCGAAAATAAATCCAGAACAGAGAGTGCCAGAGGAATCATCACATATTTAGAGCACAAAATGATTTTTCTAAAAAATAATAATAATGAAACCACATTGCCCAGCGGAGCAGACGCGGCCACCGAACTGACACGCGCCACAAATATTCTCCTGGAAAGGAATGGAGGAGATCTAGAGGGCGCTAGACTAGATTCTAAAATCCTACTGGCAACAGTCCTAGCTATAGAAGTAAATGATCTAGAATTTATAAAAAATATGAAACTCGGGGCGCAGCAGAGAGAAAAATTCAATTCTCACATAGCTAGACGCCTCAGAGGAGAACCTATATCGAAAATAATCGGTCGCAGAGCTTTTTGGAATAATTTTTTCATGGTGGATAGTCGAGTTCTAGATCCCCGGCCGGACTCGGAAACCCTAGTCGAAGCGGTGCTAAAAGATTTCCAAGAGCCCTCGAAAATCAAGGGGGAATTGAAAATATTAGATCTAGGCGTGGGAAGCGGCTGTCTTCTTCTAACATTGCTTGGCATATTTAATCGGGCTAAAGGCCTAGGCGTGGATATAGATCCCGGAGCTCTCGCCGTAGCCAAAGCAAACTCGATGTCTCTGGAAATAGAAAATGCAGAATTTATTCTAAATAATTGGAATGACGGGCTCGAAGGAGCATTTGATCTAGTGCTATCGAACCCCCCCTACATAAAAAGCGGAGATATAATTTCTCTGGATGACGAAGTAAGATTCTATGATCCAAAAATAGCTCTAGATGGCGGCGAAGATGGATTGGCCTGTTTTAGATACATAGCCGCTAATATAAAAAAAAACCTAACGGCCGAAAGTCGCATATATATTGAAGTTGGCCAGGGGCAGAGCGAAGATGTGGCCGAAATTTTTGAAAGAAATAACTTCAAACTCCTCCGGATTGAAAAGGACCTGAGGGGGATTAGTAGAGTTCTAGTCTTCCGTTGATCCAGACAATGCTTAGACCAGCGGAAATAGTAAAAAAATATAGTTTATTCGGGGAAAAGGCGCTTGGACAGAATTTCCTCCTGGGGGAAGACCTATTGGATAGAATTGCCAATTCTGCCGGGAATCTAGCTGATGCCGATATACTCGAAGTTGGCCCTGGACCGGGGAGCCTGACATTAGCCATCCTAGAGAAAAATCCTAGGCGACTGGTTGCCATTGAACTAGACCGACAGCTGGCTAAAATACTAGAGAGAGAAATAGGACCATTCTTTAGCAATCTGGAAGTTTTCCCGGGAAATGCCCTAAAAATAAATGAAAACGAACTATTTCAGAGTAAATTCAAAATTTTAGCAAATTTGCCCTACAACATCGGGACATCTCTATTGCTAAAATGGTTAAAAAATTCCATCCACAGAATTGACTCTATGACACTTTTATTCCAGAGAGAAGTCGCCGATAGAATCACAGCGACCCCCAGAACAAGGGAATACGGACACCTATCGGTCATTTGTCAGTATCTCTGTGACGTCGAGAAACATTTTGATGTGCCAGCCGAGGCTTTTCTACCCCCTCCTAGAGTAATGTCATCGCTGATCTCTCTTAGGCCCAGGAAAGACACTGATCTAACTATTTTACCAAAACTAATCGCCCTGGTAGGCATACTTTTTAGCAAAAAAAGAAAAACAATCCTAAATAATCTCAAAGATGCGGTGGAAGCACCATTGGAAACTCTATCTAAATGTCAAATAAATCCAGACAGCCGCGCCGAAGAATTATCTGTGTCAGATATTCTGAATCTACTAACTTTTTTAGAAAAAAACGGAATGGATTGGCAGCTGCCGCTACCTCCCAATAGCAATTTCAAGCAAACTATCGGGCAGTGAAGAGAGAACAATCTATATCCCTATAGTTGAATCCTCCAAAAAAATATTTTCTGTCTGTCTAGAGTTTCCCAAATGATTTACCCCCAACACAATTGCAGATAAAACACATTAAAATTACTTGAAGTTGCCATTGATTTTAAGCCATCAAATCGCTAGTCTGGCCTAAATTGGCCAATCCTTTTAAAAACGATATGCTGAACTACAAGTACACTGCCTTTTCCTACGATGAAAACATCGACGGCAGGCCCGTTTTGGGGAATCCCTCCAGTATATTTCTTCTCGACCCTCTAGAAAAAGTTTCCAGAGAGACCATGTCAAAGTTGGGCCTGGAGGAAAACTACCCTATGACTTGCTTTCTGAGGCGCCAGAATACTCCAACCGCAGACTACGACGTGTTTTTCTATAATTTAGATGGATCCCAGGCCTACATGTGTGGAAGCGCCACTATGGCCTCGGCATTTCTTCTCCATGAACTGTTCAAAATAAACACAGTGAATTTTCACTTCGACACAGCGCCATTTGCCGCAGAGATAGAAAATAATGTGATCAGGGCCGAAGTGGAAGAAAACGGCAGAGTATTTCTAGAGCAGAGTGTGCAAAATTTTAGTCCCCTAGAAGCCGATAATAATCCAGATATAAATTTCATAGCCAAATGCCTTCAGTTGGAAAATTCATCCCTAGAAAAGGTTTTCAGGGCGGATGAACTAAATGACCTGGTATTTGTAGTCAAAGACAGCATGCTGATGAGGAATATAAGACCCGACTTCAGGGCACTGGTTGACATCTTGAATAGACTTGGTATCAGAAATTTATGCACAACGGCTAGAGGCAGGGACGAACGCTTTGACATCGAAACAAGAGTATTTGTGCCCCATGATAATTTGGACGAGGATCTAGCCTGTGGCAGTTCGATTCTAGCAATAGGCGGCTATTGGAAAGAGAAAATAAATAAAAATTCAGCGACTGTCCTGTTTCCCTATCACATGGAGTATGAAGAAAATAGAGCCGTAGGCGGAATCCAGTTCTTAGAATTTACTGGCAGCAGCATAAGGGTCGGCGGTCATTGTAAACCAGCAGAAAAACGCTAGATTGGCTCTAATTTTTCTTCGACTTTTACCTAGGGCGACTCACTGGTCCTCTTTCTTATAAACATAATTAGGTTTCGATTGCCTTTTCCCCCTTCTCCTAGCGGGAGTGGTATTTTTTCGCCAGCGACTTCTGAATCTATTATTGTTCCCGACCGGCTGTTCCTTTGATTCCCCTATATCTCCAGCTCTATCATTTACTATGGAGGCTGTGTCACTAATTTTGAAATTATTTATTCTATCTCTCTCCTTCAGAAAGTCCGCAAGCTCGCTTCCCTCTAATCTGCTATAGGACATTGGTCTTATTTTAGCAGGATTTATTCTAGTTTCCCTATAGATAAGCCCATAGTGAAGATGGGGGCCCGTTGCCATGCCGGTGTTCCCAACAAAGCCTATAACGTCACCCTGTCTAACTCTGGAACCAACAGTTACATTTTTAGCTATTCTCGAAATATGTGCATATTCACTACTATAGAGGTTATTATGTCTTATGACTATATAGTTACCATAGCCGTCGCCACAGTGTCTATCCTTTCCTCTACAATTGAATATTATCTTTGTCACAACTCCATTGCCCGCCGCGTAGAATGGGGTACCAATTGGCGCTGCAAAGTCCACACCCTGGTGTGTTTTCGTATAGCCCAGAATGGGATGTTTTCTGGCCCCAAAACCAGAGGTTATTCGGGCACCATCTATGGGAGTTTTGAGTAGGGATTTCTTTATGCTCAGACCATTTTCATTAAAATAGTTGTTTATCCCTTTATGACGGAATTTATACATTTTATGGTCAATTCCGCTAATATTAAGGTTTGCATAGATTATGCTGCCGTTCCTAGTTTTGCCGCCAACCTCCATGAATTTACTTTCAAAAACTATCTCCAGTTTGTCGCCCCTCCTTATATCCCTTTGGAAGTCAATGTCGAAACTATAGAGGCCTATCAACTCCATGATAACCTCCGCTGGAACTCCAGCAAACACTGCATCGGAATACAGGTTATTCCTTATTTCCACAAAAAATCTGTCATAGTAGATTGCCGCTCCAATTGCTCTTTTTTGGGGGTAATAGCTGCCATCGGGGCCCCTCGTGACAATAATTTCCACTAAATTTTGGTTATCTAGAATTCTCAGCTCTTCCAGATCCAGTTCTGCACTATTCGACGTCCCTCCATCTTTGACCCCACCAGATATTTTGTATTTAATGGAAATTTCCTGGCCAGCTCTGAGACGTTTCACATCAAAGACCTTTTTCAGATGGGCCAAACATAAAATTACGCCGTTCCTCGAAAATTTCATATCGTAGATCAGTAGGTCGAAAAGATTTTCGCCGTTGCCCAGCTTACGCTTCACAATCTCATAGCCGCCGTTTGCCTCTATGGTGGCTAAACCATAGCCGGGGGGATATTCCTTTTCTCTCAGCCTGAGAACAGCCTGGGAACTACAGAGTACTTTTTTGTAGTTGGACCACACGGATAGAAAAAATATAAGTGATAGAATAGCCATCGAGGGCAGCCAGTGTAGAATCTTTTCTTTTTGGAATTCTCCAAAATAATCTCTATAGAGGCGCGTTACTTTGCCATTCGACATAGCTAATTGTTAATTGTCAAAAAACGTACAAACATGTACTTGATTTAAACAAAAAATATACTATCCTTGATGCTAAGAGGTTTTTTTTAAAAAAACAATCTGGGTGATTTATGGCTTTATCTTTTAGAGTTAGCGACTACTGCGTCTATAAAACACACGGAGTAGCCAAGATAACGGATATACGGGATCTGAAGATAGCTGGAGTCGACACAAAGTGTCTAATACTTTTTTTTGAAAAGGAGAAATTGACACTTAGCGTGCCGGTAAGATTTAAAGAAAATGGGGATATCAGAAAGCTGGCCACTCTGGAGGAAATGGAAAGAGTATTTGATGTGCTCAAAAGTGGTACAAAAAAATCAAAGGGCATGTGGAGTCGAAGAGCAAAGGAATACAGAGATAAGATAAACTCCGGGGACGTATTCCAAACCGCAGAGGTGCTGAGAGATCTGGTGAGAGACGTGGAAGAGGCGGACAGGTCCTACAGCGAGAGGAGTATCTATGACACTGCTATATATAGATTGGCATCGGAGTACGCAATCATTAAAAAAATATCCTACGAAGAGGCTGAAAAAAATATACTGGAAATCACTAAGGAAAAAATAAAATTCAGTGATATTGAAACCATCCGAAAACAGGGTTAGGAATTTCCTAGAAAAGCTGTTTTCGGCACCCGTCGATCTTCTCTACCCCCATAGATGTCCAGCCTGCAGGGTAATAACGAGCGATGATGCATTCTGCCAATCCTGCTGGGAAAAGTTGTCCTTTATCGAGGGACCCTGTTGTTTTGTCTGTGGAGAACCTCTGAGCGGAAACTATGACGGAAATCTATTGTGTGCCGTTTGTCTGAAAGAAAAGAGAAGTTTTGACAGACTATTTAGTGTTTTTGTCTATAATAAAACCATAGCCAAAGCAATCTATAGATTTAAATTCAAAAGACAGGCGTTTTTAGCGAAATTTTTTTTAAAATTTTTGCTAAAAAAACTAAAATCAATGGGGGATCCCGTAGACCTTCTAGTGCCAGTGCCCATATACATAAAACGACTGAAATGGAGAGGCTACAACCAGACACTCCTGCTGGCCCAGGAGATTTCAAAAAAAACTTCCATAGCCTATGCTCCAAACCTACTCCTTAAGAAAAGGCACACCGCGGCCCAGACAAGCCTACATTTCAGTAAAAGAAAGAGCAATCTCACTCTGGCCTTTGACATGGCCAATGGCTATGAAAGTAAAATTGTGAATAAAAATATTATGATAATCGATGATGTGTTCACCACCGGCTCCACTGTCAATGAATGCGCCAAAATCCTAAAGAAAAATGGGGCTGGGAGGGTTTTTGTACTGACAATAGCAAAAACCATGCTATCCAAAAGGATAAAAATCATGGAAGAAATCCTGGCTCAACAATAAATTTTTATACTTCCAGTGTTTTCTCTAGATGTAATTATCTAGCTATCAGCCACAGCTAAAAAAAAATGGAATTTACAAACAATTTAAAACTTCCACTGCTAGTTCCGAACCAGTCTGGTAAAGAATTCACCCACAACGAGGCTCTTGTGATACTGGACAACCTTCTCCACAGCGGTGTTAAAAACACACTTAATGGACCACCGCCGGAGCCAATGACAGGTGACAGATACCTGGTCGGTCCAGAAGCGACCGGAGATTTCCTGGGAAAAGAAAATTCCATAGCTTTCTACGACAATGGCTGGAGATTTATTATTCCACCCCCGGGGCAACTCATTTGGAATCTGGCTCTGAGTAAACTCTATGTGTTCAATGGGGCCTGGAGTGAAGCCGTTGTTAATTCTAGCAGCGGAGAGGAAACCGCATTTGATCTAAATTTTACCTTCGACGAGCCCCAGAACGGCGATACCCTCATCTACAGCGGCGGTAAATTTGTCAATGATGCTGCACTGCAAACTTTTGCCACTAAAGACCTAGCTAATGTGACTGGCGCCGCAAAGAATCTTATGGGAAAAATGTCTCTGCCATCGAATCAATATATAAATTTAACTGCCGAAAGCAGTGGCAGTAGTTACACGGCCCCGGCCGATGGCTATCTAAACATCACCGTCCGGGCAACTTCGGACAATGCCCAGGGTAGACTGCAGAATACAAGTAGTCTAATGGTCAACCAGTGGTTCATTGCAAAAATAAACTATTACGCCTCAGCGTTTATGCCCTGCTCCGCCGGAGACCTGGTGCAGTATTTTTATCAATCCCAAAGTGTTACAAAATTTACCTACCACTATCTCATTGGAAACAATAATTAAAAGGATGTGAAACATGTTTATAGAATTAGACGACGAAAATAACATAGTGGCTGCTGCCACCTTTGCATTTGGTGACAACAGTGTAGAAACTAGCAACGAAGTGGCCAGAGACGCCGATGGAAAATTATATTTTTCAGGAAGCAGGCCTCCGGTCGACAAAATTGCTGAACTAAAAAAAGAAATAATTTTCAGAAAACGAGCTGCATTGGACAGTATATTCTACAGCAACTATCCACTGCATAAACAATGTAATATTGGGATCTACGGCACAGAGGAGGAAAGAACTCTGTTCATGGAATTTCACAATGCGAAAGTTTCTGCGTTTGATTCCTTTGTGGATACGGTAGAAAACTGCACCACGGAAGAGGAACTTCAGGTATACCAGAATTAAATTCGGTAAAATTTTGCCAACGAATTCATTGTCCCCCTGGGCAACCCGGCATATAATTATTTAAATTCGCGGAATCGGCTGTTTCAGATCTGGCGGGCACTTGATCCGTAAAAATTATGTAGTAAACTTTCCTGAAAAGGATACCTTTAGGTCTACTCTATGTCGAAGAAGAAAAAATTGAGAAATTTATGTGCCTTTCAGCTGGCCGTTTGCACGATGATTTTTCTTGGGAAAAATGTCGCCGCCTCATCGGGAATATCATTCCAACCAGAAAATTGTCCTCTAGAGCGAAGTGATGAATTTGAATCTGGCCAATTTCTCAGCGAACTTTTAAAAAAGTGCCCGAATAATTTTCTTATTAGCGGCCAAAACAACACGACGGTGAAAATATATCCCGGGGATCTCATATTCCAGAGAGCAGTGGGCAGAGAATTTAGCGAAGCTGTCGCCCGGAGCGGAGGAAATAATAATTCCGTCACCCATGTTGGGATAGTCTCCCTGCTGAACACCATGATAGAATCCGCTGGTTCAAAAGTCTCCAGGGTAAAAATATGTGACTATCTCGGGAGGCCCTCCACTGTAAATTTACTGGTGAGAGTGAGGGATAGAACTATAATCCAGGAATCTCTGGAGAGGGCAGAGAGCTTTTTGGGACGACCATACAATCCAACTTTTTATCCAAATTCAGAGGGACTATATTGCAGCGAACTGGTGATGGAAAGTTTTCTTAGAAAAAATGGATCCCATCATTTCGCACAGAAGCCCATGAAATTTGAGACAACCTTCTGGGATGACTATTTCGAATCTCTGGGTGTTCCCATCCCCCACAATGTTCTGGGATCGCATCCCCAGGGAATTCTCGACCAGAAGGAATTACTCGAAGAAATTGCAGAAATAAAAGAAGAAATTACAAATTCTGTGATTGGTGAGTTTCCTGATGATATTTAAAAACCCCATCGAGCCCTAACAAATTCATTGACTTTAGTAATTTATTCTAGATGTTTTCCTATATAAAACATAGTATTCGTTCACATGAAAAACCACGAGAACCTAAAAGACCACAGAGACGAAGGGGGCCATTCCGGGCACAGACATCACGTCTCCGGTGATAACGAAGGAGCAGCACTAATAAGCCTTCTGATCACCTTTTCCTTTATGATCATTGAGTTTATAGGAGGATATATCTCGGGTTCACTAGCTCTAACGACAGATGCTGTCCACATGCTCGTAGATGCCGGCGTTCTGTTATCCACCTGGGCAGGTTTTTATTTTGGCCGAATACCCACAAATTCTAGAAAAACCTTTGGCTACCAGAGATTTGAGATCCTAGCATCCCTGTTCAATGCTCTTCTGCTATTTTGTCTAACACTTTTTGTAAGTCTTGAGGCCCTAAAAAGACTTTCGAGACCAGTGGAAATTATGAGTGGACCAATGCTGGTCATATCGGTGCTGGGATTATTGGTAAACTGCGCAGTTTTCTACATTCTGAATCGTGGCGAAAAAAGTCATTTAAATATCAAGGGAGCTATTCTACATGTCATTGGGGATCTTCTGGGTTCAGTGGCAGCCATACTGGCATCCATTGTGATATATATCACAGGCTGGACTCCAATAGATTCCATTCTATCGATATTCGCTTGCCTTCTGGTATTAAACAGCGCCGCCCGTCTGCTTTTGGATTCTCTAAATGTGCTTATGGAAGGGGCTCCGCCTAGCTTTGACATTGCTGAAATGGAACAGCATGTACGAAAAATACCAAATGTTAGAAATGTATGCCATGTGCATGTCTGGGAAATAACCTCCGGGAAAGTTGTGATTATGCTAGACATAGAACTCGAAAATCAGGCCCAGGCGACGGAGACAGTGCGAATTGTGAAGACTGAACTGATAGACGACTTTGGCGTGCATCATGCCAATGTCGGCATAGCTAGCAACCCACTCTAGATCGCCAACGACTAGTCGGATTTACGAAGCGCCGCTATAGCGGCTAGAGTGCATTTATATCTAAAATCATGGGGGTATATAACTAATCCACTAATTCACTTGATTTTTACTGGGAAATAACTACCATGACCAGCGATGTGGAGTTGGCCCGGTGATAAATCTAGCTGGAAAAACCTGAGTGGGTGTTGTGCTGGTCTATAGTTTGGTTTTGGCGCAGCTGGCTGGACTGTTTCTGTGAGGCAGAATTCCCCTAGGTCGTGGCGGAGTAGCTCAGTTGGTTAGAGCAATGGAATCATAATCCATGTGTCGGAGGTTCAAATCCCTCCTCCGCTACCAAATTTAACATCTCGGTAAGATGCGCCTTTCCTTCTCTGGAAATTAAAACTCATCGCACAGAGGCAAAGATCCTCATCGGGGGGTATGTTTTTATGTTTTCACCTGCCCCCACTGGCCCGGCGCCAGGTGGAACGAACAATAAAGATAGTTTCACCTTCCCGATAGACCTTGCATATATTGGATTCAAAGGTAAATATTATCTATAATTTCCCCTGGGAAGAGGGCATCATCCTCTAAATGGTAGATTTCTGTGTAATCCTTCTTGCTTTATTAAAATTAATTGTTTAGGCTTAGGGCCTGTGTATTATAATGGGGCGGTGATGCCGCTCAAGCTAGTTGGAGATTTCATGGCGCACACTTTGACTACCAGGAAGAACATTAGGACTACAGCAAAGAGAACTGCTGTAAACAGATCAAGGAAAAAAAGAATAGCCTCCTCTATGAAGAGAGCAAGTGATATTGCTAGAGATGGTACGAGTCAAGCGACAAGGGAAGCTTTTGTCAACTTTGAATCTGAGCTGATGAAAGGGGTTTCAAGAGGCGTCTACAAGAAAAACACAGCCGTTAGAAAACTGAAGAATTTGAGTAAAAAAATAATAACCGGCTTGAAAAGCTCCTAGTGATTGGTTTTGTGTTTAATATTAGTCTGATTATTAATTTAGTAGGGTTATTCTATGAAGAGAACTAAAATCGTAGCAACTATAGGACCAGTATCCACCTCGAAGGAAATTTTAGAAGAACTGTCGGAGGCTGGTGTTGATATTTTTAGAATAAATTTTTCCCATGGCACCCACGAGTCTCATACGGTAGAAATAAATCTCATAAAAAGTCTAAGAGTGCCCGGCACTATAATGCTAGACACCAAGGGTCCAGAAATTAGAATTGGCGAAATAAGGGGCCAACTCAATTTAAAAACCGGAGATTCGTTTATAATGACAACGAAAAAAGGTATCTATGAGGACGAGGGCAAAGTCAGCGTAAGCCATGATGGTTTCTATAATGATGTCAATGTGGGAGATGCTATAGTGCTGGATGGGGGAGTTATGCAGGCTAGAGCACTGGAAAAAAGGAGTAATAATGAAATTCTTTTCGAAATAACGGGAGGATGGGGAGCTCTTACGAGCAAGAGACATGTGAATCTGTTCGGCAAACCAGTCTCTCTACCGACAATAACCGAACAGGACTGGAAAGATATAGATTTTGGTCTGGAAAAGGGCATAGATATGATTGCCCTATCCTTTGTCAGAAGTGCTGAAGATATAGATAAGGTTAGAGAATATTGCAAATCAAAGGGCCATGGTGATGTGCAGCTAGTGGCTAAAATTGAAAATTTTGAGTCCACCCAGAATCTTGAGGGTATAGTCAAAAAAAGCGATGGAATCATGGTGGCCAGGGGCGATCTGGCCTGTGAAATTCAATTTTCCAAGGTGCCAGCTCTACAGAAAAAAATCATTGCACTCTGCCGAATTCATGGAAAACCTGTGATAGTTGCAACCCAGATGCTTCTGTCCATGGTTGAAAACGTAAGGCCCACTAGAGCCGAAGTTTCAGATGTGGCTAATGCTGTTTTTGAACAGGCCGATGCAGTTATGACTTCTGACGAGACAGCAAAAGGAAACTATCCGATCGACACCATAAAAACCATGGCAAACATTGTCATCTCCACCGAAGAGGAAATCTATGAAAATAGGAATAACTACATTAGTCCGAAACGCTGTTCCTGTGGCGATTCCTCCAAAGAAAGTGTTATACCTATGCTGATGCCCTACACAAATAGAATCAGCGCGATTCTTGTGCTGGGGAACAGAGGCGAATATCTTAGCAATGTCGCTAGTGCAAGAATTGATCTGCCAATTTTTTCCTTCACTAGCAGTGAGAATTTAAGGAATAGTCAGCGTCTCACATGGAACACCACACCAATCCTTGCGCCCATATCGGATGATTGGACAAAAAATATAGATATCGCTCTGGGAATAATGAATAAAACCTACGGGAAGAAATATAAAGAGGTTGCAATTATTTTTGAAATGGGAGATAATCTAACTGTTCAGCTGAGGAAAATCTAATGGATGGGAGGAGCTGGTAGCCACTCCCATGGATCCTGACAGCTATAGTAAACATTAACAGAGGGGTTTTGTAGTGCTTTTTCAGTCTAATTTGGATCTCTGGGTTGTAACAATACCGCTGTTTCTATCTCTCGTTGGGCTGGCTAGAGGATTTTTGAAGGAAATTGTCTCCATATTAAATTGGTTCGGTTCTTTTTACTTCACATCGCTAGCGAAACCAATAGCCGTGGAACTATTGCGAAGTCGAATAACTACTCCATTTCTGCTGGATATAGTGTCTAACACCATTTTGTTTGTATTTTTTGCTATAGCATTTTCTCTATTGAGCAATTATGTGGTCAATAGGGTCGGCAGATTTATACCGGGTTCAGTCAATAGAATTCTAGGTCTCGCCTTCGGCTGTATCAAGGGTGCTCTAATTTCTATGGTAATACTGGCTTCGGTAAACATACTCTACAGAAACCCCAGTATAAATGATCCAATTTGGCTGCAAAATTCGATTGCCTACCAGTACTTTGATGGTCCAAAGGGAAGTGTTTTTGTAAAAATTTTGGAAAGAATATTCGGAGATATGATCAGAGAAGAAAATAATGATGAGAAGATAGATGGAACGATAGAAAATGATTTTAGACAAAAATTGGACGAAAAGATAGAGGATATAACCAAAGACATCATCCTGAACAGCCCCAGAGATAAAAATAACGAAAACGAGATGGATTCTAAAGGTATTGAGCATCTGCTCGACAAAATAGTCGAATAGATTCCTATGTTTACTCCCATCCACAATATAGCTAATTATCAACAAATGGACAGTGAAAAATGCAGAATGACCTAGACTGTAGAAGTTTGTATAACATTGAGGCCGAACAAATTATCCTGGGCAAAATCATATACAACAATGACTACTATCAGAAAGTTGCGGAATATCTGCAGGACGACTGTTTCTACGAACTGGCCCACAGAGAGATCTATCGCTACATCACAAATGTTATACACAGATCAACCATCATAGCTGACAGCGTAACTTTAAAAAATTTTTTTGACACAAACGAAATTGTCCTGGTGGTAGGTGGTAGCAACTATCTGTCACTGCTCCTCAGTGTGAGTAGCGGCATAGTGGATATTGTCAGCTATGCCAGAATGGTTCAGGATTTGGCCACTAAGCGAAAATTAGCTCTGATTGGGGAAGAAATAGTAAACATGGTCCACGCAAAGGATACCCAGGGGAATAGCGCCCGGGAACAGATAGAGCTGGTGGAGAAAAAATTATTTGATCTTGGCAATAAAATCGAATACAGCAGAGGATTTGTTGGTATGGCCGACAGTCTCACCGAAACCATAGAAAATATAAAATTAGCAAAACAGAGGGATAATCACATAAGCGGCATTTCCTCCGGCTTTGCGGATTTAGATAGAACACTGAGCGGGTTCCAAAAATCTGATCTAATTATTCTTGCGGGAAGGCCCTCCATGGGGAAAACAACCCTCGCCATAAACATTGCCTACAATGCGGCGCTAGAATTTCTCGAGGAGTTTGAATCCGGAAGTTGCGCAAAAAAATCTGTGGGTTTTTTTTCCCTAGAAATGCCCGTGAATCAGATTAGTGCAAAAATCCTCTCTCTGGAAACGGGAATAAACACCGACAAATTCAGAAAAGGAGAAATAAATGAAAGAGAATTTGGCAGAATAGTCGAAAAATCTGAAAAAATATCGAGGGTCTCTTTTTTTATAGACGACAGCCCAGCTCTAGCCATATCTTCTCTAAGAACAAGGGTCAGGAGGTTGGTGAGACAGGAAAATGCCGGCTTTATTGTGGTGGACTATCTGCAGCTTCTGCGGGGTGTAAACGACAGCTCCAGAAATAACAGAGTTCTAGAAATTTCTGAGATAACCCAGGGGCTCAAAACCATCGCGAAGGAATTTAATATCCCTGTTCTGGCCCTTTCTCAGCTTTCTAGATTGGTAGAGCAGAGAGAGGATAAAAAACCCCAGTTATCAGACCTGAGAGAATCTGGCTCCATAGAACAGGATGCGGACATAGTCATGTTTGTCTTCAGAGAATCCTACTACGAGGAGAGAAAAAAGCCAAGCAATGACCAGACTGAAAAACTAAAGAATTGGCAAATGAATATGGAGCAGCTGAGAAACAAATCGGAGGTTATCATAGCTAAACATAGAAATGGCCCCATAGGAAGCATTGACCTTTACTACAGTGCCGAATCATCTAAATTTGCCGACTACATGAGGTAATCTAGAGCGGTGGGCACCCTGGACTAGGTATATAGTATGGTTTGGAAAGTTTTTATCTGAACAGCATCATATCAGGTATATTGCTTTTTCATTAGTCATCGATATTCTTTTAGTCAAAATTAGCACTGTTTACCATGAAATTTGTAGTAGAAAAAAATTCTTTTCTAAGGTTACTGATAGGTACATACGGAGTAGCCAGCAAAAAAAATCCCGGAAATCTAGCAATTCTGCAGAATGTGAAAATAGAAGCCAGCGAAGGTTTGCTGTACCTAACTGGGACGGATTCCGACACCTATATAAAAAATCATGGAGAGGCCAATGTGGAAACGGATGGAGTAACAACAGTGTCTGCACAACTGCTCTATGAAATAGTGAGGAAAATGGAAGATGGTTCGGAAATATCCTGCAGCTATTCGACCAATGACAAAATTCTAAGTGTTGGTTCCGGCAGAAGTAGATTCAAGCTTATGTGCATGGACGCCGGAAACTATCCAAATTTTGAGGATCAGCAGATACAATCTAAATTCCAACTGAAACTAAAAGATCTCATGACTATGATAGACAAAACCAGATTTTCCATATCGGATGACCTGAGTAGATACTATCTCAATGGCCTATTTTTACACACCATCGAAGATGATAGAGGCAGAAAACTTGTGGCAACATCGACCGACAGCCATAGATTGTCCGTGGTGGAGCTGAGCTATTACGACGGAAATGAACCTCTGGCGGGAGTCATAGTGCCTAAAAAAGCTCTGCCTGAGATAAAAAAAATAGTCTCCATGTCGGATCAGGAGGAAATCCAGGTTTCTGTTTCGAAGACCAAGATAAAATTTGAAACGGATAACAGCCTCATAATATCAAAACTGATAGACGCTGAATTCCCGGACTACAGGAGAGTTGTCCCCAGAGAAAACAATCGACTCATGAGGGTCAACAGGAAAGAGATCACCAGTGTCATAGATAGAGTTTCCACTGTCACCAGTGACAGCCATCGGGGCATAAAATTTATTCTTAGCGAAAATAATCTACTGCTGGAGGCCCATTCGAACGAGAATGGCTCCGCCAGCGAAGAGATAAAAGTTGATTTTAACTATCCGGAAAAAATCGAGGTTGGTTTTAATTCAAAATTTGTTCTAGATATTTTCAGCCAAATAGATAGCGAGACAGTTAACATCTTTTTCAAAGACAGCGCTTCAGCCATATTGGTTGAAGATAGAGGGGAAACAACGAATAATACCTTTGTTCTAATGCCAATACGTATCTAATGCCAGAAAAATATATTTCTGAAGTTGTTCTAAATAATTTTAGGAACTATTCCCAGAGGGCATTCTCCTTCTGTGGTGGTTTTAATGCCATAGTTGGTCCCAACGGACGGGGAAAAACTAGTCTGCTGGAGGCCATATCCCTAGTGACTGACGCCCGAGGACTGAGGGGCGCCCAGGTCTCCGATATGATTTCCCAGAACGGCGTAAAGTCAGATCTACCGGACGACACGCTATTTTCCATTTTTATAAAGTTCAATGATGGCGACAAAATTGTTCTTCTGCAGAAACAGGATAAAAAATTGATAAAATTCAACGAGGAGCAACTTAGAAGTAGTGGTATACTGATAAAAATACTTAAAATAACCTATTTTGTACCCCAAATGGAGGATTTTTTCCTGGGCGCTCGCTCCAATCGAATAAAATTTTTAGATAGAACGGCAACTCTGCTCTTCCTGGGCCATGGAGATGATTTGAGAAAATATGAATTTTTTCTAAGAGAAAGAATGAAAATTCTACTGACCCAGGCCAGTCAAAGTAAATGGCTAGATATAGTCGAAAAAAAGATTGCAGAACTTGGTGCGGCCATAGCCGATGTGAGAAATAGAGTTTTGGAACATCTCAACCAAATATTTTCGGAGCACACAACGGAATTTCCAACGGGACACCTGCATATATCTGGCGAAGTTGAAAATCTCTTCGACACCAGAAGGGCTACGGAGATAGAGGCCGCCTATAGAAAAATTCTATTTTCAAATAGAACCCTGGACGCGGAAACAAAAAAAACAAATTTTGGAGTTCACCGAAGTAATCTCAGTGTCTTTAACAGTTCCAATGGTCTCAGGGCGGAATTGTGTTCAAGCGGGGAACAAAAAATGCTTCTACTGTCCCTGATAATTGTCAAAGCCATATTTTCAAAACAAATTAACGAAGGAACGCCAATTTTACTGCTGGACGACATGTGTTCACAGATTGACACCGGGACAAAGAATAAATTGTTTTTAGAATTAAAAAAATTGAATATTCAGATATTTATAACAGACACTACGGAAGAATCTTTTAGAACACTGGAAAATTTCAGTGACAGTAAAATAATAGAACTATGACAGAACAAATGAGTTTTAATTTTCCCCAGGAGGAAAACTACAGTGCAAATAACTTTATCGTATTCAGTGGTAATCTAGAGGCTTTCTGCCTTCTGAATCAGGCCAGGGATGATTCGGAGGCTCTGGGCAACCAGATAATTTTTCTCCATGGTGAAGAAAAAAGTGGGAAAACCCATCTGGGACAAATATGGAGGCACAATCACGGCGCAATAAATATGGATCTGCAGGAACTGGTGAAACTGGATTTTGAAGAATTTGTTCCAAAAATCGGATCTATCATCGAAAAGCTGGAATACTATCTCTTTGATAATTTCCCCTCGGATATCGAAGAGGACAAATTCTTCTATCTTATCAACACAGTGATAACCAATGGCTCCTCGGCTCTCTTTATAACCCGCGACAGCATTCCCAAAAAACACAGAACGATGAAAGATTTAGAATCCCGCATCAGAGGAGGCATAGATATCAGGATAGGGAAGCTCAGCAGCGACGCCAAACCCATGCTGATAAATAAGCTTTTTGCCGACAGACAGATATTCCTGGGTGGTGATCTGCTGAAATATCTAAACACAAAACTCGGTACAAATTACCGCGAAATATACGACCATATCAATAGAATAGTTCTAGAGGTGTCCAATGGCGGCCAGAGGCTAACGATCAGTTTTCTGAAAACGATTCTGTGACAATCTAGTTCGCCGCAGCTAGCTATTAATTTCCCCATCTAACGATAACCGTTGCCACACCTGAATTTGCATCGTTTGATCCTCCGCAACTGGTTATATTACAGTAGCCAGAACCGCCGCCACCACCGCCATAGGATACACATCTTTCGCCCGATAGGGTCGCAACCCCACCAGTATGGAGGAGGGCCGAACTGCCCGCAGCACCGCCCCGGTAGCCGCCTCCTCCGCCACCGCCGCACCAGACAGATTGGTTAGGAGCGCCCTTGGCATTTCCTCCGTTCATCCCACTGCCGTTAGCGCCACAGCTATTAGTGCTGGTACCCGCAGAACTAGTATTAACATCACAGTTTGCACAAGCATTACTGGCATTAGCAGTAGTACCACCCCCACAGGAAAAGTAACAATTATCATTGGTGGCCCCTGACCCTCCTCTGCCACTACCACCACCTCCATATCCTCCATTATGATTGTAAGAATTACCGCCTCCGCCTCCGCCAGCCACCACCAATGTTGTACTGCCACTGTAGACTGCCGCGTAGTTACCTCCGGCGCCCCCCCTTGCTGTGACATAGCCGGGCGCCGTGCATAGACCGCCGGCTCCTCCGCCGGCTATGGTTACAGTCAGAGTTTTGGCCGAAGAAGAGGTGTAGCTGTACGTCCCCGTTGTGTAGCCACCATACCCGCCTCTGCCACTTGTTACGCCATCTGTCTGGCTCCCCGTGCCGCCGGCGGATCCCCAGGCCTGTATGGTTATTTTTTTCACACAGGCGGGTATGGTGATGTCGCCGGAGGATGTTCTGGTCACATAACCGTTCTCGCAGCACTGGCTATCGGTGTTGCTTAGACTCCACGCTCCCTTTGAACATGTCAAGCTCGCTTTTCCGCTGCTAGCATAGCTCGTATAGCCACTGGCACAGGAAAATTCAACGGTGGCCCCGCCGCTAGTGGCTCCGGTGGTTGCCACGGCTTTGAAGCTGGTCACAGCGCTGTTTTGACATGGAATTTCACGACAGCTGACTTCGTTGGTGCTCCAGGTGCCCTGGCTGCAGGTTTTGGTCACCGTCGAACCTGTGGGTTCATAGCCACTGCTGCAGGTGAGGGTGGCCACGGAACCATGTTTCTGTGTGTTTGTGTATGTCCAGGTGCCATTGGCAACGGCAGTCACAGCGGCGCAGTTTTTATAGCAGGTGGCCGTTGTGTCGTAGGTCCAGGCGCCGCCGCTGCAGGTGCCCCTTCGGCTGGTGTCTGGTAAAAGACTGTAGCCGCTGCTGCAGGCGAGGGTGGCCACGGAACCATGATTCTGTGCGTTTGTGTACGTCCAGGTGCCATTGGCAACGGCAACGGCAACGGTACAGTTTTTGTAGCATGTTCCCACCCGTTTCCAGGCGCTATTCTTGCAATAATAGTAATAGTTCCAGCTTTTGCCGCCACAGGCGCTGGCCTCACAGTCTCCTCCGGCGGCAGATTCTAGATAGCCTGTCTGACATTCTGCATTAAGAAACGAGCTATCTACAGTAAACAGTGAATTTCCCATCGCTGTGGTGGGGGTCACCACTAGACCGGAATTATAAAAATACCCGCTGTTTTCTATGGTGGTGCCACTGGAAATAGTGAACTTACCTCCTGTCACAAGTGCGGGCAATCCGCTGCAGCCCTGGTTGCAGGTGCTTGGCTCGCTGTCCCAGTTGCCTTCGACACATTTGCGAACACCGGAGGAACCAGTAATTCCATAGCCGCTGCTGCAGGTGAGAGTGGCCACAGAACCATGTTTTTGCGTATTTGTGTAGCTCCAGCTTCCCTTAGCCGGATTCGAAATGACCGCACAGTTTTTATGGCAGACTCCAATCTGTTTCCAACTGCTGCCATTGCAGTAGTAGTAGGGCCAATGTTCACTGTCACAGTTTCTAATGCCACAGTTGCTCTCGTCGTTGAATTTTGAGTAGCCCTCGTCACAGACAAAATTCAAAATTGATCTATTTGCCGAGAACAGATTCTGGGGATTGTCTGGGAAGGGCTGTGAGTCTGAACCCTGGGTATCATAGAAATTTCCAACGTGCTCTATGATAGTATCCTGGTTAATCAAATTAAAACTGGCTCCAACTAGAAGTTTTGGTAGACCAACGCACCCGGGGATACAGCTGACAGAGCTTACACTCCAGGTGCCATTTTCGCATTGGCGTACATTTGGACTGCCACTGAATCCATGACCACTGTCACAGGACAGCACTGCCTTTGCACCGTGATTTTTGCCCTCGGGATAGCTCCAGAGGCCATTTGGCATACTCTCGATGTCGGAGCAATTTTTGTAGCAGGCGCCCTCGCTGTATCTCCATTGGCCAAGGTGACAGTACTGAGTTACATTGCCGCTGTAACCGCTAGAACAATTGAATGTCTTGGTTCCACCAGAACCTGTGATCCCACTTAAATTTGAAGTGTCTATATTGTAGCTGATTGAATCACTGTCTCTGGTGAGTAGTTCATTATTTTGGCAAGGGTTGGCATTACAGAAACCGCTTTTTACAGACCATTTTTTATCTTGCCCACAAATATATTCCACTTGTCCCTCCATACCCCCGGATAGAGTGTAGCCAGCGGCACATTGCCTGCGCACAGTCATGGATATTCCATAATTCTTAGGAATTATTTCCATCTCACTTTCCTCAAAGACGCAATTATTGTCTCTAATTATTTTTCTAAGATCACCACTGGTGCAATTATCCAAAGGAGTAGCAATTCGTTCAAAATTACTGCCACCATTTTTACACAGGGAATAGGTTTCGGGGCCAATTTCAAGGCAGGGATTTATCTGTTCCCTTTCTTCGGGATCATACCAATCTCCCCAGCATATTCTGGCAAAACCGTTGCCGTCGTTATATTCTTCAGAATCGAGAGTGTTGATTTCTGTTATTGCATCCTCCAATTTGTCCGAAGACACATAGCCGGAGCCTCCGCCGCCGCTTCCCAGCATAGAGCCTCCACCACCATAGTATCCACCGCCGCCACCGCCGGCTCCATACCATAGGTCGGTTTCAATATTAAAACTAGCACTGTGGCCACCTTGACCTAAGACACCCTGGTTGACAAAGGAATCGTATTTTTTATATTCGTCCCCAGCTTCCGGCATACCACCACTTTCCTGCGTTCCGCCGCCAGAACCACTACTTCCACTAAAACCTGTGCTGCCGCCCCCGGCACTCGCATATTGGGCAAAAGCTACTGAGCCGATAATTTCCTCTGCTACCCCCGATCTTCCTCCGCCTCCGCCAGCCACAGCGACTCTTCTGCTAAGAGATGGTTCCACTAGTCTAATATCGGTGGCGCCTCCTCCTCCAGCCCCAGCGCAACCCAATTCTGGATTAGTGCTACTACTGGAAAAACCCCCTTCACCACCGCCATTAAATCCTCCACATTGAACTGATTTATCTTGGCATCTCTCTCCCCTTAGCCCAACGGTTACATAAAATATTCTTTCATTTTTCCCTAGTCTTAGAATACCCTCTGTATATCCGCCAAGACTGGCCTTGAGACTTTGACAGGCACTGGTACCACCGGAAGCGCCCCAAAGTTGCAAATAGGTATGTTTCACGTCTGTATTGATGTTGTCCATGTTTATTTTTACGCTAGAGGCCTCTGCTAAAAATTCTGCACAGCCATGCTTCAGCCGACAGGTGTTCCAGCCATTAGTTATGAGCCGCCATACACCATTGGCAGAACATTTTACCACTAGAACATCATCCTCTGAGGCCTTTTCAAAGTTTCCATTACATTTTTTTATCTTGTATTCGGATTCGAGTAAAGCATATCTGCTTCTATCGGAATCCTTTCTCAGATCAATTAGATTATTTTCTTCATCCCCAAGAGGGACGCAGCCTCCATAGCCCAACCCCGTCGAACAGGCCTCCCATATTTCTACGGCATTTGAAGTGTCATAGTCCACATCATTGAATTTAATATTGGCCAGATCTTCAAATTTACAGCCCTTTTTGCAATATTCGTCGTCATTTATCCCCATTGAATTAAACGACCCATTGGCGCAGACGTATATTGCAGAATTCTCCGAATCAACATTAAAACCATTTTCACAGGTCTTGGGTCTAATTCTAGTCCCATTTTTGATAATGCCATCGGTAAAGACAACATATTCCCCCTTCTCGTCACTATAGAACAGCCAAACGAGGGTGTTTTCTCTACCCTTTGGAAATAAACTCTCCGTGGTTTCGATGTTGCAGTTAGTTTGGCAGCGAACACCGCTGTCGGAAATCCAAATTCCATTTGTTCCACATAAAAATTTCATGGGAGAACCATCTACCCGGCTGTAATCACCCCGGCAGTTACCAGATACAGCTATTTTTTCCCCGTACTTGAATTCATTTTTATTGGAAGGAACTATTGGGCTGGAACATACATCACCTGAATTACATAGGAACCATCCGGTGTCTCCCCCTAGCTCTAAACTATCTAATTTACAGGATTTGAAACAACTAAGACCTCTGACTACCTCCCAACCTCCGGATTTATCGCATTTTATGACCAGTTTATTCTGCTCATCCTGGGGAAGATAGTCTAACGCGCAGCTAACAACTTTGGCCACTTCACCATAGATAAATGATAAACTGTCATTTTCACCAACGTTACTGCAATTAGCGCTATTACTGTCACAGTGCTGCCATTGGGAAACGGTACTGAAACTTTCAAATCCACCGAGAGAACAGTATTTGCTGCAGCGTCCTTCCAATTGGAAACCACCATTCTCTGAGCATATGAGCTTGGCGCCCTTGCTGTTAGGCCTATCGGTGGAATCAAGTTCCGCAAACCCCTCCTGACAATCCATATCTAGAACCGCCCCCGGGGGATAGGTGGTGGCGCTAGCTCCGGCACCCCCCTCTAGAATAACAACAGCGCCATTTTTTAGCACAGGTTTGAGCCTATAGAGACTGTAGTATTCCTGAAGATCAAAGGCTCCACATCCCATTTGGCACTTCCCATTTTCTTCCCCTTTGCCATCGGGATATGCTGTAAAATAGCCTATTTCATTGCTGTCCTTTTTACATATTTGTCTATAGACAGCATTCGGATCGGCCTTGAAGTAGCCCTGCTGGCAAGTTATGAGAGCTACAATATTAACGCCATCTCTAGAATCAATGAATGTATCATTGGTTATCTTGGTAAAATAACAGTCCTCGACCGACGTCCCACTACACAGATACCAGATCTGTCCAGAACGGTATTCCTCTATGTTTTTTAGATCACAGGTACCTAGATTGTGTATAACACTTTTGTCATATTCTCTAGCTTCATCTATCGAAGAACAGGAGTATTTATTGTGGCTTATCAGGTGAGCCAATTCGATGCCCCCAAAAGTCAGGGAACAGGCAACGGTGAACGTGAACACAGTGGTCCACTTGACCCCTCCTAGAATAAATAGCCAGCCTATCGCAAACACTGCAACAGCCCCTATAGCTCTGCCAACTTTGCCCGTGATGATATCCAGCACGTAGCAGAGGGCGGCCACAATGCCATTTCTTCTGGCCGCCAGGAGATCTTCATTACTGAGAGTGATAGCGCTGGAGTTTTGATTCTTTTGGAAAAGATCTCCGGAACAGTAGGCACTGGAGAAAGGCAGCAATAGAGCTAGAGAAACAACTAAATGTAATAAAAATCGTAGAGAAATTCTCCCCATGAAGCTAAATCCTATATTTTTAGTTACTAATCACCCCTAGAGCCCAGGGCGGCTACATCTTCCATAAACTTCTGTCTTCTTTTTATATTGCGAAAACCAATGGTTTCATAGAGCGGAAAAGTTTTTATTTTCTCAAAACCACAGAAATAGAGAATACCATCTCTAACCTGAAGGGCGAATGGATCTTCAAAGTTTACTGCCATATTATTTTTCGGACCCCCATAGGTATATATAAGAGTCGCGGTTTTTCCAGCTAGAACACGCGACACTTTTCTAACTGGAACCGACTGAACATTGAATGCAAATTCTGGCAGAAATACTCGATCAAAAAATCCTTTGAGAAGTGCCGGGGGACCATACCACCAAACTGGAGACACTAGCACAAGATGGTCACACCAGCCTATTAGTTTCTGAGATTTTTCCACATCTGGCTCTAGCTCCTGATGTCGACTATAGCCATAGTGTAATATGGGGTCAAAGACAAGATCTCTCAGAGCCAATAGTTCAACGCTGAAAGAATTTTTTCTAGCGTGTATCTCATATTCTTCAGCAAGACAGGCTGTAAGACTGAATTTTGATGGATTTGCATCGATCACAAGAATTTTCTTCGTCATATTTATAATGCCAAATTGGCCTTTGTGCGAGGATAATAATCTTACTTTTTTAAAAAAACAATTTATTTAAGCTACTTATTCTTCCGGAGGGAAGATAAATTTATTACCCACAGAGCTGCTAAACCTGTCCATACAGAAACGAAAATATGAGGGTATTGACATTAATATTCCTTAATCTAGTGTCAGTTAGTATTTTTCAAATAAAATAGGAATATGCCATGACAGATAACACAAATTCCTCCAGAAAAGAGGCACAAAATGGAAGTACGGTAGCTGTTGAGCGGTCTACAGAAGGTAAAGCAACTGAACTCCATTCAACTGTTTCTGTAAATGGAGACCCTTTTACTTTCGAATATAAAGTCAAATCCATAAACGGAAAGTTTAGCGGTTCAATTAATAAAGATAAACTTGGTAAAGAGATATCTAGAAAGGGAATATTTACCAACTTACAAAATAGGAAGTTCTATGAGGGAGAATTAAAAGAAAATACACCTCATGGGAAAGGGAAATTATTTTCTGCAGATGGATCGACCTACGAAGGAGATTTCAGGGAAGGCAAGATGAAGGGATTTGGCAAATACACCTATCTAAATGGATCAATCTACGAAGGAGAATTTTTAAATGATCAATACAATGGGAGGGGAAAATTAATCCAGGCAAACGGAGACATCTACAAAGGAGAATTCAGGGATGGCGAGAAAAATGGGAAAGGGAAAATGATCTACAAAAATGGGGCTATCCTTGAAGGAAATTTTGCCAATGGGAAACTAGAGGAAAATAAAATTTCTAGTGTCGACTTCGGAAAAGGCAGAGGTTCCTATGAAATTAACAGCGGCAAGATGACCTATAAATTTCCCGAAGGAGAATCCTTTGAAGCTCCATTTAAGAATGGGTCTATCGAAGGTCCTGTCAAATACAACGACGAAACAATTGAGGTAGAATTTGGCGAAAAAACCGGCTGGTCCACGGTGGACGGAGAAAAAGGAATATGTGTTAATAAAAAGGGAGACCTTTTTATAGGAAAATTAAACGCCAATAAAAATGGGCCATTCGAAGGAATACTTTTGGAACGAAATGGAACAACCCTCGAAGGAGTTTTCAACGAGAATGGCCTCCTCACCAGCGGAAAGATTACCCAGGCAAATGGGAGCTATAAGTGGGGGAAATTTGATGCCAACGGGAAGCTTAGAAAAGATTGCGAATACTATAAAAAAAAAGTAGAAGAAAATGACACCATCACTGAAACCAGCAGAGCTGGAGATGGCTCCAAAAGAATATTTCAGTTTGACGGGAGTGGTGTCCAAAGATGCTACCGTTTTGATAAAGACTCTAATCCCATTGGCCGAGACACATTGTTAGATGGGCCTGAAACCTATGGGGAGGGGAAAGAGAGAGCGGGCCAGATTAATTTTGAAAAAATAGATACCAACACTAAAAAACTGTCTGGGGTAAAATTTAACAAAGATGGTTTTTCAGAGGGTCCTGTGACCTACTATTCCTATGACGCTAACGGAAAGCCGGGAAAACCAGTGAAGATAGACTATGACAAACTTAATAGAGCTCTCTCGGAGGGGAAAAAT
>JAIRXW010000011.1 GCA_031268035.1 Rickettsiales bacterium
TCCTCCGAAGATTTATTCTCATCCACCGTCAGTTTGGCCACCAATACCAAATAAGATATTGGAGGCGCTAGCACAGAAAAACCAGGGAAAGCATTTAGAACCGTCATAGCCGCATCGACTCCTTTATTACTGGCCTCTTCCGGTAGGTCTTTATCGGCTACAGGTTGTCTAGAATTTTTATAATACTTATATCCTCCATTTTCAAAAGAACTAGCCTGGCAGCAAACTCCGATCACTGTCAAAGCGACTAGACATAGAATCAAAAAACCATTAATTTTCATAGGAATATCCCCAGCTTTCCTTTTTTCTGGGCTAATCCTGAGTTCCCACCTATTATTTTTCATGCTCCTTCTCCTCCACCTTCTTCTACTGCTTCTCCTCCGCCTTCTTCTACTGCTTCTCCTCCGCCTTCTCCTCCGCCTTCTCCTCCGCCTTCTCCTCCGCCTTCTCCTCCGCCTTCTCCTCCGCCTTCTCCTCCACCTTCTTCTACTGCTTCTCCTCCGCCTTCACCTTCTCCTCCGCCTCCGCCTCCGCCTCCGCCTCCGCCTCCGCCTTCTCCTCCTGCAGCTGCAGCTGCGCCTCCTTCTCTTTCTGCTCCATCCCCTTTGTCATCTTTATCTTCATCTTCGTCCCCGTCTTCATCATCTTTATCTTTATCGCCCTTAAGTTTAGATCTAAGCGCTCCAACGCCATCCATAGATACGCCAACGGCATCTTTGGATTTATTAGCAAATTCAGCTCCGACACTTGCGGCTGCGCTAGTCACATCTTTCAGTTTAGGTAAACCATCGGCCCCGGCATCAATACCTTTGGCATTTGACCTGCCAATGGCAAAGATGGCAGAGGACATGTTAGAGATATGGGAGTTTAATTCCTCAAATATAAAAATTATCAACAATAAAAAAATAATATTCGGGAACATAGCAAAAAACCCTTTGGCCTGAATAAATAATCCCGGAAGCCCCACAAAGTCCTTAATGACAAAATCCAGCAGAGTGAAACCAGTGTTAACCTGTTTCTCCGCGCCCTTGGCTATCAGACAGATCGGAGTTTTTTCCATTAGATCTATGACGGTACCTTTGACATTCACACAGGTTACCTTTTGGTCCGTCTGATTTTCTTCCTCGTCAATGAAGAAAATATTAGTTTCACTTATTTTACATATTTGTCCGCAGTAGACATCTCGAATGGGCTCCCTCTCGCCCATAAACAGGGCATCGCCCACGTAATATCTATCGAACACGGTGAAAAATAGGCTAAGTGACATAAATATAAATAACGGAGATAGCACATTTTGCGCTATTTTTGCTAACCAAGTTGTGAACATTTCTTTTGTTCTTTCGAATAGCACTAAAGGAATAAATATCGGAGATAAAAACAGAAGAATTGTTATAGTTAATGAATTTATTATGAAAACATATGCAACTCTTATCGCAAAAAAGAATAGAGACAAAAATATCAGTACAATTGGCAAAATCATTAGTATGGCCAAACCAAGACTACAAAATCCCATTATAAAAAGAGATAATATCGGGGGGTTAGTTAAACTATTCACATAGTAGCCAAAATACCTAGATAACTTGCAGTCAAGAGTGTCAAAAACAGCTATGTACTGTCTATCGCCATAGTCTTCATAGTGATTATTTATATATTTACTTTCGGTGAAATGACACCCTGAATATTTCGAATTGCTATAGTTCATACTCTCATCATCGGCCCCCACTAGGCCTAGGGCAAATTCAGCCACTATGCCATAGACTCTGTAGACACCGGAAAAAACATGGGGAATCCATCCCGTGGCGATCGAAAAATATGACACACATATCATAGTCAGCAAAAATTTCGATATCTCCTCAACACTAAAACCCCTATTCATAATGGCCATTTTGTAGCCGTAGAGAATTACAGCCAGAGCCATAAGAGCCCTAACTAAACCAATCATGTGATTTTTAATTCTCCTGAAGGAACTCTGATATTCAACCATATCATCCAAATTCTGCCTTTTTTTATACATAGTTCCAGTAGAACAGCTTCCGTCCTCGGAGGGGCTTTCATTGCTATCCGCACATCTGGTGTGTCCCGCTCTATTCAAAAGAATGTTCTTGAATGTTTCCACGGTGCACTCAACTATTGGTGTAATTAATAATCTAGTGGATTTTGATGACCCATTGGCAGCATTCAGATAGTTAGTAAAATTATGAGATGACCCAACTGAATTTATACAGGCAAGATCTATGTATGGTGAATAATACTCCGGAGGCCTGTCGTCAAGTTTTGGAATTTTAACACAGTGTCGGTCTATTTGGCAAAAATTTGATGGCTTATTGTAGCAGGCCCCAATTTCTCCGGAAAAACTATTGTAGCAAGGCCCAGTGCAGCGTCTATTCCCGTCCTCGTCAAATTCGCAGTTGTTTTGTTTATTCTTATTGAGAGTTTCAGTAAAGATAGTTTTCTGTTCATATTTGCCACTTTCTTCTTTATATTCAACTTCAAAACCACCTTCATAGCTTGGAGAAAATTCGTTTCCATAGGTTTCGCTACCGCCCATAAGTCTAAAGTTGTAGGGGCAAAGATTGTAGGTTTCTATGCAGTATTTATAGGGATCAAAATTGGATTGAACTATTTTAAACTTTATTTTATCTGAACGGATTATATTTGTGTTTTCTGTATCATTCTGACTAACATTTAATGCATATGTGTCTCGCAATTTGCCACTAGAATCACACATGTCCTCATAGGCCGAATGGGCCGCGCGACATTCTTTGCTTAGGTTTTGGCCACCCATACTATTTTGGCCATACATATCATGTTCTATAGTATGTTCTTCAGCACATATATTTTTGTCCCCTATGGTACTATTCTTCATATCCTCACAAATTTTACTTGTATCTAGAATTTCCTTTTTGAACATCCCAGCTATATCAATGCTTGTGATTATCTGACATTGGCCTGGAGGATCGTCTTTATTACACATCACATAGGTCCCCTGGAAGGCAGCATCACTGTTATGAATACAAATTAGCCTCTGACTGGCCTCAAGACAGCATTTATATGCTTCTCTATACGTATTTTTTTCCAAAAATCTTTCACAGGCAAAATTAGCCGCCTCATTCCCTTTGAAATAGTACAGTTGGCTGGTCCTATCGGTGGTAGCCCTATAGGCAGATCTTTCAACTCTCGGATCGGTACAACCATCATAGGCATATTCAATACCACCATAGATAAATTCTCTGTACTGCTTATATATTACCGTTGAATATCCATCTATGGCCTTGGCATCTATGCCAGCATTCGGAAATAACAACTCGCAAGCCTTCATTACTCTGTTGCTAAAACAGTTATTGAGAGTATAACTATAGGAACCAAAAAAACTGCCCTTTGTGGGGAAGGAGTCTAGGAGGTTTCCGAGAGTTACATATTTATCCCCGCCTTGGCCAGAATCTTTAAGAATCCTCTCCAGTTCGGGACCACCATAGGTTAACCAATTATCACCGCAGAGAGATAATTGGTCAAAGGCTTCTACTGCTCTAGCATACTGTATCGTCTTTAGGATATTTTTTGCGTTTAGAACAACTAAATCAATCACGGCCACTATAATAAGTTTTTTTAGTATATCGATGTCCATCTTCATAATAACCATCATAGCTATACAGGGTACAAACATGCCTATAGTAAAGCCGAGGCAAAGCGGGTTAGAAGGATCTAAATTATAATCGTCCTCGCCATAGATGAATTCTTCAAGTTTACTAAGGCCCTCAAGCCCAAGGACGAGAATAATTGTCTCTATAGCCGCTAATATACCATTCCCTCCGACGGATTCATTAAAGGCTGACAGAGTTGTGATACATATAAGGGGTGCCAGAAAAAATTCTACCAGCGCAGACGCAGCGTAGGCCGCACTGTTAATTATAGCATCCACAAAAGCTGAATTGTTTTTATTTACTGACTTTACCTCATCAGAGAGAGAAAAAAATTTCGGCCCTCCGGGCCTGCAGGAAAAACCAGACGTGGGGGAGTAATAAAATTTCATCTCTTTTATATTTTCTTTTCCTCCTGATTTGAATTTTCTGACTCTGTCTCTAGGGCCGTATACAACCTCCCTGGTTAGTGAACCAGCAATAGCCCCGGAACAAAAAAACACAGCACCGAAGACTAGTATTGGAAGTATCGAAAACAAAAAATAGCTAAAAAAAATTTTTTGTTTCAACTTCACAGATTTTTGGACCTTTTGTAGTAAATCTCTATCCAATCCTCGGGGTTGTTGCTGCCAACCTCTTTGATTATCTCATCCAAAAGAATAACAGTTTCGGCCCTTCCAGATAGTACTCTGATAACATCGCCCATACCGACCATATCTATTCTAGCTATAACTCCGCCCTGGTCCTGTTTAACGAGAAAATACCTAGTGCCAGGATCTGTAGTCTTTATCAGCTGAAATTCCCTTTCGCTAAGCATAAAGGCTACCTTATAAGTTTCCGTCGCCTTTAGATTAGGTAGGTATATCTGAGTAGCCGTTTGCTGCACCAGGGTATCTGATATACTGCTTTTTGTTGCATCCTCTACCGATTGGGTGGCAAAGACGACGAAGGCATTCAATTTTCTGAAAACCTTTAGCCAGTCTTTAATTTTTGGAGCAAAAACTGGATTATCTATGAGAGCCCAGGCCTCGTCCAATATGATCATTGTGGGGGTTCCATCCAGAGAACTTTGGATCCGGTGGAATAGATACAGCAATACAGGGCTTATGCTTTTTTTATCTTTCAGAATCTCTCCCATTTCAAAACCAAAGGCGTAGGAGGAGAAAAAGTCTATGATATCATTATCATTATCGAACAATTTTGCGTGTGAATTATCACTATGCCACATTTCTAGTCTGCCGGCCAAAGAATCCGGCCCACCCATCCCCAGAAAGGGGGCGATATTTCTCAAAACCCTCTTTTCGTAGGGCAATTTATAGTTGCCATTTATCGCCTCCGATATTCTCGCCATGTCTGTGGCCGTTATGGTTTCTCCATTGGTCGTCAGTAGAACTGTCATCCACTCTATTAAAAATGTTCTATTTTCCGGAATATCTGGAAGTTTTAGCGGATTAAAACCAGAACAGTGACTGGCCTCTAGAATTGAATATTTCCCTCCGAGTGCCCTAATAAATATTTCAGCACCCCTATCCTTATCAAAAAAAAACATACGGCAGTTAAATTTCTGAGCCTGGGCGCAGAGAAAATTCATCATAACGGTTTTACCGGCTCCAGTAGGGCCTATTATCATAGTGTGGCCCACGTCGCGCACATGAAAACTGAAAAAATAGGGCGTACCAGACACTGTATTTAGAACCGTACAGGCATCCCCCCAGTGGTTACCAACTCTTTTGCCGGAAGGATAATTATGGAATGACGCAAAGCTAGCTAGGTTTAGTGTATTTATAGTTGATTTACGAACTACATATTTGAGATTGCCGGGCAATTGTGCCCAAAAACAAGCTTCCATATTTAATCCTTCTCGCACTGCCGTTATGCCAACATTTGAAAATTCCACTATGGCCATAGATATGGAATTTTCTACACCCTTTTGGGAATCTTCAAAACAACACAAACTGAGATGGTGACTGCCAAAGGCAAATTTGCCACTCATGGCCGAATCTAGAGCCTCATCAATTTCCCTGATCTGGGATACGGCCACATCTTCAGCCTGTATTAGACGCCTCTGCTGAAGCTGCATACTGCTTATGGCCATCATCCTATTGGTATAAACATAGGATTGGGTGATTATAAATTCGAAAGGCATCTGCAAAAAACCATCTAATATCCCAGCATTGGTTGATGGTCTATATTCTTTTATGGAGGCTATAGCTCCAAACTTTGAGCCGCTCGGCCCCAGAGATTCAAAAATTTTAGAGCTGAAATAAAGTCTATTGACCATAAGATAGTGGTCTAGCGCTATGGGGGACAACATGTAGTTTTGGATTTGGCCGCAATTAATTATTATTCCCAGAAATTTCAGAATTTCAGAATAGACACCATCCGGAGTCTCCTGAAGAGAAAGTAATTCGGGACTATAGTTGGCGAACCCGTTAAGAACTCTCTCGGTTATCTCGTCAATTTCAGCAAGCGCATCCTTAAAAATTTTTGACTTTGCATTTTTATCGGCCTTACTGCGTAATTTGCTAATTATACTGCCTATTTTCGCAATACCAGCAGTGTCCTCCCTTCTTATGATACTTATATAGTGTTCATTGATAAAAGATCTGTCTCCGCTGTGTCTTTCTTTCCATTCTCTATTCAGTCTCTTGGCAAAAACGTTAGTGTACACTCCCCCGGGATAGGCCTCCTCCTTTCTCCTTATGGTATGAAACCAGAGCACAAACGTTCCCGAGGCCATACCCTTTAGCAAATTGTTTCTAGCATTTTTCTTTATATCCACATCATCATCGTCCGCAGTTTCAAAGGAAAACCCCTTAATTTTTATGACCTTCAGCAGACTATTATCCTTCAGAAGAATCGTATCCTCGTTACAGTGCAAGTAATATGGTATGTAATCAGAGGCAGTTCTTTCTTTAGATAAATACTCCTGTCTTGGAGCCCCAAAAGAATCATATTTATACATATATCAGATGAATTCTGTTGTTTCAAATGGGACAAGCAAACGTTCACTAGTAGACATCATAGGAATTAGTACCTCCATGGAATGTTTTATTAGGACACATACTGAAATTACTGGTTTTCATAATTAATAATTCTAACATCAGCGGCTCCTTGAGGCATATAAAATAGGCAATGCCATGCAAACATGGTAATAGCACAAATAGATACAGAAAATTGCTAGTTATTATGAACGCCATTATAGAGCCCAGCGCCTCGATGGCAGCATAAACATATGTTACTCCCAGCAGCATACTGGGCCTCGTCAGACCTAAAAACAACGGATCTGCCTCTATTCTTCCCCCGCTCATGAATTCCCGATAGTGTCATAGTAAAACACTAGGACATGCTAAACAAAAATCAAGATAATTATAATCTTTATCTAGAGGATAAATAAATAATAAAATCAACAGATAGCGACCCTAGCTATCGAATAGAGAAGCGGAATAGACAAAACTGTCTAGCGAACAATGTTAAAAATGTAAAAATATGGTCTCGGCCTAGCTGAGAGCCGGGCAGCCCACTGGCCAGGCGAACTGAAGTATTTGGCTCCGGGAAACTAGAGATGGTCAGAAAAAATGACGCTTTATTTAGGGGAATTACCAGCTGTTCACGGTGCTCTGGCTTTTTAGACAGTGTCTTCTAAGATAGGTCTATGACGGGACAAACAAATTTTTTCTATGTATAGCGAAAATAAAATAATGATCAGAGAAATAATTTCCTCCATGGAAAATATTCGGGGGTATCTTTGACATAGAAAAAGTCAAAATAGATCTGGAAGAACTAAATGCAAAATTGGACAACGGCTCTGATCTGTGGAACGACAGGCCCGGGGCTGAAAAAATTTTCCGGGAAAAGGCAAGACTGGAAGATGTTCTGAAACGCCATGGGGATTTAGAGGAAACCATCAAATCCTACGGGGAACTGGTGGAAATAGCCGAGGGAGATGACTCGCTGGCCAGGGAAGTCAACGGAGATTTGGCAAAACTATTAAAAAATGTCAAAACTTACGAAATCGAGACTATGTTCAGTGAACCGGAGGACAAAAACGACTGTTTTCTAGAGATTAATACGGGAGTTGGAGGCACCGATGCCCGGGATTTTTCTAGCATGCTGCTGGAGATGTATCTAAAATGGTGCCGGAATAACAATTTCAAAACTGAAGTGATAAATATCCAGAGTGGCGATGAGGCGGGAATAACTAACGCCATTTTAAAAATCAGTGGGCCCAACGCCTTTGGTTGGCTGAAAAACGAGAGCGGAGTCCATAGACTAGTGCGAATGTCCCCCTATAACGCCAATGGAAAAAGACAGACAAGCTTTTCCAGCGTTTGGGTCTACCCGGTTTTGAATGACGAGATAAAAATAGAAATAGATGAAAATTCCCTGAAAATAGATACCTATCGATCTTCCGGAGCTGGCGGGCAGCACGTAAACAAAACTGACTCGGCTGTGAGAATCACCCATCTTCCAACAAAAATAGTTGTTCAGTGCCAAAGCCAGAGATCCCAACACCAGAACAGAGAAGAGGCCATAGGGATCCTAAAATCCAGGCTATATGAACTCGAAAGACAAAAACGACAGAAAAATAAGGATGTTTTTGACAGCAAGAAAACAGAAATCAGCTGGGGACGCCAGATTAGAAACTATGTGATGCATCCGTACCAGCTGATAAAAGATCTACGCAGCGGCTACGAGGTAAATAATTTTGAAAAAATGATGGCGGGCGAATATCTGAGTGATTTCATACGAAATAGCATATTTTCTTCCGTCGATTCGACAGTCTAGAGGATTGACTTCGAGGCCGAAAAAATTATATTGAGAATCAACAATTAAAATCACAGAAAGTTGCAAATATGGGACTTGTCATAGACAGAAAAAGATCCATAGGGCAAGCCGCCCAGGAAGTTGGAGTCCAGGAACATGTCCTTAGATTTTGGGAAACTCAATTTAGAGACTACATAAAACCTGTCATAGGGAATGGGGGTAGACGTTATTTCTATGACAATGATGTTAAGGTCCTAAAAATGATAAAACATTATCTCCATGAAAAGGGCTACACTATAAGGGGGCTGCAGAGTCTCATGAAAAATGAAACTCTACAGCTGGACGACGTTGCACCCATAAAAAATAGCACAATGGAAAATGGCAGTTCTGTCCATAGCTATAGGCAATCTCCGCCAAAAATCACTGACCCAGCCGACGAGGAGATATATGCTCATTTAGGCGTATCTCTAAGAAATGAACTTAGGAACTTCAAGAGTGAACTAAATCATTTTTATGAAAAATTAAAAAATATTTGACTTATTACTAAAAATGAGTACCATATGATTTATTATTTTAACAATAGAGACCCTGTGAAACAAATCGAAAACCTGTTAAACGAATTTACGCTAAATATAGAACAGGTCCGAGATGGCATCAGAAACATTGATGAAATCGGCAAAGTCCACCAGGCAAATCTTGGGGCCAGAGAAATAGAAGCTAGCCGTCAGAAAGAGAGCGGGGTGCCCTCTAAATCTAGATTCTAAGATCCGAAGAATCTAGACATAGTAATCTCTCCTAATTTTTTTAAAGATGGCCACCACAGGCTCGCCGGGCAAATCTTGGGGCCAGAGAAATAGAAGCTAGCCGTCAGAAAGAGAGCGGGGTGCCCTCTAAATCTAGATTCTAAGATCCGAAGAAAAATAAACTTATCCCAAGCTACTCCATGGCTATAATCCAGAATCTACTTATCTCCAGACACTGGAATGCAGGATGATTTAAACTGGCAATTTTATAGCTATAATCTAGAGTCTACTTATCTCCAGACACTGGAACGCAGGATGATCCAGACTAACAGAATCAATTGCTTTTGAATTTGGATATATTTTTTCCGGCTGAACTCGACCAATTGCTCAGAGCTGCTGGAAAGAAGCTATGAATTTGGATATATTTTCTCCGGCTGGATTTGATTAATTACCCAACCCCATTACTTCATTAAAAATGACAATTTTAGAGCTGCTGGAAAGCAGCTATGAATTACTATGAATTTCCTATGTAAAATTTACCTTTTCAAGAAAAATCCAAAAACAATGGGCCGCATCCCACAGATAACGACCCATTGCCAGTTATCTACTATAGAGATCCCATTAGTTCAATTTAAATTACCAACGGGGATCCCAGCAGACAAACCTATTTAGGGCATTTACAGGACTTAGAACAGCAGCCGCCATCTTTTCCCAAGGTAACTTCTTTCTTGGGGCTAGAGGAACTGGAGCTAAGACCTTTGCCAATAGATTTTTTAGAATCCATTGGAACACTTCCTTTTTTAGGCATAATAATCTCTCCTAATTTTTTTAAACATGACCGTTATAATAAAATGCATATGATAATAGTCAACTATTATTTAGTATAAATATCAAAAACAAGAGGCCCTAAATTGGGGCCTCGCTGTAATTATTTTTTACCATTTGAACCAGAGTCTTATTTTTTTGGCTAGACGCCAGTGGCTATTTGCTGTCGGCTAGCAGGGCGTCTCTATTGGTTTTGTAAAAATCTTTTATGATTTTTCTTGACATAAAAAGACAGAATATATTGGGAATGGCTATGGACAAATACAAAATATCGGCCACATCCATAGCAACTTTAGTCTCAATGAAGGCAGAGAGCGCAATTACTCCAAAACATATGAGAATAAATAGTATGTTGGTTTTTCTACCAAAATAATGTCGGTAAACATTCTGAGCATTGGAGGCTGAACTTATACAGAGGGACAGGGTGAGCATCGGAATAACCGCACAGAGCATATAACCCAACCAACGAGAGGTGGTTACAAAAACATTCATCACGGACAATATGCCACTACCATTAAATGCGGCGGATTTGAGATGCACACCGCTGGAAACCACCATCAGTCCAGTGGCTAGACAAATGGCGCCAACAAATAGTGGATTCATAGAGCCAAGCCCGGCTATTTTAACGGGATTATCCGATTCCATAGCAGTGTAGGGCGTTGTGGCTGAACCGAGGCCCGCTTCGTTACAGTAGGTACCTCTCTGAATACCATAGCTCATTACCCCCACTATACCTCCGGCCATCGCCTTTGGTCTAAAGGCCTCTTTCAGAATGGTTAGCAGAGCTAGAGGCAACTGTCTGATGTTGAAAATCAGAATTATAAAAACACAGACGAGATAGCTGCCGCAGGCTATTGGAAGTAATTTTTCAAGGATCTTCGCAACGCCAGTTATCCCCCCTAGCACTGAAATCGAAATGATGGCAGCAAACACTATCGTAATTATGGTGCCTGCATTTTGTAGAGATTTAAATCCCGTCAGCAAATTTGTCGCTTCTTTCACCTGATATATCTGGGCTCCGAGCAGACCAATGAAGTACATCGCTCCATAGATTACGGACAGCACTAGACCAAGTTTTGTCAAATTCATTTCGGCAAAAGATTTTTTTATGTACATAACGGGGGCGCAATCTATAGATTTCTTTTCCATATCCACGTTCCTATACTTAACGGCCAGTAGAGTTTCAGCGAATGATGTGTTCATGCCGAATATCACCATAATGGCCAACCACAGCACGGCCCCTGGCCCCGCATCAAAACATATCATCGAAGCTATACCAGCTATACTCCCCATGCCAACCACCGAGGACAAACTGGTAAACAGTGATTGTTTAGATTTTAGCAGCCCTCCATCCTTCTCACTATCCTTTGTAATTTCTTTGAGTGCATGCCTAAAATTTACAATGCTCGGAAACCCGAGATATAATGAAAAAAACAAACCTGTACACATTAAAATAATAATAAGCGCCGGGAATCCTCCAAATTCATGGAAGATAACACTTTCTAAAGCCTTCACCGACGAAAGTAGAAAATTAAGATTAAAGCCACTCATGGTCAAAAAATAATATAACTATGATTGAAATTTATATAGACAAAGAAATTAAGTCAATCATGGCAAAGATATAAATTAATATTTAGTTTTAAAATTACTGTCATTAATCCCATTTCAAAAATACTGCGAGCAGATTTCAGTCTAAAAATCTTTCGGTAAAAATATACAGAGATAAATTCAGAGTTTCTTCGATTGACTCTGCTGAAAATTTCGGCCAGAACTTCCCCCCTCCTTTTTTTAAAAACCTATCTGTCCCTCTGGGATTGCAAAATCCCCCAGAACGCCCTAGGCCCATGGGGGGCAAGACATTGCATCTGAAAATAACCCTTGCAAAATTCAAAGGATCTACCACAGTGGGGGGGCATGAAAAGTGCTGAAAAATATAAATACTAATACCCATCAGAATAGAATGGAACGAGAAACACTGAATTATTACGGGCCCGATGGCCTTTTAGAATAGGGACCATCGGGCATGGCGAACGAATCTCCAAAAATTTCTATCATTGTCCCAATTTACAACACCGGAGAATACCTGGCCGAGTGTCTCGATAGTATTCTCCACCAGACATTTAGGGACTATGAAGTTATCTGCATAGACGACGGCAGCCCCGACAAATCCTATCTGACGGCACAAAAATACGCTGAAAAAGATGGAAGGATACGGATTATCCGGCAGGAAAATCAAGGTGTTGTTTCCGCCCGGAACAATGCGATAAAAATCGCCAGAGGAGAATATATATTCCCACTGGACAGTGATGACAAAATTGCACCCACGGCACTCGAAAAACTCTATGAAATCATGGCGACCAAAAAATATCAGGCCGTCTGTCCGCTGGGCTTTCTGTTCGGCAAAGAGAATAGACCATGGATGCTGCCAAAGCCAAGCAGATGGAATATGTATTCCCGAAAAAACGGTTTGCATAATTCCACAATATACCCAAAAAGCCTCTGGGAAAAGTATGGGGGCTACGATGAGCAGTTCGAGGATGGCAAGGAGGATTTTGACTTTTTTTTGAACTTTATCGATGATCACCAGCCAGTATGCCAAACGAAGGAGCGATTATTTTACTACAGAGTGAAATCCCCGGAAAAGAGTAGAGATAAAAATGTTTCTCGGAATAAAAACATAAAAAAAAAGTTAAATAGATTGCTTTTCAAAAAACGGCCTATCATGATGTGGTATTATGGACTCAGAAAAATTTTAAATGTTCCAAAAAACATTATCAGATTCTTCTTCTGTGTTTCTCTTTCAAAGAACGCCGAAATTTGGTCAATTTGTATTTTTAAAATACCCGTTATTTCTTGGCCTAATGCCATTGAAAATATAAACAATTAGTGCGGAACACCATATTAAATGTTGACAGGAATAAAAAATCTATTACCCCTTTTTAAAAAACGAAGGTAGTAAATGGAAAATCCAAAAATTTCAATAGTAACTGTAAACATCGATGAGCCGCTGCTGGAACTAACCTGTGAATCCATAGTAAATCAAACATTCAGAGACTACGAATGGATTATAATTGATGGGGGCAGCACTCGAGAGAAAACTGTGGCTGCTCTGGAAAAATACAAAAAGTATGCCACCTATTTTGTGTCGGAGCCAAACGGGGGATTGTTTGATGCTATGAACAGAGGAATCGCCGTGGCAAAGGGCCAATGGCTGATTTTTATGAACGCCGGTGATTGTTTCTACGAAAGTCAATCATTAGAAAAGATGATGCCACACATTGAAAAAAACATAGATTGCGCGGTGGTATACGGCGGCACATTGTTTGAATCCTGCGGAAAACAATGGCTAAATTTTGTAAAACAAAATGCCCTAGGTAACATATTTTTCCTAGCAAATTCAATTCCACAGCACGCATCATTCATACGGCGGGATATGTTTGCAAAATATGGCCACTACAGATGTGATCTCAGGGTTGTTTCCGATTGGGCGAAGTTCGCGCAGATGTACTGGACAGGTGAAAAATTCAAGTCAGTCCATATCCCTGTCGCGAAGTATAATGTTGCCAGTGTTTACTCCACACTGCCAAGCAGCACTGTCTATGGAGAGCATGCAAAAATATGGAGTGAGTACCAGCCATGGGTTTTTGAATCGAATAGATTAGCATATTACAAATTTTCCTATAGCCTCCTAAGAAGTGTATTTTTCTTCAGCAGGAAATTGCGTAACTACTTCCGAGAAAAACGCAATCAGATTAGACAAATTCAAAGAAGCGCAAAGGCATACAGGCAGCAATTTACTAGAGAAAAAATGCTGTTTGTTGATATACTATTTCATAAAAAAACACGCAGTGTTGATTTTTTATTGAATCTAATGAAAAAACACTTTGACTGTGACGTGCTGTATCACGACACTGCGAGTGACAGAGAATTTAATATAGAAAAAGATGTTCTATCGAAATACAAATATATCGTATTTTTCCAGACGCTGCCAAAATGGAAAAATCTACGCAAATACCATAATAAAAATATATTTTATTTCCCAATGGAAGAGATCGCCACTATGCACAAATGGGCTCTGCACCGCCTATGTAAAAAATTAAAATTCATTAATTTCACAAAAATAGGCCACAGACGCGTATCAGAAATGGGTGGCCAATCATTGGCAGTTCGTTTTTTCGTAAAGCCAGCCGAGTTTACCCCTGGAAATAATGATAGAGTATTTTTCTGGCAGCGTGCCAATGACATAAACATTAGAAATGTTCTAGAGGTTCTGCCTAGGGACAGAGAGTTCTCTATCCACCTACACACAGCGGTCGACCCTTACTATTTGTTCGTTTGGCCACAGATGGATGAGGAAAAAAAATATGCGATAACCTATTCTGATTGGTTTCCAGACAAATCTGATTTGGTTGAAAAAATTAAGGAGCACGGGATCTTCATCGCGCCACGAAAGTCCGAGGGTATTGGAATGTCGTTTCTGGAGGCAATGGCAATGGGTAAGGCTGTTATTGCACATGACTCTAGCACTATGAACGAATACATCGAAAATAATGTGAACGGATACATCGTCGATTTTGACAATCCGGAGCCCGTTGATCTGTCCAACATCGAATGGATCCGAAAAAATGCCTACGAAACAGCCCAACTGGGATACGCCCGCTGGCAAAATGATGAGAAAAAAATATTAAAATTTATCAAAGGAGAGTTAAAAAATGAATAGAACTGCCATTATAACGGGAATTACAGGCCAAGACGGCGGGTATTTGGCCAAGTTTTTACTTGGCAAAGGCTATAGAGTCTGTGGCGCATATCGCCGCGCCAGCACAGATAGTTTTGTGAAGTTGCGAGAACATGGGATTCTGGAGCAAATCGAAATGATAAATTTAGATTTGACTGAATTTTCCAATATCTGTCGCCAAGTGCAAAAATATCAGCCAGATGAATTTTACAACCTAGCAGCGCAGTCCTTTGTGGCAAGTAGTTTTGAGGAGCCGATCTATACCACGGCGGTTAATGCTATGGGCGTTCTGTACATTCTGGAGGCAATTCGCCAATTCTCACCTAAAACCAGACTGTACCAGGCATCAACCAGCGAAATGTTCGGCAAAGTTCAGGGAATACCACAGCGGGAAACTACCCCATTCTATCCACGTAGCCCCTACGGCTGTGCAAAACTATTTGCACACAATATTCTAACGAACTACCGGGAAAGCTTTGGCATAAACGCCAGCAGCGGAATTCTATTTAATCACGAAAGCCCCATGCGTGGCAAGGAATTTGTCACCCGCAAAATTACGGCACACTTTGCTCGCATATTTAATGGGGACACAGACAAACCGGTTGAACTGGGAAATATTTCAGCACAGCGGGACTGGGGATTTTCCGGCGACTATGTGGAGGGAATGTGGCAGATGCTGCAACAACCGGTGGGTGATACATTTATTCTGGCAACCGGCGAAACGCATACGATTCGCGAATTTTGCGAGGAGACAGCTAGAATCTGCGGATGGGATTTGGAATTTTCCGGTGAAAACGAAGATGAAATAGGAATAGACAAAAAAACTGGTCGAACCATTGTTTGCATTAATCCAAAATTTTTCCGGCCAGCCGAGGTAGATCAGCTGTTGGGTGACTCGTCCAGAGCAAAAAAAATTCTTGGCTGGGAACCCAAAGTGAGATTCCCTGAGCTCTGCAGGATGATGATGGAGGCGGACATTGAGCGCTCGAGAAAGGGAATTTTATAGAGGGTAAAAACTCAAAGATTTGTGGAAACTTCCCCGCCAAACACTTTAATTACAAAAAAATAAGACCCCGAACAGGAACCCCAGAGATTCAGCTGGGATTCCCCCGGGGCAGAGGCGGCAGGAGACCCGGGACCCTAGAAGTTCTGCGCGGCCAAAGAAACACCAAATCGACGGCGGCACGGGATACCTAGTTAATATTTTCTGAAAAATCCGACGAGTCGAAGTATTCTGAAAATTGTTCGTTCCCAATGGCGCCGGAACTGTCTCCAGTGTAGTTTTTGTTCGCCATAACATATCTGTGGGCATAGTAGTCTCTGTAGTATTGGCTATCAAGCTCACATCTAACTATCCTGAGATTTTCCTCAGGTAATTCATCGATAAATCTTGAAGCGGCTACGCTAATTATTTCTCTATTCTCATATTTAAATCTGGAATGACTTATGTAGAGTTTTTTCTTCGCTCTAGTCACGGCCACATAGGCCAGTCTTCGCTCCTCCTCTAGCTCGGCCTCACTATCCAGAGACCTGGGACTCGGAAACACCCCCTCCTGCCAGTTCGGCAGAAAGACCACATCGAACTCTAGCCCCTTGGCGGAATGGATGGTTATGAGATTGACTGCCTCTCCGGGAGAGGAGCCATATTCGCTATAGCTCATGAGATTTATATAGTCCAAAAAACCATCTATGGTCGGGAAGTCCCGGAGTGTGTTTAGCAATTCCTCTATATTCTCCGATCTCATCTTAGATTCCGAATCCAGATCGGGGGCGAAGGATTCCTTTAGTTTTGTTTCCTCCAAAATCTTTAGCATCAGATCACCCGGGGACGTGGTTTTTGCATAGTCGTACCATTTTCGGCTGAGCCTGACGAAATCAAGGGCTCTACTCCTGATGCCAGCTCTAATGGTACCGTTCGAACATAGATAGGATAGGGCCGTTGGGTAGTCCACCTGGCTGGAGACGGCAAATTCCTTTATTTTAGCCATTGTGGCCGGGCCTATTCCTCTCCTAGGAGAATTGATAGCCCTCTCAAACGCCGTGAAATCGTTTAGATTGTTAGCGAGGCGCAGATAGGCAATGCAATCTCTCAGTTCCTTCCGCTCAAAAAATTTTATTCCTCCCACTATTCTATAGGGAAGCTGGCATCTGATAAAAACATCCTCCAGAGCTCTAGTCTGGTAGCTGGCTCGGATAAGTATGGCAACATTCCCGTAGTCGCCGATGTAACCAGTGTCTCTGAGCCTACCTATCTCCCTAGCTATCACTATGGCCTCCTGTCTGGCATCATTGCAGCTAACCAGATGCACTTTTTCGTTGGGGCCGCTTTCGTCTGTGTAGAGTGTTTTTCTGTGTCTATGGCTATTGTGGGCTATCAATGTCGAGGCAACGTTCAGTATGTTTGGAGTTGATCTGTAGTTTCTCTCAAGTTTCAGCACCTTGGCCTTTTTATAGTCATTAACAAACTTCAGCATGTTGTCTATTTCGGCGCCGCGCCAACCGTAGATAGATTGGTCGTCGTCCCCCACACAGGTTAACTTTACATTTTTGTTTTTTTTCACTCCGGATATGAGTTTCAGCCACTGGTGTTGAACAACGTTTGTATCCTGGTACTCATCCACTAAAAAATATTTGATCATTTCACCATAGTGATCCACTATATCAGTGCATTCGTTGAAAAGCTTCAGCACATTCAACAGAAGATCATTAAAATCGCAGCCATTAATTTCCATAAGTTTTTGGTCGTAGGCCTCCCGCATATTTTGCAATTCGTAGGGAGATTCGTTCACCCCTAGTCTCATGTTCTTCATTTTCCCTATCATCTCGGAGTAGTGTTTTGGACTATTCCCCTGGGGGTCCAGACCAAATTCCAATATCACCTGCTTCACCAGAGAAACCTGCTCTAAATTGTCGATTATTCTGAAATTTTTGTCTAGCCCAATACGCTCCCCGTATTCCCTCAAAATTCTCGCCGAAATTGAGTGAAATGTGCCAATGAACATCCCAGAAATATTCACATCCACCATGCTAGCAACACGCCTCTTCAGCTCGTCGGCAGCCCTATTGGTGAAGGTTACTGCCAGTATACTAAAGGGTTCGGACAGTTTCGTTTCCACCAGGTGAGCTATCTTAGACGTTAGAACCCTGGTTTTACCAGTACCAGCTCCAGCCAAAAGTAAAAGTGGCCCATCATTATAGAGAACAGCTTCCTGTTGTTCTCTATTTAGACCATCAAGAGCCCCTTGCATTAAATTGCGGCGATTCAAAATTTAGGAAAGCCTACCCTCCAACAAAATTTTGTCAAATTTTTGTCAAATTTTTGCCGTTTTACTAGAACTGGCCTGTGGAAAAATCCGTCTACAGATTGTTCTCTAGACTTTCAGAACACCAATGGCAATCTATAAAGTGTCACCACTAATATTGCTTTATTAAAAATGCCGACTAGTCTGGGCAGTAGCGTTTTTATATTGTTCAGTTAGAAAAAGGGTTCTTTAGAAATGACCAGAAGAGTAGGAGCTAAAAAAAAGATAAGTAGGTCGCTCGGAGTAAATCTTTGGGGTAGAAGCAATGACTCCTACGCTAAAAGAAATTACAGACCTGGCCAACATGGCACAGCTGTTAAAAGAGAAACAACCTACGGGCTTCAGTTGCGCGCAAAGCAAAAATTGAAGAAGTACTACGCTAATATAAATGAGGTACAGTTTAAAAATCTATTTTTAAAGGCAAAGAGATCTAAAAAAGATACTGCCCAGGCCTTTGTCGGCCTTTTGGAGAGCAGACTCGACACCGTTATCTATAGAGCAAATTTTGTCCCCACAATGTTCTCTGCGAGACAGGTTGTAAACCACAGGCACGTGAAGGTCAACGGAAAAATGGTGGGCATAGCGTCATTTTTACTGAGACCAGGAGATAGTGTGGAGGTGCGCGACAAGAGCAGAAAGGTGGCCCTTATAGTTGACAGTCTGGCAAAGGCAGAAAGAGAAGTTCCGTCCTATCTCACACTAGATACTGGTAATTTTTCTGTGAAATATAATGCAGTCCCAGCTCTAGAGGATATACCCTACCCAATAGTTATGGATGTTAACCTAGTGGTTGAGTTCTACTCTAGATAATTTCTTCCCAGAAAAGAATTTGTGGGATCTAACCTAATTAGCTATAGGGGACCCGCCTCGGAAATGCTGCTCCCTCTAAGCCAATCGATAAGCCCGCTCATCTGCTGTAGTTCTCTGGTAAGTTCTGAGGCATCCTGAATGGGAACCTGGCCGGGACCGACTGCGCTTTTGTTTATATTTCTCTGGACTATTTTGGCTTTGATATTTCTAAGCTTGCTATCATAGTTTCTGAAATCTATAGATCTCTCTAATATTATCTTCTTAATGTCGTCCCTGAACTGTTGCATAGCCTCCTGGAGCGTGAAAGATTTCTGTCTTTCCCTGCTCAGATCCAGAAAAACATCACAATTCCCATCGCTAGAACACCCTTCGATTAGGGCTATAATTTGTTCCAGAAGCGAATAAAATTCCTCCAATTGTCGGCCGTTTAGGTGAAAATTGGCAACAGAACATAGACTACCAATTGTGAGGGAGTATATATTCATAGGATCCGGCATATTCGTATCATAAAAACAACATCTCCGCTAGAATAGAAAATATTAATTATAATTCAATAGATCTTTTAATTGGTTGCCTCGTCGTCACTAAATGGTAAAGTCCCCGCTCACTGCACTTGATTCCTCAGGAATAGCCAACGCATAGTGTCTTATAATTTTTTCCAGTCTAAAGCAGGAGGAAAAATCAGGCAATTGTGTTCACTGGCCAAAGTGAGAATTGTAGCGAACGTTGACGTTGAAAACACAGCACGAACAATCATTTTCCCCAGATCACACCCCGGCAACATCCTCCCATTGGGAATAGAACATTCATGGCCACCCGGTATGGGGCTACACCAAAAAAATCTTAGATCATCAACAAAACACGTTTACATCTCGGGCCTTGAAACAGATGAACGATGCCAATTGGACAGCCGGTGTGCCAGGCAGTAAAAAAAATTACAGCAAAAAAATATAAAAAATATGATGTGATGATTTTGAACTGCAATAATTCTGCCGCTCCAGAAAAAGGCAAATAAAAAAACACTGTCTCGCCAGAAAGCTAGCTGGAAACAATTAACTATATATTATTGACATTAGACAAATATTTTAGATTCTTAGAATATGTTTTTGTAATCTTTTAGAAGGATTTTGCTGTGAAGTTTTTTAGATTGAGATCCCATGGGTTTGTGTTTAGTGTAATTTTGGCAGTATTTGCTGCGGTGTCGCCCCATCTGGTGGAAGCAAGCGATAGATCGGAGACGGATTCTAGATTTCGTGAAACAAATTCAAGTGGGAGTAAAAATATGTTTTGGATCGAAGGAACAATTCTCAACAGATATATTTTTGACTCTCTAATTAATAACAGTGGAGGCAGAACCGGAGATAAAAATGATGAATCTTTTCTAGAGGTGTACAGTAACTCCAAATTACATTTTAATGATAACTTACTTCTACATACAAATCTAGCTCTGCGGCAAGTATCCGAAAGAGAGGATGGAGGCGGCGAGAGCTATCTCCCAAGAAAACATTATTTTCTAAAGGGCTATGGCATTGTGGCCGAAGAACTCAGCCTCGAATATAGAGAGGAGCGATTTTTGATGGGTATGGGTAAATTTAATCCAACATTTGGCTATGCATTGAATAGTAGATACTACGGCGTGGGGGGAACCAAGATTATCAACAGCTATCAACTCTCTGAAAAATTGGGCTTCTATGTGGCGATGGTAACACCGATAGCTAATGCTAGAATCAATTTTTTCCGCAATGACAGCACATTTTTAAGTCGTAGTCTATTGAACGACAGAGGAGCGTACAGCCTGGACAAAGATATGGGTAATGTGAGCAATATTCTTGATAACTTTTCGATAACTTTAGATTTCATAACGGATAATAATTATAGATTCGATCTGGGCTTTAGAAAGCTTGCAACAGACGATCCTAATAAAAAAAGTGAATTCGGAATCGTGATGGGTATGGAGTGTCTTTTTGAAGAAACCCTAGAAACTCTTGGAGTGGCGCCGGCAATGGAGTTTGTGCTGCTCGGGAACAGTGACGGAGAGCCGGAAAAATTAACAGGTTTTACTCTAGTGAATATACCTATTTTCTACGATAGATGGAACTTCGGAATATCATGGAGTGCAAAAATATCCAAATACGAAAAAATAAAATTTTCAAACATAGCTCAGGTTAGTGTCGGCTACACTTTCCAGAATGGATTGTCGGTGGATTTCTCCAGAAAATACGAAAATGATTATCGTAGCATTTCCGTAGGAAAAGTTGAAAACGAAAAATTTAGTTCCTGGGGAATTGGGCTATCCTATATGCTGAAGTTTGAATAGCAAAGCCCTCAAAATCCCCTGGGATAATCTAAAAAAATGGTTCTACGGAGACAGAGATAGCCATGTTTTATGGCTACCGGTAATTTTTGCTCTGGGCGCCGTTCTGGGGTTTAGCAGCTGTGTCGGTCTAGTTATCCCGATGATCATGTTTCTAGCTGCCACAGCTATCGTTTTCGCCAGAAAAAGTTCTCTTCTCAGAACCATATCTTTGGTCGTGGCATTTCTTTCTCTGGGATTTCTAAGGGCTAGAGGGCGCATAGCTAGCCACAATTTCCCAATGATTAGATATAATATCGGAAGAGTTTTGATCCACGGTTTTCTAGAGGAGGAGATGATAAATTTTTCGGCCAGTGGAAAACAGATAAAATACATAATACTGGCTGTCGATAGGATAGAGGCCATCAACAAAAATGGAGCCTTCGCAAACGATAGGAATTTTGAAACACCCAAAAAAGTCCGGATAAAACTTCTAAATCCAGAGGACAAGGTGATAGCGGGACCATCTATAGTTGAGGCCAATTTAGTGCCCATAGAGGGCAAAAAATTCAGTTCGGATTTCGATCTCCAGATGTATTTCTACTTTAAAAAAATTGGGTCCATGGGCTATAACGGCGTACTGAGGAGCCAATCCGGCGATGGGAGCAGAATTTCTAGGGGAGCAAAAATCAGGCTAAAAATTAGCAAGCTCCGCACAAAAATCGCCCTGCGTCTCATAGCGGTTCGTAGGGGCCCTGCAACTGGTTTGATAGCCGCAATTCTTACCGGCTATCGAGGTCTTATGAACAAAAACCTATTGAAATTGATAAATAATCTTGGACTGGCCACCATACTCTCGATTTCCAGCGCCCATATGCTATTTCTTTCCCAAATGATCCTATTTATGGTGAAAGAGATTCTTTTCAGATTCAGAAAAACGGCGCAGGAAACAAATATTTATAAAATATCCGCTGTTATCTCACTTCTAGTGAATTCCCTCTACCTTCTGGTTGCCGGTTTTTCCATATCTACGGTTCGAGCCTATATAATAAATACAGTAAATTTATTGGGTGTAATATTGGGGCGATTCAATAGCCCAATAAGGTCTCTGATGTTCGCCATGTTCCTGATGATCTTCTCGAGGCCAGAGTTGCTCTTTAGAGTCGGCCTCTACATGTCTTTCATTTCATCACTGGTCATGATAGCTTTTGTGGACTATTACTATATCTACTGGGAGGGGGATGAACCACACTCTAGAACTAGTTTCTTTAAAAACATAAAAATTAGTTTCATTATATCATTTCTAATAGAAATGGCCGTAGCTCCACTCGAGATATACAGCTTCAACACCTTTGGTTTTTATAAGGTGATAGCTGTTCTAATTCTGAGCCCATTTATTTCTTTTATAGTTATACCTATGGGTCTGCTCTCCCTCGCGCTCTTCCCTCTGGGGCTGGAGTCTATTCTAATCTACCCTCTCTCCTATCTGGTCGACGCTCTAGTGTTTGTGCTGAAGTTTCTGGGCAAAATATCCGGATCAATAGTCTATGTTAGATCCCCTCCGGTAATTTCAGTGATCACTATGATATTTGGAATACTTTGGATGTCTCTGTGGACCAAAAATTGGAGAAAGTTGGGCTTTACGCTCTATTTATTTGGAGTATTTTCTATAGTTTTTGGAAGAACTCCAGATGTGATCATAGCTAATAGTGAAAAAATAGCTATATTTTTTGACGAAAAAAACAGGGCCTACGCCTACGGGACCAATGGCAGACAAATTCTAAGGATCCTTAGAAAATTTGGGAAAAATGACTATGAGAATCTTACAAAGGTGAAAATGGATTCTTGCGCTAAGTTAGAAACTCCCCGATGCAGTCGTCTTCAAATTACCCCAGATTCTATAGAGTTCTATAAAAATGGGCACAATCTAAAGCTAACCAAAGGGAAGTATTTCCGCCCTAGCGAAGGAGCAGCAAATTTTACCATAGTGACCCTGAAAAATCCTAGGTACAATCAGCTCTGGTTCAACAGATGTGATCGGCGACAAAGGTCATCGCCTTCCATTAGATAATAATTTTATTCGTCGTAGCCCATTATGTGCAAATGGAAATGAAATATAACTTGACCCGCCTCTTCACCGCAGTTTGTGATTATTCTATAGGATTTTAATCCCAGATCACCAGCTATCTTTCTAGCAGTTTTAAAAAAGTACGCCACCTCCTCGGCCGAAGCTCCCGCTACAAAATCATCAAACGAAACATACTGACCCTTCGACACTAGTAGGACATGAACTGGTGATTTTGGGTCTATATCATGGAAGCAGAGAACTCGATCATCTTCATATACTTTGTCGCATGGAAGAGTCCCCTCTATAATTTTCCAGAAAACATTGCTATTGTCATATTTTATTTGCATTTTTAAAAAAATTTCCTAACCTATCGTCAGGTTAATATCAATTTATAGAGATGCAATGGCAACAGATTCGGATAATTTTATAAATGAGCTAAAATTCGATGAATTTAAAGAAAACACCAAAAAATTTTTATTAAAATACTTCCACTATATAGTTATAGTAACAATAATATTGGTTGGTTTTTTCGCCGTTCGCCTGTCGCTAAAAATCATAGAAAAAAACAAAACAGAGAAATATAGCGAAAAAATATTTTTAAGTCTATCCTCAGAGAAGCCCGCCATCGAGTTGGAAAAAATACATAGAGATGGATCAGCTCCCTCTACGACAAAGACATTTAGCGGCCTAGCTCTGGCAGAGGAATATCTAAAGAATAGCCAACAGAATGAGGCGGCAAATATCTATGAGGACATTCTAAGGCGCGAAAAAGATGTTTACCTGAAATATTACGCCGGACTTAATCTATTGATTCTGAGACTCGGAGAAAAGAATGTGGATCCAGATAGGATCAACAGTCTCTTTCTAAAATTGGAAAACGATAGCAATCCTCTTTTAGATCTTGTTTCTGAACAAAAAGCCCTATTTCTTATTGGGCAGAAGAAATATGACCAGGCGATAGAAATAACAGAAAATCTTCTTAGAAGGAACGATTTGAATGACGATTTTAAAGATAGATTAGGCAAGTATTTGGATTTTTTACGAAAAAAACTGTAGAATTGACTCCATCATCCCAGTGAGATGGGCCCCCATTAGACAACAGAGCGAATTTGTGCTAGGACTATTACCGATTGAAAATTCTTCTATACTGAGTTGGCTCAACACGTTTTTAGTTGTAAGTATTACGTTGGGCAATAATTTGCTGCAGCTGAGAGGGCCAACGGCGCTCGCGGACAAAGGAACCTGGACATATTGGCAGATATTTTTACGTTTAGCTGCGATATTTGCTAGCGGTTTGTGGTTTCATTGGTCCCAGCAGAAAGATAGACTATTCTTCAAAAATACCCCTAGAACATTTTACCTCCATGATCCTGATTTCCGAATATTGCTGTTGCCGCTTCTGCTGTGGTTTTCATCTACCATTTCTATACCTCTAAGCCTAACGTTCATAGTCCAATCGGTTCTCGCCCAGAGAAACCTCGTTCCGGAAACACTGCCAAAGGCTCTATTGGCTAATTATTTTCTTCCTCTGGGAATTTCATTTGTCTTCTGGAGTATGCTGGGGAAAAAATCTGTGGAAAATATAATGAAATCTGACGATGACCCCTGGCTTCTACCTCTGCAATTGGCCAGCGGGCTATTGTGGTACAATCTACTGGATGTCCTCAGGCCAAATTTTCTGGCCTTCGTTCCGAGATGGTCTGGCGTCCGAATTATTTTGGTTTTCCTATTTTTTACTCTGGCGACACTATTTTCCACCATAAAAGTTGTCCTGGGCGGCAGTGGAAAGCGAAAAATTGAGCCGGCTGCACTAAATATTAAATATTTGGCAATATTTAATACACTCTACGCTGTTATCCTGTCGCTGTCTATAGTTGTCAATGACACCATTCCAGTAGTGGCACCCTGGATATTCCTTGGACTAAGGTGTGGAATAAAATTAGCTCCTAGAGAGAAAGGAGCCGTTATAAAATTGGGACTCGTGGTTGGAGAAATACTAAATGACATCTTTAAAATTTTTTTAGGAGCAGTAATTGCTTCAATTTTTATTAACATAGTTACATAGGATAGATATATGACAGAAAAAAAGGGGAATTCTATAGAATTCGACCGAAGTAGATGCATAAAATGTACAAAATGTGTGCTGAGATGCAAAAATCTTGGCATTAGCCACCTGACGGTGGAGGGCGAAGGAAAGGACAGGAGGATAGAGTTTAGACAGGAGAATCCCTGTGTGAGGTGTGGCCAATGCACTCTCGTTTGCCCGGCCTTTTCTATGAGAGAGCAGACGGATCTGGAGAAGGTAAAAAAAATGCTAGACACCGGGAATAAATATCTTATAGTCCAGTGTGCCCCGTCGGTTAGAGCCTCCATAGGTGAAATTTTCAAAATGGAACATGATCCCTCCATTGAAAAAAAACTTAACACTGCCCTGAGAATTTTGGGTTTCAGCAAAATATTCGACGTTAATTTTGGCGCGGACATAACGAGTCTGGTCGAGGCCGAAGAACTTCTGGAGAGACTGAAGGACGGCGGAGTTTTGCCTATGTTCACATCCTGTTGCCCTTCCTGGGTGAGTTTTGTCAGGAACTATGAGCCCCAGTTGCTGGCAAATCTAACCACCGCTTTCTCTCCACATATACATTCTGGCTTCGCCTATAGAACCTGGTGGGCCGAAAAAGAATCCCTGGACCCAGCAAACATGGTTATTATTTCTATAATGCCCTGCACGGCGAAAAAAGATGAAATTCGTGAATTCAACGGTCTCAGAGCCGTTGATTGTGTTCTAACCGTCAGAGAATTGGCTAGATTGATCATTGAAAGAGGAATAGATTTTGCCAATCTAGAGGAAACCGAAGGAGACTCTCTGTCCCACTATAGCGGAGGAGCTGTCATATATGGTAAAAGTGGTGGAGTTATGGAATCGGCGCTGCGGGTCATTAAAAAAAAGGTTGATAATGCTGTCTTTGAAAATCTGGTGACAGAGGAGGCAAAGACAGGCACTGGGGAAAGCTTCAGAAAAGCGGAAATAAATATTGGCCCCGAAACTGTGAAAGTGGCAGTGATCTCTGAGCCTAGAAACTTTAGAAATTTCATAAGGAGTGGAGAATATAAAAATTATCACTATGTGGAAATAATGAACTGCTCTGGCGGCTGTATAGGTGGAGGGGGACAGCCTCTGCTACCAACTAGGCCAGCTCTAGAGATAGAGCTGATGCAGAAAAGGCGCGACATTTTGCAGAGGATAGGAAGTGAAAAACAAAAAAGAAACGCTCTAGAAAATGCAAACGCCACGGAATATGTAGATTGGGTGGAAACAAAGGATCTGAAACACAGTCTACTTGTATCTCCTGTCTAGACTCGCTGGTCCCAACAACTCTAGCGTCTCTCCGATAGAGATTGCCGCTGATCTAGAAACCTAAAGGGGAGGCAGAGAAAAGGCTGGAACGGTGCGGATATTTTTTGGCCGCTAATTTTAGCCGCCTATTTTTATAGGTGATATCTGCCTATCATCAAAGGGTTTTTAGAAATTCTTTTAGATTTTCTAGAGAGGCTATGGAAGTAACTCTGGCCTCTGGACAGGTTTTTCTAACCATGTTACCCAGAATCCTGCTGGGACCCAGCTCAAGAAAACTATCCACTCCAAATTTTTCCATGTTTATCATGGTTTCACGCCATCTGACTCTATTTGTAATTTGATTTAGGAGATTATTTTTTATTTCGCTAGTATCTTCTACTTCCGCAGTATAGTTGGCCACAATACTAACTTTGGGTTCGTTAATTTCCACATTTTCCAAAGCTTCCCGCATAATTTTAACTGCCGGTTCCATAAGTTTTGAATGAAAGGCTCCAGCCACGGCCAATTTTTTAACCCTACCAATGCCATTGATTTTTGCTAGCTCTATAGCCCTATCAAGGGATTTTTCGTTGCCACTCAGAACCAGCTGATCATCTGTATTGTCATTCGTTATTTCGAGTATTTCTCCAGCCAGGGTTGATTCCCGAACAATTTTTTCAACTAGATCCAGTGGAGCTCCTATTACGGCCATGGAACCCCTGTTTTTTTCGCCCACGTGTCTAAAGGTTTCACCACGAATTTCCAAAAGTTTCGCTGTGGTGTCTAATGTCAGAGATTTGCTGGCACAGAGGGCCGTATATTCGCCAAGGGAATGACCTGCGCTAAAATTACAAATATCCTCGAAATTCCTGCCACTCTCCGCTTCGACAGAGGCCAGAATCGCCATAGATACCCCCATAATGGCCGGCTGGGCATTGTCGGTCAGAGTCAACTCCTCCTGGGGGCCATCAAAAATGGTCCTCGTTAGTTTTCTACCCAGAACATCATCAACCTCTTTGAAAACATTTCTGGCCGCCTCAAAATTATCGTAAAACTCTCGCCCCATGCCCACAGTCTGGCACCCCTGGCCAGGAAAAATAATCGCGTTCCCCATAGCGTTAACACTCCGTTTGATTGTTTAAAATTTGCAGAATTATTCTGAAAAATCAATATTAAAATTATCTCGGAACTCTCGCCCCATACCCGCAGTCTGGCACCCCTGGCCGGGAAAAATAATCGCGTTCCCCATAGCGTCGACACTCCGTTTGATTGTTCAAAATTTGCAGAATTATTTTACAGGATTAGTGTGAATAAAAATGTCGGGAAAATAATTAAGTTTTCCTTCCATATCCCATTTCCCCATTTCCCAATTTCTCCATTCCCCCAATCACTAGATTAGTCTAGTTATGAGTTTTGATGAACCAATAAAACAGGGGGAACGGGGAAAACAGGAGCTAGCTACAATACATTTTTCCATTTTCACTCTTCAGCTAGTCCAGCGACTTCCTCTCTAGCTAGGCCGGTGCATTCGACGATCATATCTAGAGGGAAGCCTTTTTTTAGCATAACAATAGCAGTTTCTATCTTACCCTCTTCTCTACCCTTCTCCATACCCACCGTTATACCCTCTTCTCTTCCCTCTTCTCTACCCTCTTCTCTCCCCTTCTCCATACCCTCCTCTCTAGCCACAGTGAGAGCAGAGATCTCATCATTCTTTAGTTTTAGACGAGCTTCGTATTCTTCTCTCACTTCTCTGTCATAGCTGATATGGGTGAGTTCCTCCATAGC
>JAIRXW010000023.1 GCA_031268035.1 Rickettsiales bacterium
TCAGAGGAAGAGGAGTCGGAGAAAGAGGAATCAGAGGAAGAGGAGTCGGAGAAAGAGGAATCAGAGGAAGAGGAGTCGGAGAAAGAGGAATCAGAGGAAGAGGAAGAGGAAGAGGAAGAATTTAAGAAAAAAAATAATGGTCTAGAGAACCCCAATTCTTTAAATAAGGGAGTATTTAGGACTCCAGAGCCAAAAACAATTGCCATCCTCACAGAGAAACAATTTAGTAACCTGGACGAACTGAGTTTAAAAGCCATTACCATAGAACAGGCTAAAAGTTTAACCCAGGGGCATATAGATGCCCTAATATCTGTGAATAAATTACACTTTTTGTCCAGAGGGGCTCTAGGGGCCATTGGGGAAAAAATTAGTTTCAAAAAATTAACGGCTGAAAATTTAAACAGTTTGTACAATAATGACTCTAAAAAGGTTCAAAAAATTCCAGAAAAAGTTCGAGCCACCATAAGGTCCGAATTATACGGTGACCTGGAAGATGTTAACGTGGCTAAATTGACCAAGGAAGATATTAAAAATAAAAAAATCTGCAGTGCCCTTATGGGAAAAGGGAAGCTGCAATGTCTTTCTGATGAGGTATTGAAAGAGGTTGATATTAAAATTAATGATGAAGAGCAACTTACCAAATTAATAGAAAAAAATAAAATTAAAAATCTAAATATAAAAACCATAACACAGATTCCCGACAGAGTATTTAATTTTAAGGGTCGAGAAAACGAATCTTGGAAAAAAGAATTTCAGGAAAAGTTCATTGAACAGCTAACCGCAGAACAGCTTGATGCAATGGCCGAAGTGAACGGAGATGGACCTATTTCTTTCCTTGTGAACAAAAAAATTTGCGCCCTAGAGAAGCCTAATTCTATAGGGGAATCAGTATTCATTGCTCTGGAAGTAAAAACAATTGCCACCCTCACAGGGAAACAATTTAGTGATCTGGACGAACCGCATTTAAAAGCCATTACCACAGAACAGGTCAAAAGTTTAACCCAGGGGCATATAGATGCCCTAATATCTGTGAATAAATTACACTTTTTGTCCGAAGAGGCTCTAGGGGCTATTGGGGAAGGTATTAGTTTCAGAAATTTAACAGCTGAAAATTTAAACAGTTTGTACAATAAGGCGCCTGAAAAGGTTCAAAAAATTCCAGAAAAAGTTCGAGCCACCATAGGGTCCGGATTATACGGTGACCTGAAAGATGCTAACGTGGCTAAATTGACCGAGAAAGATATTAAAAATAAAAAAATCTGCAGTGCTCTTGTGGAAAAAAAGAAACTGCAATTTCTTACTGATGAGGTATTGAAAGAGGTTGATATTAAAATTAATAGCAAAGACCAACTTACTAAATTGATAGAAGCCGAAAAAATCAGTCATTTAAAAATTGAAGTTATCACTAAAATAGATGATAGAACTATAAAAAATTTAGATTCTTCTCCCCGGGAAAAATTTACTAAACAGCTGACCGCGGAGCAGCTTGATGCAATGGCCGAAGTGAACGGAGATGGACTCTCCCTCTTTTTCGTAAGCAAAAAAATTTGCGCTCTTGAGGACCTTAATTCTATAGATAAGAAAGTATTTAATACTCTAGCACCAAAAACAATTGCCACTCTCACAAATAAACAAGTTGGTGCCTTAGACGAAGAACACATAGGAGCCATTGCCACAGAACAGGCTAAAAGTTTAACCCAGGGGCAGATAGATGCCCTGATATTTGAGAATAAATTGCAATATCTATCAGAGGACACATTGAAATATCTGTTTGAGAATCAAAAAATTAAATCTCTCAAAGAAGAGCAACTAAAGAGTCTAGTGGACTCTAAAAAATTAGCCTCAATACCAGAAAGCGCACAGGTTATAAGTAAAAGTATATCTGAAAAAACTGAAACAGAGGTTCTAGAGGCTTTAATAAAAATTGATTTTAATCACATAAGCACTCAAAAAATTGAATTAAGTAAAGATAGGGAAAAAAAAATTAGAGAAATAATTGCAGAGGAAAAATCTACGACTGTTCTCAATGGAAGAACATTTAAGGCAAATATTGAGTTCTATGTAAAATCTGAAGAATGGGAAGATATGGCAATTAAAGTTATGGACTGGATTGCGAAATCTCCTGGCCAGAGAAAAACAATTGTCTCTGCTCTATACGACCAAGTTTCCCTAAGAGGCGATATTTATTCTATTATAGATGATATAAATTTATTGAAACTTTTGATACCCCTTGAAGAAAAAAAAGCAGCAAAGGGGCACTTAACAATACTTATAAAATGTGTACATAATCTTGCAACATCAGTGGAGTATGATTCCGTAGATAAGTATGACAGCGCTCTGGATACTCTCTTCTCTCTAGCCAGTGACGACGGTCTAGACATTGGTTACCGTGAACTCATAGCTGAAGAGATGATAAAGTTGATCGAATCATTTACAATGACCTATTACGGTGGAAAAGATCCGGCTAATGCGCCATTACCTGTATTTTTTAAAGAAAAATTTGCAAAAATATATCTTAAATACGCAGAGATTATCCAGAAAAATAATGATTTAAATATAGAAGACCTGTTTTCCAAAAAAAATACTCTAGACGAACATCAACTGAAATATATGAGTAACATAATAAACGCCTATAATATATGCCCTCCCCAGGATGTTGATAGTAAGGCTGTTAGTATAAGAGCTGGTTTAACTCCTTTTATCAACGCCATTGAAAGCGCTCTGGTAACAGGAGGTGCATTTTTTGCGGTAAAAAATACCTTACCAAAAATACTTAGTACACCTATCACTACCCTTGTTGTAGCGAGCGGCGCGACAGTGACAACAGGCAGAATACTTGACGCCAGTGAATTATCACTCTATACGGGGGAAAATTCGAAAGAAGCTATAAAAAAGTCGCATACTGACAAGAGAAAAGAATCGAAGGCATCGGCCGAGTATCCAACCTATATAATATTAGCCTCTTTACGTAGAGTCTATAGAGAAATTGGGAAAATAATTTCGACTTTTTTATATAATCTTCTAAACAAGAAAAAAAAGGAACGAACTGGTTTCGATAGTGCGTCTTACAGAAAATTAAAAAATAAAATTGCAAAAGAATGTAATTATTTTGCAGAAAATTATTCTAAAAAACTCGTGAAGGGATACATAGATAATAAAATAAAAGCTAGAGCAGAGGCAATAAAGAATATAAATGGGGTTTTAGAGGAAGAATTAAATTATAATAAAGAATATAATGATATTGAAGAAGAAGTAGAAAAAGTAGAAAAAGTTAGAAAATTAAATAAAGATGCTGACGATCTCCGCCAGAAGGCTCTAAAATATCAGCATGCAAAAGCAAATCTTAAATTAATCAAAGATTACCCGGAAGTTTACGAATATTCCAAAGAATTGCGAAAAGAAAAATCATCCGAAAAGTCTTTTGCTGAATTTTCTAAAGATGTTATTAATACGATTGGAAGTGTCATGTGGGGAGTTTTCACATCAGTAGTTCCGTCACTTATGAATTTGGAAAGTGAAAAAACAGATCAGGAAAAATTTGACCTTATAGATGGGGAAAGAGGGAAAAAATCATGTGAAGAAGCCATTAAAAAGGCGGTAAAGGAGAATAAACAGCGTTTGGAAACGATAGCGGAAAAAAATAATAAACGACTTATAAGTTTTTTTAAAGAAGCTAAGGAAGAAAGTGGAGAAAAGAGCGAAGATTGGGTAGTAGAGGTAGAAAAATTTTATGATCCTGCCGAAGGAAAACAGTTGTGGACTAAAAATCTAAAAGCGATTTTAAAAGATAATTATCCTGAAGAGGATGAAAATAAAAGTCTGGAAAAGAATCTGGAAAATAAAGAGAGGCAGGAGAATAAACAGGAGAAAAGTGAAGAGGATATTGACAGAGAAAACAAATTTTTGGAAAAAGAGGTAAATATATTAAAAAATTCTGCGAAAGACTTTGAAAATTCTGCAAAAATTTCAAACAACCCTGCATTGGAAGACCTTCTAGTTGAATCTTCGTCGAATGGAAAAAGCACGTCGAAGCAGTAAATAGCTGTAAAACAACAGAGTTTTTCATATAAAAAACTTCCCTAATCTCCCAGGGATTTTCTGGGGCAGGGGAGCGAATACTTTTTAAAAGTCCTTGCAAAATTATTAGCTGTTTTTATCATCGGAAAAACTAGCAAACGAGATGACCAAATATATATTCATAACAGGGGGAGTTATCTCTTCTCTGGGGAAAGGCATAGCCGCTGCAACAACAGGCGCTCTTCTGCAGGCCAGAGGATTTAAAGTGAAATTGCGTAAGCTAGATCCATATCTTAATGTTGATCCCGGAACCATGAGTCCTATAGAGCATGGAGAAGTTTTTGTAACGGACGATGGAACCGAAGGAGATCTAGATTTAGGGTATTATGAGAGATTTACTGCGGTCGACACAACCAAACACGATACCATCACCACCGGCAAAATACATGAAAGTCTTATAAGGAAGGAGCGAAGGGGGGAATTTCTAGGAAGAAATGTTCAGATAGTTCCAGATGTAACTAACGCTATAAGTAATTTTATTCTATATTCAGGTGATGGCGATGTTGATTTTGTCATTCTAGAGATCGGAGGTACCGTAGGAGATATAGAGGGTTTACCATTTTTTGAGGCTATAGGGCAGTTGGGTTTTAAACTTGGACACAGCGAGGCGTGCTTTGTGCACCTCACATATTTGCCGTTTATACTGGCTGCCGAGGAGTTAAAAACTAAGCCGACTCAGCATTCGGTGAAAGTTCTTAGATCTTTGGGAATACAGCCAGATATATTACTTTGCAGATCGGATGTTGAAATACCGGAAAGGCAGCTGAAAAAAATATCCCTGTTCTGTAATGTTGAACGAGAAAATGTTATACCTGCTCCTAATGTGGACAATATATATAAAATACCTCTGGTATATGGTAACAATGGACTTGATAGGCAAATTTTGGAATGCCTTGGTATGAAAGACAGTCTAAAGGTGGATCTATCAATCTGGCAGGAAATAGCGAACACTATAAACCATCCGAGAGGATCTGTGAAGATAGCTCTAGTGGGTAAATACACTAACCATAAGGATTCCTATAAGTCTCTGGTGGAAGCTATAGGCCATGGAGGAATTGCTAATGGTATTTCCACAGAAATTGTTTGGGTTAATTCTAGAATAACAAATTCCCAGGATAAAATTGAAAATAGTCTGAAGGGAGTTGATGGAATAATAGTTCCGGGCGGTTTTGGATTCGACGGCATCGAGGGCAAGATACTTGCCATAGAGTATGCCAGAAAAAATAACATTCCATTTCTCGGCATATGCCTTGGCATGCAGCTAGCTGTTATGGAATTTGCAAGGAATGTACTACATATAAAGGATGCGGACTCTACGGAATTTTCAAGAAACACTAATAATCCGGTGGTGGCACTCATAACCGAGATGGAGAAAAATGGCAAAAAGGAAATTAGAGATGAGAATTCGGATCTGGGAGGAACTATGCGGCTAGGCGGCTACAATGCTCTGTTGAAAGAGGGAAGCCTCATTAGAAAAATCTATGGAACCAGTGTTATACGAGAAAGACATAGACATAGGTACGAAGTTAATGTGAGCTATGTCAGACAATTTGAAGAGAATGGATTAATTTTCTCTGGAGTGTCTAAGGAAAGTGGTCTTCTAGAGTGCGTCGAGATACCCGCTAATAAATTTTTTATTGCAACCCAATTTCATCCAGAACTTACGTCGAGACCGTTTTCTGTTGGTCCTCTGTTCAGAGAATTAGTTAGAAGTTGCTTTTCTGAGCACAGTAGGTAGCGAATTAGGCCGAAATAGCTCAGTTGGTAGAGCGCCTGATCCGTAATCAGTAGGTCGGAGGTTCAAATCCTCTTTTCGGCACCAGTTGGTTGTTCTGTTTAGACCCGTTCCTGAATTATTTGGTTCTCTTTCCTATTTTTTTTCCGATTCCCCTAGCTTCGAAATAGCTTTCGTCCAGTTTAAATGCTTCGGGTTTCCCCTTTTCCCCCTCCACCATGCTGTCATTAGTCAAGGCGTTGTAGAGAAGGGCGAAATATCCGTTGATCGTGTTTTGATTAATATGCAATAGCATGGATGTTTTTATAGAAACTACATCGAGGCAAAAACACTCGATTAGTTGCCTAATTTTTAAATCCTGCGGGCGGCTGTATTTCATAGCTAAAACCAGTTTATTTTTATAAATAAATTGGCTAAACCCTAGAATATTTTTGCACAAACAATTGGCCCAAAACCGGCACATAAAATCTTTAAAACTCCCTCCGTTAAACCCCTTCGTTACTCCCGTTAAAAAGTGGCTGAAAACCGCTTTTTACACCGCTGCACTGAAAATATTTGTTTTAAATGTCAACATAGTTGGCGTTTCCGGGTATTGAACGAATTTTCTATCCATAGACAATTTCCAAAATACCATTTACAGTGAACAGACGGATTGTTTTTGCGAGAAATATAAAGACTATGAAGATAAAGTTCATGAAAAAATATTTATTTATACTGCCACTTATTACGCTCTCTTTGGCGAATGCAGATACAGGAAATAGGTTCCATGTTGGTTTTGAATATGAGGATTCTAATATAGAATATAAAAAGCCAAATCCTTCCCAAGAAAAAAGCCAAAAAAGAAGTGTCGTTGGAATTGTTTTTGGTAAAACATTTGCCTTTGACAATACACGCCTTCACTGGATTGCGGAACTAAAGATTAATGTGCTAAATAGTATTTTTAAAATTGAGTATCCCCCATCTATAGTTTTACACTTAGAGATCTAATCGCCCTTAGATTAGGTCTGAAATATAATCTTACAGATAATTTGTCAGTATTTGGTTTTATCGGAGATAATTTTGTAACAACCTATAAGGAAGTTGATCTTGAGGGGAATAAAAATCCAACATTTACTCTTAATATTTTTTCTCCATCGATCGGGGTTGGTCTAAGCTACATTTTCCTTGACAGAGTTGAGCTCAGAGTAGGCTACAACGCTACGCGCAGTGAATTTGAGGAAGGTGTCTTTCTAGATAAGGCGGTAAAGCTTACTGTAAATTATCTGTTCTAATTTATTGCTATTTTCAATGGAGCTATCTGTGGAATTTACGTACGAGCTAGGGGGTAGTTTAGCTATTGCCTAGTTTTTTTTAAGGAGGTGTTTATTTTTCTCCTCCTGCCGTGCTTTTTCGGTTCAAAAAGTTAAGTTCACTATCCTCTGACTACTGAGAAACCCCACCAACCACAGCAGGTGGCCTTCCGGTCCTTTCCACCACACTTCCGGCCAGAGCTGGACAGGTTCCGTCCAAACCATAGCGGGAAACATAGCCTACGGAAAATCTAGTGCCAGCCTGGAGGGAATAGAGCTAAAGCAGCTGTGCTCGTCAAAACTTCCAGTACCCTCTATGCTGAAGGCTCTGGATGGGAAATCTGTAGCCGAAATAGATGGTGGACCAGCGATACTTTTTGAATTCATGGAGGGAAAACGTGTTCTTCTGGATATAGAAAACACCCCTGTTCCGGAGACCATAGAGGCAGCCGGAGGACTATTGGCAAAGATTCCAGCTATAGGGCGCATAGAACACTAAAAATTAAGTAATTTATAGGTAAATATAACCTATCGTGGCGGGATGAAATACCTATTTTTATAATTCGTAATCAGTGGGTCGGAGGTCCAAATCCTCTTTTCGGCACCAGTTGGTTGTTCTGTTTAGACCCGTTCCTGAATTATTTAGACTTCTAAAGGAGAAGGATAGAGAAGGGGTTGGGATAGAGAAGGGGCCGATGTGGCAGATAGTCAGGTTTATGGCCAGAGGAAATCTTTAGCTCTTGACTAGCAAAAAATAAGTTGTTAGGTCAAAAATATGTGGGAAAAATATGTGAGCGTTAGAAGGTTGACTTTGGATGAGTATTCTGGGGGCCGAGAAATCGAATGTCCTGTAAATGTAAATGTCTTTGAATTCTTCAGAAGATGCTGTATGATACTGTAGTGATAGGAGGTGGCCATGCCGGGGCCGAGGCGGCGGCAGTGATCTCTAGAATGGGCAAAAAGGTTGTTCTAGTGACCTTCAGCCACAGGAATATTGGCGAAATGTCCTGCAATCCCTCCATAGGCGGAGTCGCAAAGGGCATTATAGTCAGAGAAATAGACGCCTTGGATGGTCTGATGGCGAAATGCGCGGATCTTTCTGGCACACATTTTAAAATATTGAATGCCAGTAGAGGGCCAGCTGTTCACTCGCCCAGATGTCAGGTGGACAGAGAGCTCTATAGAAAAGCCATAGGCGGTCTTCTAGCGCTAGAGAAAAATATAGATATTTTAGAGGACGAGGTTACGGAACTTGTGCTGGAGAATCACAGAGTCATTGGCGTAGTCACCGCCGGTGGGGCAAAAATTTTTTCATCTGCCGTTATCATAGCCACCGGTACTTTTCTCAATGGAGTCATCCATGTTGGCCAAGATGATTTTGATGGCGGTAGACTGGGCGAAAAATCATCGAAAAAACTCGCGACATTCTTTAGAAACCATGGATTCACTGTGGGAAGAATGAAAACCGGTACTCCAGCTAGACTAGATGGGTCAACCATAGATTTTTCCAAACTAGAGGTGCAGAGGGTCGATGAACAGCCTAGGCCATTTTCCTACGACACCGATAGTATCGCTGTGCCCCAGATAAATTGCTATATAACCTACAGCAATAAAAATACTCACAGTATTGTCACTAAAAACATTCATAGAAGCGCTCTCTACGGTGGTAAAATTAGCGGCAATGGTCCACGCTATTGCCCTTCTCTGGAGGATAAGGTGATAAAATTTTCCGACAGAGATAGACATCAAATTTTTTTGGAGGCCGAGAACATAGATGGTAAAGTAATATATCCAAACGGCATATCCACCTCTCTGCCGAAGGATGTTCAGGAGGAATTTATACATAGCATAGAGGGATTGGAAAAATGCAAAATTCTCTGCTATGGCTACGCCATAGAATATGACTATGTCAATCCCATTGATCTTAGGCCAACCCTAGAAACTAAAAATATAGAGAGACTATTCTTGGCCGGCCAGATAAATGGAACCACAGGCTATGAGGAGGCCGCGGGGCAGGGGATTATTGCCGGCATCAATAGTGTCAGTGATAGACCATTTATTCTGGGCAGAGAAACCAGCTATCTGGGAGTTATGGTCGACGATCTAACAACCAAAGGTACGGTGGAGCCCTACAGAATGTTTACATCCAGAGCCGAGTTTAGACTTTTTCTGAGAATGGATAATGCTGATCTGCGATTGACAGAGAAGGGAATAGCCGTGGGCTGTGTATCTAAAAAGAGGGAAAAAGCGTTTTTAAGTAGAAAAAACGCTTTAGAAAGTATTAAAAATCAATTATTGGCCAAAACCATTAGCAGCAGTGAACTGGCCGAACATGGAATAGCTGTTAAAATGGATGGGAATATTCATACGATCTATTCTCTTCTGGGACATCCGAATGTGTCTCTGGAGCAGTTGGAATCAGTATTTGGTGAACTCAGAGATATTGATGAAGACATTAGAAACACTCTCACCATAGAATCCATCTATGAGCCCTATCTCAGAAGACAGAGAGAAAATATTGAAATGCTGGAGAAAGATAAGGATATGCTAATTCCAGTTGATTTCAACTACGATGCGGTGGGGGGATTGACAAATGAGGTTCGGGAAAAGTTTAAATTACACAGACCCTATAGTGTGGAAGTCGCCAGCAGAATAGATGGCGCGACTCCTGCGAGTATAGTTAATATTTTGATGGCTTTAAAAAAATCCTGAGTTTAGAGCAAAACACCAGCTCCTCTATGCGGTGATATTCAGAGACTATGGTGTGGAGCCCAGTTGTCTATGGCTTGATTCCTATGCAGAAACACTAAAAGTCTAGTTTTACTCCAAAGCTCAAAACATTGTTTACCATGTCTTGAGAATACTTGCCTGCATAGCTAATAGACATACCAAAAGCTTTGGTCGCTTGCCAACCAACATTAATTCCAAATTCTGCCAATAAATTTAATTTTTTATCAGTTTCATCTAATATTTGATAGCCTTTGCCGTCATACAGGGTGACGAAATAGAAATTATCATTTGTGCTAAAAATATCGCCGCTAACTCCGAATTTTGTTCCCAGCTTGAACCCATTTTTGAAAAGAGTGTCTATCCTCAGATCTGTGGATAGAACCAGAACGTTTCCGGTCACAGCGGACACTTCGTTGTCATTGCTCTTTTGTTTACCTCGATAAATATATGAATATCTAAGGCCCAGCTCTGGAATGACATTAAGTTTTAAAGTCTCGGAGTTTTTTATGTTGAAAATATAACCCATGGTTGGAGCTAGATAGATGATATTTCCACTTCCCGAGAGTTCATTATTTTTATCTTCGGTAAATCCACCGGTCATTAGAGTTGATATATGAAGACCCTCTGCCAGGTTTAGACCTCTGGCATAATAATCACCATATAGTGAAAGACTATGGATGCTAGTTTTCCTTTTTCTGTAGTCTCCCTCGAGACTATTTAGATTTAGACTATAGGCCAGGCCAATTCTAAAATGATCCCCAAATCTATGGTCCATAGACAATGCAAGGCCGTAGCCAAATGTTTTCATTTTTTCCTCCATATTCTGGCTGCCCAGACTTCCGAAAATATGAAACCATATTCTGGACAGAAGATATTCACTATGGGCCCTGTCTTTCAGAAGTCCATAGGCTAGCCCCTGGTGACCAGCTGCGGCTACCAATAGTTCTGACACCGTAGAGGGAGAAAAATCATCGGCGGTGACCATTCGGTCGGCTACCAGATCACCAAAAGATTGTAATAAAATCGTGTCGCTCCTTAGATCAGATGCGATATGAGAATCTGGATTATATTGCGCATAGACATTTCTAATTTTATGTTCATCCTCCTGCTCCAGGGCTTGACGAGCTGCACTATTTCTTATCAGCAGTGAATTGAAAAAAGTCACAATTCTCTCCACTTCCTGTGCTTTTGTATTTTTTAGTGTTCTAGTCACAACATCCTGGGAAACATCCTCGATATTGGCTACACGCGTTTTTAGAATTGTATAGTCTGGCTCTTCCTCTGTCCCTCCAAATGTAATTTTTATAGCTCTGTACTCAATGTTCTCTGAATTATTTACATCTCTGTCTGTAGTCTCTCGCACTCTACCAAATTTTAATTTACTAGACAGGATTGGTTTAAAATTAGCCGTAGATACCCCATCTGCTAAGGTGATGTATCTAAATTCCGAAATTTCCCCAATGGCCGCATTTTCCATGGATAGAATTACATCATCTGCCAGAGTTAGAGTAATATTTGGGGTGCCTTCGATGGAACCGCTTTCCTGAATATTTAGTATTTTATTTGATTTTTCGGTATCATCGAAATTAGAATTATTAACTATGCTAGCCATATCCAATAGCATGGTTGTTTTGGCTCCAAATGCTATGTTTTTTTGGTTTATTTTAGTGTCATAGACATTCAGGACCGAAGACCCCTCTATGATCAGAGTTCCATTTAGTCCCTCCACGCTACTGTGGATAAATTTTGTAGTTCCGGGGCCATCTACCAGTAGGGTGCCCATATTATTCACGCCATTAGATTTTTTTGAGCCTCCAAACACAATAACATCATTTAAATTCTGGAGTCTCAGTTCAAAAATTCCAGTAGAAGAAATGTGGAGACTTTCTTCTCCATCGTGATCTTTATTGATATTTGAAAAGTCGATTGAGCCATAGCTAATTACTTTTTGTCCAGCATAGACAGTAATTTTAGAGTTTTGGACTCCGGATGGTAATATTCTTCTCCCGGGGAATATATTGATTCGCCTTTTGTATTCCATCTGATTGGTCAAAAAATCCAGATCGTAGGCCATTCGAAAGTTCCCATCGGGGTCTATGTTGGACATTTCTATGATGGGGTGATAGTTTTCCAAATCTACGTTTTCTCCAAGGGTGAGATACTCATAGCTCAGCTGATTTTTGACGGATAGCAGCTCTTCCATCTCTTCCAGTTGATCTATTTGTTCAGAGGATAATTTTATTTTTATTATGGGCGCGCCAGATATACTGCCTCCTCTGCCTATTATAATTCTACCGCCAGGACTAAATACTATCTCTGGCTGCCCCTCAAATATGATGCTGTGCTGTTCTATACGAGTTTCTCCCACGTATATCTGTGGCGCTCCTCTGATGATCAGGGAACCATTATTTTTCCCAACTATTCCACCATCTAGTTTAAGGGTTGTGCCCTGTACACCCTCTATTTCCACTGCCCTGGAGCTATTAGCATTGTATATGTCCGCCGTTTCGGACCAGGAATTTCCCAAAAATTCAATGTAATCACCAAATGATGGCATCAGAATGCCAAGTTTACTGTTAGTGCCCAACAGATCTATGGCCCCACGTCCAGAATTTTTCACATATTTTAGTGCGGCTGATCCAACAATATAGGCTTCTCCGCCATTTTTAATTTCTATGGCGCCATTTTGTAAATAGTATATAAAATATATTGGCTCAAAATTTCCCTTAGTACTTAGAATTTCGTCATTCTCAACGGTAATTTTAGCAAATTGCATTCCCGAGATAATATTTATGTTCTTTTCGAAGACGAATTCGAGAGTGCTCCGTCTATGGAGTTCATAGTTATCTATTTCGCTTTCCAATTCCTCGGTATTTTGATCTAGACCAATGGCTTCGTTGTCAAAATTATCCAGTTCCTTTTCTACATTTTTAAAGTCTACGGAATAGCCATAGCCACTCATTGTATGGGGGAAAAGCATCGGGATGTACATATTTCCTTCGCCAGCTCCATTAAGCGCTCTTACATAGGTATATTCCTTTCTAGTTCCAGCACTGTAATAGCCCTTTGGAATTTTAGGATCAACATATAGATCGCCATGGATATTGTTGCTGCATCTTGCGATGGCGTCTAGAAACATACCTCCCCCACCTCCTCTACCTAGATATTTATTAAATCTTTTTATAAAGAGAGTGATAATTGGTCCATTAATGAATTTTGTTTCACACTCCGATACGACAGAGGCGTAAATATTTACTTCTCCTGGACCGATGATTTCAAGTTTTCCATATCTATCACTGCTGTGTATACTTTTACCAAATGAGACCCTTGTGTTAGCTGCAACATTTATGGATACCAAGCCTCCATTTTTTATATCATAGGAGGACTGTGTGTTCTCAAACCTAATTTCTTCTCCGGCTTCAGATAATTCCATACGAAGTATGCCACCGCTGGCCACGTCTATGGCGCCGCTGTCATAGCCCTCATTGGACACTTCCATAAATATGATGGATCCCAACAGGAGCAATCTAGTATTTTCTTGGATTTCTATTGCCCCACTTTTTAGTTTGTCTCCCTTGCCATTGAAAATTAGGGGCTCATTTCGAGTTCCCTGTAGAATATAAAATCCGTTTTTGTCTTTCGCATTGAAATTAATGATTTTATCCTGTTGTGTCCCCTGAATATTCTCGATTCCATAGTTTAATTTTTCACTGATTTCTTTTGCCGCTGTGTGGCTAGATAAAATACCAAATATAATTGCTAGGGGAATTATGCTGCTTCTATCGTTACAATATTTAAAAATTGTCTTTAAAATCGAATTTTTAGTTTTGAATGGGTCTTTCATAGCATCCACATTATTTGGAGACAAATATTATTTTTATTTTGTAAAATATGATTGTAATTAGCAACTATTTTCTCACTAATATGCAAATTATTAGATATAAAAAATGATATTATAGCCAATTCACGTCGTGTCTGCGACTTTTAAGTTCTATAAAAACAAATTAAATTTAACAATTTATTTAGCTGTCGCCAATGGCCAGATAAAAAACATATTTAGGAGTATTATTTACAGCGCAATTCATCTGTTTTGTTTTTTTAAAAAATTGCTATGGGGAAATAGTATTTGAAATATGTTGTACTTTAGGTAATGTTTTAATATTTAGTCATTTTTAATATTTTTTGCATTGGCAGTTATGTGATTTGTCGTGATTCCAAAATCAATTAGTGATGGAGAGGAGCGCCCTAGTGGTGATTTTAATAAAAATTAGTGTCCTATTCTAAGAGGACGAAAAAGGTGTAAAAATTCTATTTAGAATACAACTATATATATTTATATGTTTTAGTGTCAATGTTTCGCCTAACCTCTCCATCCATAAATATTGACTTAAGGAAAACCTATTACTAGACTGCCATTATAAACTATTTGTGTGTCTGTTTATATGTTAACGTCTGAAGTAATACTAAAGATTTTTATCAGTGCCTTTAGAAAAAGGGAAGTGTACGGTGTAATTATCAAATCCTTTTGGTATATTATTGCTGCCTGTGTTGTAGCAAAAATAGTCGAGTACATTTTCAATTTCTTTGGCAGAAAACCCAAAGAAGAACGTACCACAACCTTATCCGTATTCTTGTCCATAAAAAATCCCCTACTAATGTATGTATGGGTTGTATGCTACTATGATATAGTAGAAATCATAAATCTACATGAAGTAACCTTCTGGAAAAATTTAGAGGTAATTTTGACAGCCTTCGCAATTTTTTGGCTATTCTACGGAGTTATAACGGAGTTCAGTCGGAAAATTACAGATAAAAAAGAGTTACAGGGTGGAGTTGTTGACTATGGAGGTGTAGTATTTGTTGAGAAGATTATTCAATTTGTAGTTTTCTTTATCATAGCACTTTTTGCGATGAGCCAGCTTGGGCTAAATTTACAGAGTTTACTGACAATTGGAGGAATCGGAGGTCTTACGATAGGTTTGGCTTCGAAGGACATTATCGCGAATATTTTTGGTACGGCGCTTCTGTTCATAGACAAACCATTCACCGTGGGCGAGTGGATTTCCTCTCCGGATAAACCTATAGAGGGCATAGTGCAGGAAATTGGTTGGAGGCGGACGACCATTATGTCATTTGGTAAGTATCCAATATATGTTTCTAATTCACTATTTACCAATATGGTGGTCGAAAATAAAGGAAGAATGATATGTAGACGTATTGAGGAGATGATTCCCATAAGATTTGTAGATCTTGATAAATTAGATAAAATAACCAACGAAGTAAGAAACATGTTGTTTGAGGATAAAAATGTCAGTAAAAAAGGTATTACTCTGGTGTTTTTTGAGTCCGTTGCAAGACCTTCGGCGTTAAATCTGAAGTTATTGGCCTATACGACATCAGTTGATTTACCAGGTCATAGCAAGATCAGACAGGGCATATTGATAAAAACCATGAACATAATTAGAGATAATGGAGGTCAATTGGCTTACAATGTATCCCATGTAACTGTAGATAGTACTGTGGACCAAGCAGATAGCACTATAGTTAGTGGTGATGACATCCTAATGTAAGAGTTCAAATATTATATATAGAAACGAAAAACTTTGGGCAATAGAGTTGAAGTTATAACATTCGGCTGCAGACTAAACAGCTACGAAAGTGATGTTCTGAGAGGCATTGTGGAGGAGGCTGCTAGAATGAATGTTTTTGCTAGAGACGGCGTGGTTATTTTCAATAGCTGCGCCGTTACGGCGGAGGCGGAGAGACAACTGAGACAGTCCATAAGAAAAATCAGAAGAGAAAAAGGCAAAAATGTTACCATAGGTGTTGTAGGTTGTGCCGCACAGATAAATAGATCTTCCTATAGAAATATGCCGGAGGTTGATTTTGTTCTGGGTAATGCGGATAAATTTAAAATAGAAAGTTATCTGCATTACAAAAATCAGCCCACGACTGATCCAAATACAGCAGATAGCTGCAGATTCCTGCCGCTATATCCCGTTGATAAGTTCACTGGTATGAGTAGAGCCTCTGTCAAAATACAGGATGGTTGTAATAATGAGTGTACATTCTGTGCGACGCGTTTTGCTAGAGGACGAAGTATCTCAAGTCTTCCGACTGATATAGTGGAGCAGGTTAAGAAATTAGTGGATCTGGGTTTTGGGGAAATAGTTCTTACGGGAGTGAACATATGCGACTATGGCAAAGGGCTAGATGTAAAGGTTAATTTAGGCGATCTGGTTGGACTAATAGTCAGAGAAACTTCTCTGGAAAGACTGCGCCTATCATCCCTGGATATTGCTGCCATTGGACCAACATTGATGGAGCAGATAAAATATGAGAGACGTCTAATGCCCCATCTGCATCTAAGTTTACAATCGGGTGATGATGTGATTCTTAGAAAAATGGGCCGAAGACACAGTGAAGAAGACGTTTTCAATATATGTAGAGATATTCTCAGTGCCAGGCCAGAGGTTGTTTTTGGGGCTGATTTTATAGCTGGTTTCCCCACGGAAACCGATGAAATGCATAACAATTCCCTTAGAATGCTGTGGGAAATTCCAATAACCTATGGCCACATATTTCCCTATAATCCAAGGCCAGGCACGAGAGCAGCCTCTATGGTCCAGATTCCAAAGAATATAAAAACAGCTCGGGCAAAACAGCTGAGAGAAGCTGCCGCAGCTAATTTGCTAAAGTTGAGGAATGTTTTTAGTGGCACGAGGCAGATGGTTTTTGTGGAAACCGCAAACTCTGGAAGATTAGAAAATTATCTAAAGGTGTCCCTAGATGGGAATTATGGGGAAGAGTTGGGCAAAATAGTAATGGCCACAGTGCTGTAATTCATATTGTATTTTTCTTCCGCAGAAAATACTCCAAATATTTATAAAAGGGTCATCCCCCCAAATTCCTGTTCTGGAACAGCTGGTTTCGCCCGAAATTTTTATGTATTAGATCTAGCCATAGGCCCATTTCAGAGTTGCAAATAAAATATTTTTCTTCCGCAGAAAATACTCCAGATATTTAAAAAGGGCCATCCCCCTAAATTCCTGCTCTGGAACAGCTAGTTTTGCCCAAAATTTTTATGTATTAGATCTAGCCATAGGCCCATTTCAGAGTTGCAAATAAAATATTTACCCAGAGCTATTTGAAAACAAGTTCGCTCTAATTAGAAATGGTAAATTTAAGAATCATCTTATAACCGGAAACAGAGAAGAAAATGGTGGTATGTCGCTCCATATTTGGACTGACAATATATTTACTGAGGAAAAACAGTATAAATTCACCTTTGGGGCAGAGTCTCCCTTCCTCCTCCCTTTTTTCTAGAGTGGTCAATTACTTTTTCACTTTTCTTTTGCCTTCTAATTATCTCTTTTCCTCCCTTTTTCTAGAGTGGCCAATTATCTTTTTTCTCCCCTCTTTTTCCCTTTCTTCTCCTTTCTTTCTCTCTTTTATGGGGTAATCAACTATTTCCTCCCCAGGTCCTCCTTCGAAGGAGGAGGACCTGGTTACAGAAGAATTAAAAAACAACTGGTGGAATCTATAGCCCAGGCCAAAGCCAAAGCCAAAGCCAAAGCCAAAGCTTTTACTTAGGTTTACGGGTTATTACTTTCCCTTCTTTCTTCTTTTTTTCTGGAATGGCCAATTATCTTTTCACTTTCCTTTCTCTTCCCAGTTATTTTCCTTTTTCTTCTTTTTTCTAAGGGTAACCGATTAAAGAGTAGCTAATTATTTTCTCCCCAGGTCCTCCTCCGAAGGAGGAGGACCTGGTTACAGAAGAATTAACAACTAGTGGAACCTATAGCCCGGGCCAAAGCCAAAGCCAAAGCCAAAGCCAAAGCTTTTACCTTGGTTTATGGGTTATTTCTTTCCCTTCTTTCTTCTTTTTTTCTGGAATGGCCAATTACTTTTTCATTTTCCTTTTGCCTTCTAATCATCTCTTCTTCCCCCTTTTTCTGGAGTGGCCAATTACTTTTTTACTTTCCTTTTTCTTTCAAATCATCTCTTTTCCTCCCTTTTCTAAAGGCAGCCAATTACTTTTTCACTTTCCTTTTGCCTTCTAATCATCTCTTTTCCTCTCTTTTCTAAGGGTAACCGATTAAAGGGCAGCTAACTATTTTCTCCCTCGGGTCCTCCTCCGAAGGAGGAGGACCCAGTTACAGAAGAATTAACAACTAGTGGAATCTATAGCCCAGGCCAAAGCCAAAGCTTTTACCTTGGTTTGCAAAGTTTTGTCCTAGAGTTATACCCAGTGCTGCTTTATCTCCATTAATTAGAGAGTTTTCTAGTCTAAGAGTTATATTTAGACCATTCTTATCTCTATAGAGATCCTTGCCACTACCCT